>NZ_JBFTSG010000042.1:0-83623 GCF_056399885.1 Cupriavidus sp. 01L45 | reverse complement strand
ATGTCACCTCGGATATCGCGCAGAGATCTGCCGCTGCCCCGCCGCCGGCTGCAAAGACCTACATCGGCTCAAGCACCGAGAGGATGTTGCCCGCCGGATCCTTGAACCACGCAATGACAGGGCCGCCGCTGTCCCGGCAGATCCCGCGTTCGTCGGTCTTCAGCCCAGGCAGGTCGTAGATCTCGAACCGCACGCCGCGCTTGCCCAGCTGTTCCACGGCGCGGTCCACGCTTTCCACGGGAAAATTCAGCACGGTAAACGTGGCTGGCGCATGGTTTGCCTTGGGATAGAGCAACACGTTGTTGCCGCCAGCAAGGTACAGCGTCAGCACGCCCCCGGTCTTTGTCACTTCCAGGCCCAGCGTTCCGCCATAGAAGTCCGTCGCTTTTGCGATGTCGTCGACCGAGAATCCGCTGAATGCATGACTGTCGCGCAACATGGATCGCTCCTTGATATGACTTCGGCATGCGCAGGTCCCGCCCACTCCGTCCTGCGAGCCTATGGCCCAGTATTGTTCATCGTGGCGGGGGACTCAAGCCGGCAACGCTGCGGCATGCACAGCGGGATGAATCCGTCCCGGGACATGGTGCATGTCCCGCACAAAGTGCACGCTTTCGCGCAACAAGCGCCTGCTCTATGCTTGGTGGTGAAGGGTTTGGCGGCATGGGCATGCTGCCGCGCGGCCGCGGGTGAATGACCGATTCCCTCGATGCATAGCCGGAGAGATCAATGCGCGCCCTGATCTTTTGTTCCGTGCAATTCCTGCTCGCGGTCACGTGGACGCTATACCTCGCGTTTCTTCCGCAACTGGCGGCGCAGGCGGGCATTCCCCGGGAACATGCCGCCTGGATCCTGTTGATGGACCAGGTGATCTTTGTCGCCATGGATTGCGCGCTGGGCATTGCCGCGGATCGTGTCGCGAATGCGATGCGGCATCTTGGCGGGTGGATACTGGCCATGACCGTGGCTTCGTGCGCCGCGTTTGTCCTGCTGCCGCACGCGACTTCACCAGTGCTCCTGATTGGCCTGACCGCGGTGTGGGCCGCGACATCTTCGGCGCTGCGCGCGCCGCCCATGGTGATCATCAGCAGGAGCATGAAGACTTCGGCCACGCCGTTCTTTGTGGCGTGCTCCTTTCTCGGCCTTGGCATCGCCGCCGCGCTGGCGCCCACGCTTACCGTCTGGCTGCGCGGTATATCGCCGACCTTGCCCTTTGTCGTTGCAAGCGCGGGCCTCGTCGTGGCTGTCGCAGCGTTACGCTGGGCCGAGACATTGCCTGCGCCCCTTGTTGACGATGCAGGAATGACAGCACGCGGCGCTGGGCGTGCGCGGATGATCTGGCTGTTCTTTGCTGCCGTCTGGTCCCTGGCGCTGGGATTTCAGATCCACACAACTGTCAACTCGGCGCCGGCATACCTGAAATTCATGCCGGCGTCCGATCTGGTTCGCGTCATGCCGGCATTCTGGATCGGCTTTGCGCTGTGCGTGCTGTTGCCGGGATCCGCAGTCTTCAGGCGCCTCCCG
Organism: Cupriavidus sp. 01L45; assembly: GCF_056399885.1. Lineage (NCBI taxonomy): Bacteria > Pseudomonadati > Pseudomonadota > Betaproteobacteria > Burkholderiales > Burkholderiaceae > Cupriavidus > Cupriavidus sp. 01L45. The sequence continues at coordinate 82,099 of NZ_JBFTSG010000042.1, read as the reverse complement.
GCCTATGTTCTGCTGCTGGCGGCCACCGCGCTTGGCACGCTGGCCCTGTTCGGATTCGCGTCGGCGGCTTCCCTTGCCGGGGTCCTGGCCATGCAATGCGTGACAGGCGGGCTGTGGGGAGTGATCTTCGGCACCGCTGCGAACGCCGCCATTGATGCAGGCCATGTCGGGCGTGAAGGCTGCTTCACCGGGCTGGTGTTCGCGCTGTCCGCGCTCGCCGCGTTCACACGGATTGCCATCGTCACGTCAGGGGCCAGCAAGCATCCGGAGATAGCGGCCCTGTTGCCCTGGTTGCCGCCGCTTGCCTGGAGCGTAGCTGCGATACTGCTGGCGCTGTTTGTCGCGCACAACCTTGCCTACCTCGCCAGGCGGATGCACGCGACGCGCTGCGCGGCCGATTCCGGATAGGCCGGGATCCAGCCCTCGCCAGGCCCGCATGCGCGGATCTGGCGAGATGCTGGCGTGGCGGGTGCTGCCAGCCACTCACGTATTGGCGCCGTCGGTGTAGACGTCGAAGCTGCGCGAAGGCTCGGCCGATACGCCCCTGCGGTCCATGCCGGAGACCATGCGTCCACCGTCGGTGTAAGGGTCGACCATGCGTCCGCCGTCGGTGTACGGATCGACCATGCGGGCGCCGTCACTGAAGGTGTCGAACTTGCCGCTACGGCCACCGTCGGTGAACGCGTCGGTCTTGCCAGTGCGGAAGTTGTAGCCGTATTTGTCACCGGAGACGGTACTGTCCCGCGGGCCGGAGGCGTAGGCGGTACCTCCCAGGAGAGCTGCGGCAATTGCGGCGGCGGTGATGGCGGTACAGGCGAATTTGCGATTCATGATGTGCTCCTTCGAAGTGGGGGACGAACGCCGCGAAAGGCGCTCTACCTTCCCACAGAGCACACGCCATGCCATGGGCGCGGGGCCACGCGGTGTGCACGGAAGAGCCCAAAACGGGGAGCAAATGATGGGGCGCGGCCAACAACCGGCTGAACGCGTCGGTCGTGGCCCAACACCCTGCGCGGATGGCCTTTTGGTGGCTGATGGCAAAAATGCTGTCAAGCTCCCCGCGCGCGCCTGCGCGCCGGCTGCGCTATCGATTCTGGCTTGCCGTCTCGCCCGCTTCGGAGCGCCGGAGGGCGCGGTCGCATTTTTTCAGCAGCATCCGGGGCGATTGCTCCTCGTCGAGCTTCTTCCCGGCGGCAGCCAGCATCTCTGGCAGAGCAGGGTCGCGCGCCGCCTCGGCCATGGCTTGCCGGTCCCCGGCGTCCAGCTTGCCAAGCTCCGTCTGCAGGGCTGCCGTGTAGCGAGCCGCATTCGCGGGATCCAGCTTCGCGCACGCCATCGGGAAGGCAACGATGGAGGCGTACATCGCCACCTTGAATTCCGGCGTCAAGGGGCCGCAGGACGCGTCGGGTGGGCACTGTGCCGTGGCGAAGCTGCTTGCCGAATGCAGTATCAAAAACATGACGCCGGCTGGCTTTCTGTACATGCTGGTAGCTAGTCCTTATGCCGGCCCGCTCACCGCGTCCCTGAGCGGCAACCAGATTTCCACCGTGCCGGTTCCCGCGACAGGATCGAAGTCCGCGCTATAGCGCTCGAAATCGGGAGCATGCCCCGACTGGAAGCCTGATGCCGGCAGCCACGTTTGCCAGATGGTGCGGCAGGTCACGTGCAGCGTCGAGATATCGCCAGCATGCTCGAACACGGCATAGCGCTGCGGGTCTACCTTGATGGAGCGAAAGGACGGTGGCAGCCCGTCCGGGCTCCGCACCTCGACACCGGCGACATACTCGAAGCTGCCGTCCTTCCCGGGATTGCAGCACAAGCCGTAGGTGATCCAGCCCACCTGGCCCGGGACCTGTCCGATATAGGGAATGAACGTCTGCCAGAGTGCCGGGATGCCCGCGTGCGTGTCCGGCGTGAAACGGTCGCTGAGTCCGGCTACCCATAGCGTCGGGCCGGTTTCGAAACGTGGCGAAGGGAGATCGGCGGCTTTCGGTTCTTGCATGCGTACAGGCTCCGTCAAGGGAATACAAAAGGAACGTCTCAAGGAACGGCTATGGGCGACGCACGACAAGCGCTGCGCCGGGTATCACAGGAAACAGCCCGACAGCGCCCGCGGCGTCCCCGGTCAAGAACAGCGCCTGCGGCGTATCCGGGCTGACCGAGGTTCGGGAGCGAGCAAGTTTGACCATGGCGGCATGGTACCCCGGCGAAGCACTCGGGAGGAACATGCGCACGCCGATAGCGCCCATGCCGGTCTCCGGGCTGCTCAGCCTGCAAGCGTTCGCGGCACCGGCCGCACGGAAGACCCCGTTCGGACGAGGTTGCCTGCTACCCCTTGCGGACCGCGAGCGTAGCCATCTATGTCGAACTGACGACACGCATGGGCATGCCGGCGCAGGAAGCGGCGGACGCGTAGCCGCCCGGCCCTCATCAACCCCGGCACGGGGTTTATCCGGATCAGCAACTGCCAAGCCGCGACAGTCTTCCCGCGGCGCGCTGCAGATAATCGCTCCAGGCAACGGATGGCGGCACCAGCCGCACCGATCCGCAGATTGCCCCACATGGAGCTACAACATGACCGTTTCCTCCGAACTCAAGGCACACCGCGAACGCCTTGTGCTTGACCACTTTGCCGACGAAACGCGGCAGGATTTCGACGCGGTGCTCGCTACCTTTCCGCATCCGCACTATGAGCTGATCCCGAGCGGCGAAGTGCACGACGGCACCGATACCGTGCGCCAGTACTACATCGACAGCCGCAAGGCCTTCCCCGACCAACGGCACGAGATCATCCAGCTTCGTCACACGGACGATTCCGTCATCGTCGAGTTCTGGCTGCTTGGCACGCACCGCGGCCCGCTGCGCGGCCTGCCGCCGACGGGCAATGCCTTTCGCTGCCGCATGATCGCGCTGTTCATCTTCGAAGACGAGCGGCTGGTCTGCGAGCGCGTGTATTTCGACACGCTGACGATGATGCGCCAGTTGCTGGCCGGAACGCCGCCCGAGATATTGCCCCGGCTGATCGGCGGCCTGCTGGGGCAGCCGCAGGCGCACCAGGCCGAACCTGCCTTTTGAGCATTGCCACGCTGGGGGGAAAGAGAACAAACAAAAACGATAAAGCAAAGACCACAGGAGACACCGCATGAAACGCGAACCCGATCCGTCCGGCCCGTTGCCGCTCTCCGATTTCGACGGCGCCCGCGGCGCGCCCGCCCCGCAGGACCGCTTGCGCGCGCTGCGCCGCGCGGGGCAGCAGTTCCGCGAACAGTTCCTGGAGGAGCCGCCGGTACGGTTCGCGCGCAGCTTCAACCTTTTGCGAGTCCCCTACCCTGCCTGGTATGCGTTCAACGGCGTGTACTCGCAGCAGATGCTCAAGCCGCACCTGATCCACCTGCTATCGCGCATGACCTTGATCCAGTACGAGGACTTCGCGGGACAGTTGCGCACGCTGTTGTTCACTCCCGCGGACTTCGAGGCGGGCGCCGAGACGCCTTACTTCAAGCGCATGGGCACGCAGACGCCGCAATTCCTGCACAGCACCATCGCGCCCGTCTACGCCACCGTGCCGCAGGCGCTCGAGCGCTGCGGCGTGGCGCCGGAGCAGATCGACTACATCACCTACGATCACCTGCACACGCAGGACGTACGCCGCTGGCTCGGCAGCAACGGCCACGCCGGGCTGTTGCCGAACGCCAGGTTGCTGGTGCACCAGCAAGAACTGGCCAGCGTGCACGGCCTGCTGCCGGTACAGGCCGACTGGTACTGTCCCAATGGCCTGGCGGGCGTGCAGCCGGAACGCATCGTCGCCTTCAGCGGCAGCGTGCGCCTGGGGCGCGGCCTGGCACTCGTGCATACGCCAGGACATACGGAAGGCAACCACTCGCTGGTGTACCGCGCGCCAGACGGCATCCGCGTCAGCAGCGAAAACGGCGTCTCGGCGGATAGCTGGGCGCCTGCGAACTCGCGCCACAACGGCATCCGGCGCTTTGCCCGCGCCACCGGCGCGGAAGTGATCCTGAACGGCAATACCCAGGAGGGCAGCAACGACCAGTACCTGTCGATGGTGCTGGAGAAGACCATCGCGGGCACTTCGGAAGCCCATCCGTTCAGCAATGTCGTGCCTTCGTCCGAGTGCACGCCGTACTGGCTGTTCCCCGGCGCGCCATCCAGCCACCTGTGGGGCGAGACCGCATTCGGCGAACTGGCAGTCGCAAAGACTGCCGCGCTCCAGGAAGACAGGAGCGCCGCGCAATGAATACCGTCACCCTGACAAAGCGGGTCTGCATGGTGGCCGGCGATCCGGCCACCGACAGCGAACTGTTCCGCAAGATCACCTGGCGGCTGCTTCCCCTGCTGTGCATCTGCTACGTTTTCAACTACCTGGACCGGACCAACGTCGGCTACGCGCAGTTGCAGATGCGCGAGGATCTAGGCTTCAGCGATGCTGTGTTCGGCCTGGGAGCCAGCATCTTCTTCCTCGGCTATGCGCTGTTCGAGGTCCCGAGCAACCTGATGCTGGCGAAGATCGGTGTGCGGGCCACGCTGCTGCGCATCATGGGCCTGTGGGGGCTGGCGTCGGCGGCCATGATCTTTGTCAGCACGCCCACGCAGTTCTATGCGCTGCGGTTCCTGATCGGGGTGCTGGAAGCCGGCTTCGCGCCGGGCGTGCTGTTCTACTTCACGCTGTGGTACCCGTCGCGGCGGCGGGCGCAGGCCACGGCGCTGTTTTTCATGGCTTACGGCGCCGCGCCGATCGTCGCGGGCCCGCTGGCCGGACTGGTGATGACCTTTCTCAACGGCACGTGGTCCTTGCGGGGATGGCAGTGGCTCTTCCTGCTGGAGGGCATCCCGAGCGTGTTGCTGGGCATCCTGGCCTTCTTCGTGCTGGCGGACGGGCCCGCCCGGGCAAGGTGGCTGACCGCCCCGGAACAGCAGCGGGTAGCCCGCCTGCTCGAAGAGGACCAGGCCACGAATGGCAACCGCACCAGCCACGGCTTCGGCGCCGCGCTGCGCGACGGGCGCGTGTGGCTGCTCGGCCTGATCTCCTTCCTGGTCATCCTGGGCATCTATGCCTTGTCGTTCTGGCAGCCGACGTTGCTGAAGATGATGGGGCTGAGTGTGCTGCAGGTGGGCTTCTACGCAGTGGTGCCGGCGGTCGCCGGCATCGCGGCCTCCGTCGCCGTGGGACGCCATTCGGACCGCACCGGGGAGCGCCGCTGGCATTTTGCCGTGGCGGCGCTGGTTGGCGCGCTCGGCTTGTCGCTCACCACCATGTTCATGCACAGCCCGCTTGCCGCGGTGTTTTGCCTGGCGCTGTCGTCGGCGGGCGTTGCCAGCGCCTTCACCATCCTGTGGACCGTTCCCGGCAGCATCCTGGCGAACCGCGGCGCGGCCGGCGGCATCGCCATGATCAGCACGATCGGCGGCAGCGCCGGCCTGGTCGCACCGGTCATGGTCGGCGCGATCAAGGCGGCGACAGGCGGCTTTGCCTATAGCCTGTACATCCTGAGCGCCGCGCTGGTGCTGGCCGCGCTGATCTTCGTGCTGGCGTTTCCGATGCGCGCATTCCGCCCCGCCGGATCACGGGGCGCATCGTCCTGACACGTACCCATGTCCACACCGTTTCTGCGCAGACCGCTGTCCCCGCTCCCGCTTTGCCTGGGTCTGGCCAGACTCACGCATTGCCGCGGCGCGCGTCGAGGCTGAACCGGCCAGCGCCGTAGGCCACGATCTGCAACAAGCCGCCTGCCATCGCGATGTTCTTGAAGAAGTGGATGAACTGGTTCTGGTCCGCCAGGTTGGCATGGAAGGCCAGCGCGGTGGCTGCGCTGAAGACGGCGAGAATGGCGGCAACCAGACGCGTGCGGTAGCCCAGGACCAGGGCGAGGCCGCCCCCCAGTTCCACCAGGACTGCCAGTCCCAGGGCCAACTGCGGAAACGGCAGGCCCACCGACTGGATGTAGCCGACCATGGCCGCCGGCGCGGCAAGCTTGGACGCGCCGGACAGCAGGAAGATGGCGCTGACCAGAACACGGCCGAGCAGCGTCAGGCCCGCCGTGGCGGGGGATTCAGAAAAGGTGCGGCTCCGGGCGTCAAGCTGAGCGGTTTGAGACATGATGATTCTCCATTCGGTTTGGCCGCGCCGCCTTGGCTGGCCGGTTGAAACAAGCGATTCGGATTGGTCTGCGGCAAGACGTGCGCTGCACGGCTGTATTTCCGCATGGCCGTTGCTTCACTTTGCGTTACCTTGCATTGCGTTGCGCGGCCGATGGATGAAATGTAGGCGCGTTTTTACGTACGCGAAACTGGGATAATATGGATCGAAACGTTCGATGAAATCGATAAGATGCCCAATCCCGGTACGCCGACGCTGGATCAGCTGAAGGTCTTCCTGACTGTGGTGGATGTGGGCAGCTTTGCCGGCGCGGCACGAAAGCTGAGCCGGGCGACCTCGGTCATCAGCTATACGATCGCCAACCTGGAGAACCAGCTCGGCGTAGCGTTATTCGACCGCACGACCACGAAAAAACCGCAACTGACCGAGGCCGGCCGCACCGTGCTGGCCGAGGCGCGCACGGTCTACCTGCACATTGAGGGGTTGCGCGCCAAGGTAAAGGGCCTGCTGCAGGGCCTGGAGGCCGAACTCCATCTGGTGGTGGACGTGATGCTCCCCGCGGCACGGGTGGTGGATGCCCTGAAGGCATTCCGCGATGCATTCCCCACGGTGGCGCTTCACTTGCACATGGAGGCGCTTGGGGCGGTGGCGCAGCTGGTGCTGGACCAGGGTGCCACGATTGGCGTCAGCGGGCCGCTCAGCGCAGTCACGGCAGGGATCGAGCGCATCGGGATCGGCGGCGTCATGTTGCGGCCGGTCGCGGCTCCGGGCCACCCCCTGGCCAGCGCCAACCCCAATCCGCCAGGCGCCGGACGGCACCACGTGCAACTGGTGCTGTCGGATCGCTCCCCGCTCACGCGTAACGTGGACTTCTCGGTGATCGGCACGCACACATGGCGCCTGGCCGACCTGGGTGCCAAGCACATGCTGCTGCGCGAAGGTATCGGCTGGGGAAACATGCCGGTGCCGATGGTGCAGGAGGATCTCGACTCGGGCCGCCTGGTCCTGCTCGACCTGCCGGACTACAAGGGTGGCCTATACCCGTTCGATGCGATCTACCGGACCGACACGCCGCCCGGCCCCGCCGCCTCGTGGCTGATCTCCCGCTTTGCCGGCCAGGCCGCGGACTGAGCTCCGCCCCTTCAGCGGGATGCGCCGCCGGACACCGGCAGCTCAAAGCAAAACACTGTCCCCCTGCCAGCCCGTTCCACCAGCCGGATCTGGCTGTGATGCAACTGCAGCATGCGCTGGACGATCAGCAAACCCAGGCCGCCACCGCGATGCGCGCCGCCGGAACTGAACGGCCGCTGGAACAGGCTGTCGCGCAGTTCCGGCGGAATACCGGGGCCGGTATCGCTGACCGTGACCGACACCTTGCCCTCGCGCAGGGCCAGGTCGACGTCGATGGCGCCTTCGGCGGGCGTATGGCGGATGGCGTTATCGAGCAGGTTGGTCAGCACCCGCTCGATCATGCCGAGGTCGGCCGTGACGGCGGGCAAGCGCTGCGGGATGCCCGCGCGCAGCCGCAGATGCCGCGCTTCGGCCGGCAGCTCGAACTTCTGGAAGACATCCTGCAGCAGGTCCACCAGTGAAAAATCCTCCAGCGCTGGCTGGACGATGCCGTGCTCGAGCCGGGCCAGCTCGAAGAGCGATTGCGCCAGGCGGCCCACCTTGAGGCTTTGCGCGAGCGCGATGGACAGATAGCGCTTGCGTTCGGCTTCGCTGAGCGTGTCGGCCTTGAGCGACAGCGTCTCCAGGTAGCCATGCAGCGAGGTCAGCGGCGTACGCAGGTCGTGGGAGATGTTGGCGACGAGTTCGCGCCGCTCCTGGTCCTGCTTGGTCAGCGCGCGCCATTGCTCGGCGATGCGGTCCGCCATCTGCGCGAAAGCCGCCTCCAGCGCGACGATTTCATCGCGCGTGTTGGCGGACGGCGGGCGCGGCACGCGCGGCTGCGCCGGCGGCGCGGCGTCGGCATCGAAGCGGCGCATCGCTTCGGTCAGGCGGCGCAGCGGCCGGGTAATCAGCCCGAACGCCATCAGGCCCGCGAACAAACCCAGCAGCGCCACCAGCCCCATCGACCACAAGGTCGTCCGCAGCACCGAGTTGGCTGACGCCCTAGCCGCCAGTTCGTCATGCGCCTCGCCCAGCAGCACCACGTAGATATAGCCGGAGGGCTCGCCGCCGCCCGCGCGCAGCGGCGCCGCGCTGAACACCTTGCGCCCGCCGGCGCTGCGCGGGTCGTCGCCGAGGATAGGCAGCGGCTCGCCGGCCAGCAGGCGTTGCACCGGCTTGAGGTCCACCTGCTCGCGCTGCAGGTGGCCGGCCGGCGCGTCGTGTCCCTGGATGCGCCCCTGGCTGTCCAGCAGGTACACCTCCACGCTCGGGTTCACCACCATCAACTGGCCGAACAAGCGGCGCAAGGCATCCGGCTTCAGCCCGTTCGCATCCATCAGCGACGCGTTGCGGGCGATGTGCCCGGCAAGCCCGCGCGACAGGTCCTGGATGACCTCTTTCTCGCGCATGTCGTTCGAGCGGACCTGCAGCCAGGCGGAGGCGCCGCAGCAGGCCAGCAGCAGCACGGAGAAAACGAGCGACAGCCGCTGCGTCAGGGTGAGGCGCCGGCTCAGGTTCAGGCCGAGGTTCACGGCGCATCCCCCTGCGCCGCCGCGGGTCCCGCCGCGAGCTTGTAGCCATGCCCCCAGACGGTCAGGATGCGGCTGGGTTGCGCCGGATCGGCTTCGATCTTGGTGCGCAGCCGGTTAATATGGGTGTTGACCGTATGCTCGTAGCCCTCGTGCTGGTAGCCCCAGACGGCATTCAGCAGGTCCATGCGCGAGAACACCTTGCCCGGATGCCGGGCGAAGAAATACAGCAGGTCGAACTCGCGCGGCGTCAGTTCGATGCGCCGGCCGTCCACGGTGGCCTCGCGCGTCAGCGGATCGATCGACAGGCCGCCAAGCTCCAGGCTGCCGGCGTCGATCCGCAGGTCCTTTGCCATCGCATCCACCCGCCGCAGCAGCGCCTTCACGCGCGCCACCAGTTCAAGCACCGAGAACGGCTTGGCGAGGTAGTCGTCGGCGCCGAGTTCCAGGCCGAGGATGCGGTGCACCTCGCTGGACCGCGCGCTGGTGATGATGATCGGCGTGTAGCGCGCCATGGCGCGGGCGCGCCGGCATATCTCCAGGCCATCGACGCCGGGCAGCATCAGGTCAAGGATCAGCGCGTCCCAGTTGCCCTGCTCCAGCAGGCGCAGGCCCTCGTTGCCRTCGGCGCTGTGCACGACGTCATAGCGCTCGTCGCGCAGGTGCAGGCTGAGGATATTGGCGATGTCGACGTCGTCTTCGACAATCAGGATGCGCTTGGGGTGATCCACTTGGGGTGATCCGTTTGAGGTGATCCGGTTCTGGCCTCGGGGCGCGATCCCGCTCGCGCCTGGCAGGGCAGCCGCGGCAAGTGCGCCGGCCTGGCTATTGTGCAAAATTTCGAGGCATTGAGTTATCACAATTAATTTAACCTTTCGTGAGGACTTCGGGATTGCGCCAGGCCTACGATGCGCCAACGATCAGCAACGGGCGGCCGCAACGGCCCGCCAATCAAGGCCAGGAGCACATCATGGGAAGCAGAAGGCGCTTTTTGGTATCGGGTAGTGCCGCCGTGGCGGCACTCGCAGCCGCCAGCGGATGGCGGGCAATGGCGGCCGGGCAGCCGGGCGCGGGCAAGCCCGCCGACACCTTCGAGGTGGTCCGCTCCGACGAGCAATGGCGCCAGGTGCTGACGCCGGCCCAGTACAACGTGCTGCGGCAGGAAGGCACGGAGCGGCCCTACAGCAGCCCGCTGAACGACGAGCATCGTGCCGGCATCTTCGCCTGCGCGGGGTGCCAGCTGGATCTCTTCTCGTCGCGCACGAAATTCGACAGCCGTACCGGCTGGCCCAGCTTCTGGGCGCCGCTCGACAACGCGGTCGGCACGCGCACGGACCGCTCCTTCGGCATGTCGCGCACGGAAGTGCACTGCCGCCGTTGCGGCGGCCACCTGGGCCACCTGTTCGACGACGGCCCCAAGCCGACCGGGCTGCGCTACTGCATGAACGGCCTGGCAATGGCGTTCAAGCCGCAAGCCGCCTGAGCCCCCGGGCATCCGGGCCTCCAACCCCAACCGCGAAGATTCCATGCTCCTCCTCGTCCTTGCCTATCTGGGCGGCGCGCTCACCATCCTGAGCCCGTGCATCCTGCCCGTCCTGCCCTTCGTGTTCTCGCGGGCCGACCAGCCATTCGTGCGCAGCGGCCTGCCGCTGCTGGCAGGCATGGCGCTGACTTTCGCGGGCGTGGCAACGCTGGCCGCCGTCGGCGGCGGATGGGTGACGCAGGCCAACCAGTACGGACGCTGGCTGGCGATTGCGCTGCTCGCCGTATTCGGCCTCACGCTGCTGCTGCCGCGCCTGGCGGACCGGCTGATGCACCCGCTGGTCAGCGCCGGCAGCCGGCTCTCCGCGTTTGCCCAGGCCGATGGCCGGCAAGTCCGGCCGGGCTCGTCGTTCCTGCTGGGCATCGCCACCGGTTTGCTGTGGGCGCCTTGCGCCGGCCCGATCCTGGGCCTGGTACTGACCGGGGCCGCGCTGCGCGGCGCCAGCGTCGGCACCACGCTGCTGCTGGTGGCTTATGCCGCCGGCGCGGCCACGTCGCTGGCGGTCGCGTTGCTGATCGGCGGCCGGGTCTTTACCGCGATGAAGCGTTCGCTGGGCGCGGGGGAATGGGTCCGGCGCGGGATCGGCGCCGCCATGCTGCTCGGCGTGGCCGCCATTGCACTGGGGCTGGACACCGGCGTGCTGGCGCGCGTGTCGACCGTGGCCACCGGCGGGATCGAGCAGCACCTGGTCGACCGGCTGTCGGCCAGGCCGGCGCCCGCGCAGGATGCGCAAGCCGGCCCGGCGATGACCGCATCGTCCGGCGCGATGATGCGCGCGGCGCTCGGCGGCCCGGCACCGCTGCCCGTGGAAGGCCAGTTGCCGGCGCTGGCGGGAGCCGTGCAGTGGCTGAACTCTCCCCCGCTCACGGTGGAGGGATTGCGCGGCAAGGTGGTACTGGTGGATTTCTGGACCTACTCCTGCATCAACTGCCTACGCACCCTGCCGTACGTGAAAGCGTGGGCAGAGAAGTACCGCGACCAGGGGCTGGTGGTGATCGGCGTGCATGCGCCGGAGTTTGCCTTCGAGCGCAATATCGATAACGTGAAGAAGGCCACGCGCGACCTTGGCATCGACTACCCCGTCGCGGTCGACAACAACTACGCGATCTGGCGCGCCTTCAACAACCAGTATTGGCCGGCGCACTATTTCATCGATGCGCGGGGGCAGATCCGCTTCCACCACTTTGGCGAAGGCGAGTACGCGAAATCCGAGCAGGTGATCCAGCAACTGCTGGCGGAAGCCGGCCACGCCGGCGCGGCGAAGGTAGCCGCGGGGCTGGGCGCCACCGGCGCGCAAGGCGTGCAGATGGCTGCCGACAAGGCGGAGATTCAGTCCGGCGAAACCTATCTCGGCTACGAGCGGGCGGAGAACTTTGCATCACCGGGCGGCGAGGCGCAAGACAAGGCGCACACTTACACCGCACCCGCGCAACCCGCGCTCAACGACTGGGGCCTGGCCGGCACCTGGAAGGTCGGGGCCGAGCACGCGACGCTGGCCGGCGCGTCCGGGCGCATCGTCTACCGCTTCCATGCGCGCGACCTGCACCTGGTGCTGGGGCCGGGCAAGGACGGCAAGCCGGTGCGCTTCCGCGTCACGATCGACGGCGCCGCGCCGGGCGACGCGCACGGCACCGACGTGGCGGCGGATGGCAGCGGCACGGTCACGGAGCAGCGGCTGTATCAACTGGTGCGGCAAAACGGCAAGGTCGCCGACCGCACCTTTGCCATCGAATTCCTCGACGCTGGTGTCGAAGCCTACGCATTCACCTTCGGCTGATGCGCGCACCGGCAACAGACAGCATCAACAGCATCACCAACGGCAATATTCAAGGACAGGCAATCATGACCACGAACTCTTCAACCGGCGCCTCCTCCTGGTGGACGCGCTCGTCCACCGCCAGGCTCGCGGGCCTCGTCATGCTGGCCGCGGGCCTGCTGGCCTGGCAGCGCGCGGCGAACTCCGCCGAGGACGCCGTCAGGATCCCCCCACCCGCGCTGGACGAGAAGGCCCCTTCCGCCCAGAGCGAAACCGCCGTGTTCGCGGGCGGCTGCTTCTGGGGCGTGCAGGGCGTGTTCCAGCACGTGCGCGGCGTGAAGCAGGTGACGTCGGGCTACGCCGGCGGCGCGGCCGGCACAGCGCAGTACGAGACCGTCAGCAGCGGCAACACCGGCCATGCGGAATCCGTGCAAGTCACGTTCGACCCGGCGCAGGTCACCTATGGCAAGCTGCTGCAGGTCTTCTTCTCCGTCGCGCACAATCCCACGCAGCTCAACTACCAGGGTCCGGACCACGGCACGCAGTACCGCTCCGCGGTGTTCCCGCTTGGCGCCGAACAGCGCAGCATAGCGCAGGCGTATATCGCGCAACTGGGCAAGGCCAATGCCTTCAAGGCGCCGATCGTCACCCGCATCGAGGACTACAAGGCCTTCTACCCGGCGGAAAGCTATCACCAGAATTTCCTGACCAACCATCCCGCGCATCCCTATATCGTCGTCAACGACCTGCCCAAGATCGGCTACCTGAAGCAGATGTTCCCCGACCTGTATCGCAACGATCCGGTGTTGCTGAAGGTGGCGGGCTCGTGATGGCGGCGGCGATCCGCCTGCGCAGGCGGATCGCCGCTCGATCAGGTCCGGCCCTTGAGAATGGCGGTGCCGGCGTACCGCGCCCGCGCGCCCAGCGTTCGCTCGATGCGGATCAGCTGGTTGTACTTCGCGGTCCGGTCGGAGCGGGAAATGGAGCCGGTCTTGATCTGGCCGCATCCGGTCGCCACCGCCAGGTCCGCGATGCTCACGTCCTCGGTTTCGCCGGAGCGATGCGACATCACCGCCGTGTACCCGGCCGCATGCGCCACGCCTACGGTGTCCAGCATCTCGCTCAGCGTCCCGATCTGGTTGGCCTTGACCAGGATCGCGTTCCCGATACCGCTCCCGATGCCCGCGCGCAGCAACGCGGCATTGGTGCAGAACACATCGTCGCCGACCAGCTGGCATCTGTCGCCCAGCCGGGACGTCAGCAGCTTCCAGCCCCCGGCATCGTTTTCAGCCATCCCGTCCTCGATCGAGAAGATCGGGTAGCGTGAGGCGAGTCCGGCCAGATAGTCCACCTGGGCCTCGCTGGACCGCGTCACGCCCTCCCCGCGATAGACGTATTCGCCGCCGGTAAAGAGCTCGCTGGCTGCGGGATCGATGGCCAGCATCACCTCCGTGCCCGCCCGGTATCCGGCTGTCTCGATGGCCCGCAGGATAAAGTCCAGCGCCTCCTCGGCCGTGCGCAAGTCGGGCGCAAAACCGCCTTCGTCCCCCACATTCGTATTGAAGCCCGCCGCCTTCAAGGCAAGCCGAAGCGTGTGGAAGATCTCCGACGCCATGCGCACGCCTTCGGCGAAGCCCGGCGCGCCCACCGGCACGATCATGAACTCCTGGAAATCGATCGTATTGTCCGCATGCGCCCCGCCGTTGATGATGTTGATCATCGGCACGGGCAGCACACTGGCGCGCGGGCCGCCGATATGCGCGAACAAGGATGAGCGCGCGGACGCGGCCGCGGCGTGTGCCACCGCCAGCGAAACGCCCAGCAGCGCATTGGCGCCGAGGCGGCTCTTGTTCGGCGTGCCATCGAGCCGGATCATGATGTCGTCGACCTGCCGCTGCTCGCGGGCATCGACGCCGGCAAGCGCCGCGCGCAGCTCGGTGTTCACCGCGCCCACCGCGCGGGTCACGCCCTTGCCCAGGTAGCGCCTGGGGTCGAGGTCCCGCAACTCCACCGCTTCCCGCTCGCCCGTCGACGCGCCGGAAGGCACCGTGGCACGGCCGGCCGAGCCATCGGCCAGCGTGACCTCCACCTCCACCGTGGGATTTCCCCGGCTGTCCAGCACCTCATATCCCTGTACCTGCGTGATCTGGCTCATCCGCCACTCCTTTCATTAGAAATGCTTGGYCAGCGGCATCCGGCACGAAAGCTTCGTGAGTAATACTCACGCTACCGGATCGGCTTCCGAGGCTGGTTGCCGTATTAATTTGCTGCCGCAATGGCAATGGAAAGGATGTTAGATTCATCCCGCCGCCGGCAAAACCGAGTTAATTTCCCGTATTCGTCAGTTTTCTTCATACAAGGACAGTTCATGCGGACGCTGCCCCCCATGTCCACGCTGCGCGCCTTCGAAGCCACGGCGCGAACCGGCTCCATCACGCGCGCCGCCGAAGAGCTATGCCGCACGCACGGCGCGATCAGCCGGCAACTGCGCCTGTTGCAGGAGCATGCCGGCACGACGCTGTTCGACAAGGACGGCACCGGGGTACGCCTTAACGAGCGCGGCCAGGGCATGTACGACGTGGTGCGGTCCGTGTTCGACCAGCTTGAACAAGGCTACGGCCGGCTGATCGACCAGGCGCGCGGGCCGAGCCTGCACGTGGCCTGCAGCGCCACGTTCGCGATGCGCTGGCTGGTGCCGCACATGGTGGACTTCTACCGCCTGCGGCCCGACATCCGGATCCGCCTGTCCATGACCTCCGCCCGGGAAATGCGCACGGAAGGCGCCGACGTAGTCATTGCCTGGGACCTGACTTCCTACCCCGAGCCCGACCGCCAGCGCGCGCTGCACCTGGCGCCGGTAGCCTTCGGGCCCGTGTGCGCGCCGTCATACGCCGGCTCCGTGCGCTCCGGCGTGCGCATTACGCATGACTTCACGTCCAGCGCCTGGGACCAGTGGGAAGCGCTATCCGGCCAACGCATCGCCCCCGCCGGCGAACTCACCTTCCCGCACACGCACCTGTGCATTGAGGCCGCGCTCTCCGGCGCAGGCGTAGCGCTGATCGAACAGCGGCTGATCCGCAAGGAGCTAAGGGATGGACAACTGCTCGCGCCATATGGCTTTGCGCAGTTCGAGTACGGGCTGATGGCGGTACCTGCGGCGCGCGAACTGCCGAAGGACGCCGAGGTGTTTATCGCATGGTTGCGGGATAAACTGGCCGACGAGCCCGAACCGGAGACGTGCGAGAAACCGGATGGCAAGCCTACCGCCAGGATGCCTCCCAAGCGCCGGAAAAGCCCTGCGGGACGCACCAAAGCATAGCGAGCGCGCCCAGTCCCCCCGGCCCCTCCAGCAAGCGGGAGCGTGGAGCGAACCAGTGGAGACCCGACGGCAGTTCGCGTCGAACGTAGAACCGAAACGAAGGCCACGAAGAACCAAAGGATGTCAAAGAAAAGCGATATCACCAGCGCACGATTCGGTCTAAACGTGTGGAGCGCCCCCAAGGGCGGGCCACACCCCAGCGCGATGCGAAGCGAGCCGTCAAGGTGTACCAGGCCGTATGGGGCGCCTTCTTTGCCTACTTTCTTGGCAAGACAAGAAAGTAGGTCGCCGCCCCGCAGGGGTGGTGAAACTGCCTTTGACTTTAAGCTTTTGAAGTCAGGCCTTTGACGTTAAACCCTTGACATCAACGTTCAGCGACTGCAACCACCCACCAGACCCAACCATGCACCAACAACCCACCAATCCCACCCCCACCTCCAAACCCGAGCAATACCAGAACCTCATCACCCAAGCACGCTCACTACTGGCAGACGAAACCAACCCCATCGCCAACGCCGCCAACTTCTCCGCCCTGGTATTCCACTCCTTGCAAGACCTCAACTGGGCAGGCTTCTACTTCTACGACGGCACCGAGCTGGTAGTCGGTCCATTCCAGGGCAAACCCGCCTGCGTACGCATCGCCCTCGGCAAAGGCGTCTGCGGCACCGCAGCCCAGACCCGCAGCACGCAAGTCGTCCGCGACGTCCACGCATTCCCCGGCCATATCGCCTGTGACGCCGCCTCCAAATCCGAGATCGTGGTCCCGCTGATCGCCGCCGACGGCACGCTCATCGGCGTGTGGGACGTGGACAGCCCGGTGGCAGGCCGCTTTGACGACGAAGATGCGGCAGGCATGGAGGCACTGTGCAAGGTGTTCATCGAACTCGGCTGGCCTCAGGCATAGCCGCCCCCCCATCACCTGCGGTCAGCCCCGGCGTACACGCATGCCTGAATTGCAAGCGCCTCTTACGCAGAAACGTGGCGAACCGTACACAGCACAGGGAAATGCGCCGCAAGGGGATATAAGCTGACAGGTATGCAAGGACGCCGGCCGCATCCAATGCCTGGTGCTGCACACGCCCATCCGACGGCAGCGGGTGCGGCGCTGCGCCGCACCCCGATCCAGCGGAATCAGGCCCACAGCGCCCTTGCAGGCGGCGGCTCGCCACTATAATCGGCCACCCATTGTCTCCATACAATATGCCCCTCACTCGTCGGCTCATCTTGTGGCTCGCGCTGCTCGGCATGGTGCTGCATGCACCGTGGCCACAGATGGCCCACGGGCAGGTGGACGGGCAGATGGCCGACATGACGATCTGCAGCGCAAGCGGTATGCGCGTTGTCCCGATCGACGAGCAAACGCACTTCCCTGAGGACGCACCCGGCAGCCATCACAGCCTCGACGATGCCCTCTGCTGCCTGGTCTGCGCGGATCTTGGCAACACCAATGCGGTGCCGCACGCGCCGTTCGCCTTTCTCCCCCACCTCACCCCGCTTGGTCTTGCGCGGCCGGCATTGCAGCGCAATGCCTACCAGCCTCCGGGCCTCCTGCGCGCAACGGCCCGGGCGCCACCCCTGGCATGATCGCCTTCGCCTGATCGCCCCCCCGCTCCGCGGGCGCGCGTCCATGCCACGAGCGGGCTATCGGTCCGCTCCAGACTTGCCCGGAACACCATGAATCCAGACCCTCGCGCCGGCATCGCCGGTGGCGCCTTGCCGTCACCGGCATTTGCATTAGCTTTCGTCAGCTGCGGCTGTACCTTGCTGTCGGCTGCCATCCTGGGGGCCGGCAGCGCCCACGCCCAGGACAGCGGCACAACGCCAGCCGTCGCGGCAGGCCAGGGGGCGCCGGGGGAACGGACCCTGCCCGCGGTACAGGTCACCGAAACCCGGTCCTTCGCCGAGAAGAATCAACTGCCGCAAACGACCGAGGGCATCACGGCACAGCAGGCGGCCGAGACCATCAACGTCATGGGCACCGAAGACATGCTCAAGTACCTGCCGGACGTGCTGGTGCGCAAGCGGTTCATCGGCGACACCCAGTCGCCGATGGCCACGCGCACCACCGGCATCAATGCCAGTGCCCGCAGCCTGATCTACGCCGACGGCGTCCTGCTATCCACGCTGATCAATAACAACAACGGCAACGGGTCGCCCCAGTGGTTCATGGTGGCGCCGCAGCAAGTCGATCGCATCGACGTGATGTATGGCCCCTTCTCCGCGGCCTACCCCGGCAACTCGTATGGCGCCGTGACGGAAATCACCACACGGATGCCGAAGGCCTTCGAAGGCAGCCTGGAATTCACGGGCGCCGTGCAGCATTTCGGCAAATACGGCACCAGCGAGAACGAGCCGGCCCAGCAATACAGCGCCACACTGGGCGACCGCGTGGGCAAGCTGTCGTGGTGGTTCAATGCCAGCCACCTCAACAGCTTCAGCCAGCCGCTCAGCATCGGTACGGTCAGCCAGTCGACGACCCGGGCCGGCGCCGGGCTGCCGGTCATCACCGGCGCCATCGCGGACCGCAACCGTACAGGCGGCGCGATCCAGGTGATCGGCGCGGGCAACTTCATCCACACATTGCAGGACAACGCCGCCGTCAAGCTGGCCTATGACTTCACGCCGACGCTGAGCGCGGCCTACACGCTGGGCTACTGGCAGAACAGCTCGAAGGCAAACGCCCAGACCTACCTGAGCACCGCCGCGGGCACGCCCTTCTATGGCGCCCAGAGCGGCAGCGTCAATATCGGCGGGTTCGCGTACAACGCCAACACCATCGCCGGCCAGTTCTCGAGCAACAACATCGAGCAGCAGCACCTGATGCAGAGCCTGAAGGTGGAAACCCATACGAAGGGACTGTTCGACTGGGAAATGACCCTGAGCAATCTCTACTATCTCCGGGACCTGAGCCGCCTTTCCACCGGACTCTACCCAGGCGCGCAGAGCGGCGGCCCCGGCCGCGCCACCGACATGAGCGGGACCGGATGGACCACGGTCGATCTCAAGGGAATCTGGCGGCCGCAGGGCGCCGCGGGGGCGAACATCGTCAGCTTTGGCGCGCACTACGATCAGTTCAAGCTCGCCAGCCCTACGTACACGAYGGCGAACTGGACATCGGGCAGCAGCGGCCCGCTGTTCAGCAACTCGCTTGGCAAGACACAGACCAGCGCGCTGTGGCTGCAGGACGTCTGGCGCGTGGCACCGGGCTGGCAGGCCACGCTGGGCGGCCGCTACGAATGGTGGCGCGCGTATGACGGTTTCAATTTCTCGACGGGCAGCAATGGCGTGGGGGTGCCGATCAACCAGCCCGGCGTGGACAAGTCGGCCTTCTCGCCCAAGGCGTCGGTCACCTGGGACGCGACCGAGACATGGTCGGTCACCGGCTCGTTCGGCAAGGCGTATCGGTTCCCCACCGTCGGCGAACTGTATCAATCCATCCAGACCGGCACGACATTTGTCCAGGCGAACCCCTTCCTGCAGCCGGAGCGCGTCATGTCCGGCGAACTGGCCGTCGAGCACCATGCCAACGACGGCAAGATGCGTCTCTCGGTATTCAACGAGTACGTGTCGAACGCCCTGATCTCGCAAACGTCGACGATCCCCGGCTTTGCCACGCCGGTCTCCTTTACGCAGAACGTGGGCAAGACACGTCAGGTCGGCGTGGAGCTGGCAGGCCAGCAGGACAACGTGCTGATCCACGGCCTGTCGTTCTCCGGCAATGTGACCTACGTCGATTCACGCATACTGTCCAACGACAGTTACGTCCCCACCATTCCGGGCGCGACATCGGTCGGCAAGCGGGTCCCCTACGTGCCGACGTGGCGCAGCACCCTGGCGGTAACGTACCAGCCGGACAGCAAATGGGCCTACACCCTGGCGGCGCGCTACAGCAGCCGCGTCTATGCGACGGTCGACAACACGGACATCAACCCCGCCACCTATCAAGGCTTCGAGAGCTTCTTCGTCATGGACGCGCGGGTGCGCTACCAGTTCGACAAGCACTGGAGCGGCGCGCTGGGCGTGGACAACCTCAACAACCGCAAGTATTTCCTGTTCCACCCGTTCCCGCAGCGCACGTTCTACCTGACGGTGAAGTACGCGCTGTAGGCGGTGGCGGCCCTGGCAGTACCGCACCGCATACCGCTGGCTCCTACTCAGGCTGGATGCCAGCCGTCTTGATGATCTTGCCCCAGCGGTCCAGCTCGGCAAGCTGGAATCTGGCGAGTTCCTCGGGCGAAGACACCTTCACCTCCATGCCGTTCTCCGTCACGAAACGGCGGATCGACTCGGTTGCCATGGCTTTGCGCATCAGGTCGTTGAGCCGGTTGATGACCGGCGCCGGCGTGCCCGCTGGCGCGTAGAGCGCGTTCCAGTAACCGGACTCGTAGCCCGCCACGCCCTGCTCCGCGATGGTCGGCACGTTGGGCAGCAGCTGCGAGCGCTGCGGGCTGCTGACGCCGAGCGCGCGCAGCTTGCCGGCCTTGACCTGCGGCAGGCTGGTGGTCAGGTCGACGATCATCACGTCGGTCTGTCCGGCGACAAGGTCAATCACGGCGGGCGGATTGGCCTTGTAGGGGACATACGTGAGTTTGGTCCCGGTCATGTGCTGGAACTGCTCGGTGGCAACCCGCGCCGACGATGAGCCCGAGCCGAACGTCAGCTTGCCCGGCTCCGTCTTCGCCAGCGCGATGAATTCGGATACGTTCTTGGCCTTCACGTTGGGGTTCACGACCATCAGCATGTAGCCCTGGACCACCTGGCCGATCGGTGCGAAGTCCTTGATGGGGTTGTAGGGCAGGTTCTTCACCAGGTGCGGATTGGCGGCCTGCGTCGTGTTGGTGGTCATGAACAGCGTATAGCCGTCAGGGGCCGCGCGCGCGACAAACTGCGCCGCGATGCCGCCGAATGCGCCGGGGCGGCTGTCGACGATGACCGGCTGGCCGGTTTCCATGGTGATCTGGGCGCCCATGGCGCGGGCCAGGCCATCCGTGGTGCTGCCGGGACTGGAGCCGATCACGATGGTGATCGGCTTGGCCGGATAGGATTGCGCGCCGGCCATGCCGCACGCGAGCACGCCCATGGCGATGGCCGCCAGAAATTTGATTTGCATCTTGTCTCCTGTGATCCTGGTTATCGTCTTTTGGGGCTGAGGAAGGCGGCTGCCGGCGCTCAGGTGGTGAGGCTGAACTCCGGCCGTTGCCCGGCCAGCGCCTGGGCAATGCTTGCCAGGACCATCTCGCCCATGGCCGCCCGCGTCTGGTGCGTGGCGCTGGCGCGGTGCGCCTGCAGCGTGACGTTGTCCAGCGCGAACAGGGCTTCGGGCACGTTAGGCTCATCGACGAAAACATCCAGCCCGGCGCCCGCGATCCGGCCGGCTAACAGCGCCGCGACCAGATCGTCTTCCCTGACCAGCCGGCCGCGCGCGACGTTGATCAGGTAGCCATCCTTGCCCAACGCGTCGAGGACCTCGGCATTGACGATGCCCTCTGCCTTGTCCGCGGCGGCGGCAAGAATCAGCGCATCGCTCTGGCGGGCCAGTTGCACGAGGTCGGCCACGAAGGGGTGAGGGACATCCTCCATCGCCCTGAGGTCGGTGTAGGCGATGGGGCAGCCGAACGCCGCCATGCGGGCCGCGATGGCACGGCCCACGCGGCCCATGCCGACAATGCCCACGCGCATGCCGCTGACGCGGCGAGCCAGCGGGATCGCGCTTGGCTGCGGATGCCGGACCCAGTCGCCGGCGCGGATAAACCGATCGCCCGGGCACATGCCCCGGCAAGTGGCGATCAGCAGGCCCACGGCGAGATCGGCGACGTCCTCGGTCAGCGCCCCGAACGTCCCGGTAACCGGCAGGCCGCGCGCGCGCGCGTATTCGAGGTCGACCGCATCGGTGCCGACACCGTTGACCGCCACCACCTCGAGCGCGGGCAGTTGCTCCATCATCGCCCTGGCGATGCCGGTGTGGCCGCCGGTGACGACCGCGCGGATCGAGGCGCCGTGCTCGCGCAGGTAGGCATCCTTGTCGGCTTGCTCGAACAACCGGTGCACGGTGTAGAGCGAATCCAGCTGGTCGTTGATCGCAGGGACCAGGATCGGGTTGAGCTGGAGGATGTTGGCTTTCATATCGGGGTCCTGTCAGGAGGGAACCGCTTTTGAGGGGCGTACTCTCGTTATCAGTCATCCTATGACATGGCAAACCTTCAAGCAAGGGTACACAGCGAATTCCAGGGTTAACACCGGAAAAATCGAACCAGGAACACAGCAACAGCCGCGAACGCATCACCTCATGTTGTATGACAACATAACATGTGAGCAGCAAATCACGACGCCATCCAGGAACCAGGCAAGCCGGTTGGGAAGAGCGCGCGGCAAGGGCATTCATGCCAATGAAGCGGCGGTCCCGGCGAACCGCGCCAGCCATCCCGCCCCCTGTAGAATCAGCCTCCATGCAACCCTGGGATTTCCCGCATGGACTCTCACGCCCCGGATCGCAGCGCGCTGACGCCGCTGGCCTATCACGCAACGGTGGTCGACTACCTGCGCAGCCACGAGCCCGACGTCTGGCGCTGGGCCAGCGCGCGCACGACCCGCGCCGAGCACCTGGAGGCGCTGCGCGTGATGCTGTTGCGCGATACCTATCGCATCGATGCCGAGGCGCATGCCGATGTGCATGCGGCGCTGGCCCAGGCCATGGCGCGGCTGGGCGTCGATGCGCGGGCTACGCTGTACCAGTCCCCCGGGCAGGAGATGAACGCCTCGCTGGTCTATGTGCCCGGCGAGGTCCACATCATCCTGCAGGGGCCGCTGCTGGAGCGACTGTCGGCGGTGGAGCTGCTTGCGGTATTCGGCCATGAGCTGGCCCATTACCTGCTGTGGTCGCGCGACGACGGCCGGTTCCTGGTGGCCGACCGCATCCTCAACGACGCGCTGGCGGCGCCCGGCACCAGCGGCAGCCATCGCGAGACCTACCGGCGCTATGCCTTGCACACCGAGCTGTTTGCCGACCGGGGCGGCGCGGTGGCCGCCGGCGCGGTGGCGCCGGCCGTGTCGACGCTGGTCAAGGTGCAGACGGGCATAGGCAGCGTCGATGCAGCGGCCTACCTGCGCCAGGCCGCCGAGATCGAGTCGCACGAGGCAGGCGCCAGCAACGCGCACAGCCACCCGGAGACCTTTATCCGCGCCCGCGCGCTGGCGCTGTGGTGGGAGGGCGCGGCCGGCCTGGACCAGTGGATCGAGACCCGGCTGCATGGTCCGCTGGCGCTGGAGCGGCTTGACCTGCCGGGGCAACGGCGGCTGCAGGCGCTGACGCGCGGCTTCCTTGCCCATTACCTGGCCGGCACGCCGCTGGCGAGCGAGGCGGTGCTGGCACAGGTGCGCATGCTCTTTCCCGACTGGCGCGACGACGAGCCCGCGGTGGGCCCGGAGGCATTCGCCGCGGAGGTGGCCGGCGATGACGTGCGCGCCTACCTCAATGCGCTGATGATGGACCTGGCCCTGGCCGACCCGGACCAGCAGGAGGCGGCGCTGCTGCGCGCCGGCCGGGTGGCGCAGGCGCTGGGCAGCCTGGACGCGCTGCACGGCAACCTGCGCCGCGATGCCGGCTTCGGCAAGCGCGAGATGGACCGCTACAACCGCCAACTGGCCAAGGAGGCCCAGGCATGAACGACAGCACGATCGCCAACAGCGCGCCGCGTACCCTGCGCGCCTTGATCGAGGCGCAGGCGGGCGCGGCATTGCCCACCGACGACGTACTGGTGCTGATGCTGCCGCTGTTCCAGCAGGTCGCCGCGTTGCACGCGCAGGGCAGGGTCGCCTCGCTCGACGCCGACAGTATCCTGGTGGGCGAGGATGGCGCGCTCGGCCTGCGCCGGCCGGACGGCGAGCTGCCGGTCATGGATATCGGCGCCGTGCACCGGGTGCAGCCGCATCCGGCTTCGGGCCTGAACATCGTCGGCACGTTGCAGCGCGGCCATGCCGACGACGGGCGCCGCGAGGAAACCGACCTGACGCTGCAACTGGATCCCGCGGCGCCGATCGAGCGCCCGGTGTACCTGCCCGGCCCGGCCAGCTGGGAGTTGCTGGTCGGCCACCACGACGAGATCGGCGACATCTTCCTGCTCGGCATGGCGCTGGCCAGCCTGGCCTGCGGCGCGGACCTCGCCGACGAGGACGATCTGCGCGAGTTCGTTGCCTGCCGGCGCAACCTGTTCCTGCTGCACGAGCGGCTGCACCCCATCGTGGCCGCGGTGATCGTGGAGATGACCGAGATCAACCGGCACGACCGCGCCACCGACGTGGCCTCGCTGGCCACGCGGCTGCGCACCTGGCGCGAGCAGCCGCTGGCCCTGGAGGTGGAGCGTGCGCTGGCCGGGGCCAGCGGTGCGGCGCCGCGCCGCACGGCGGTGCTCGCGCATCTGCGCGACCGCCTGTTCGACCTGTCCCGGCGCAACCGCCTGCTGTACTTCCGCCCCACCGCGGCCAGCGTCAACCTGACCGTGGCCAGCGTGCCGCTGATGCTGCAGATCGAAAGCGTGCGGCCGGAGCACATCTGCACTTGGGGCGGCCCGTTCGCCGCCGAGCTGGTGGACGGCAAGCCGGTTTCGCTGCAGCGCTGGCTGCGCTTCGACGACCAGCCCTACCTGCCGGCGGCGCTGGACCGGCTGATCGCCGAAACACGCCGCGACCGTGCCGAGTTCGGCTTCAGCAACCTGCGCCTGGTAGTGGCGTTCCTGCGCTGGCACAACCTCAAGGAAGCACCGGACGAGCGTATCGTGACGCCGCTGCTGTGGCTGCCGGTGGAACTGGTCAAGCGCAAGGGCGTGCGCGACCAGTACGTGATCCAGTGCACCAGCGGCGAGGCCGAGTTCAACCCGGTGCTGCGCCACCACCTGAGCCAGCTGTACGACATCCGCCTGGACGAAACGGTGGACCTGGGCAAGACCTCGCTGGCCGAGATCCATGCCAGTCTCCTGGCGCAGATCCGCGGCTCCGAGCCGTCGGTGGAACTGCGCCTGGTGGACAAGGCCGCGGTGCGGCTGGTGCGGCAAAAGGCGCTGCAGCGCATGCAGCAGTTCCAGCGCCGCAAGCCGGGCGTGGCCGCCGCGCGCGCAAGCGGCGGTGGCTGGCTGCCGCCTTACAGCTATGCGCAGGACGACTACCGCCCGCTGGGGCGGGCGCTGTTCGAGCACTGGGTCCGGCCGAGCGAGCTGCCACAGCGCTTCGAGGCGGGCGCCGCGCCCAGCGCCGGCCCACGCCAGCCGAATATCGCCCAGCCTGCTGCCGGCACCGCCGATGCTGCCGATGCCGGCGACCGCAAGGGCTTTGTGCTGCAGGAATCCGAAGGCCACCGCTATGCCTGGGACCTGGACCTGACCCAGGTGACGCTGGCCAACTTCAACTACAAGAAGATGTCGCTGGTGCGCGACTACGCGCAACTGCTGGACGAACCCGGGCCCAACCCCGCCTTCGACCGCGTGTTCTCGATCGAGCCGCGTGACATCGAGACGCAGGCGCCGGCACCACTGGCGCCGGGCGAGCAGTGGAGCGTGGTGGCGTCCGACGCCACGCAGAACGCCGCCGTCGGCCTGGCGCGCAGCCAGCGCAGCTTCATCATCCAGGGCCCGCCCGGCACCGGCAAGTCGCAGACCATCACCAACCTGATCGCCGACTACGCCGGACGCGGCAAGCGCGTGCTGTTCGTCTGCGAGAAGCGCGCCGCGCTGGACGTGGTGTTCCACCGGCTCAAGCAAAGCGGGCTGGATCCGCTGTGCTGCCTGATCCATGACTCGCAGACCGACAAGAAGGCCTTTATCGCCGATCTGCGCGCCTGCTATGAGCAGTGGATCGCCCAGCCGCACGACGGCGACGCGGCCGCGGCGCGCCGGGCACAGGTGGCCGGGGCCCTGGCGGGGCAGCAGCAGCGTATCGACCGCTTCGAGTCGGCGATGGCGGCCGCGCCCGAGGCGCTGGGCGATAGCGTGCGCGTGCTGCTGCGCCGCGTGGCCGGACTGCCCGCGGCGCCCGAGACCGGCCCGGCCATGCGGGAGCGCTTGCCGGCGCTGGCCAGCTGGGATCGCCAGCGCGAACTCACCCAGCGCGTGCATCGCGCCATGCGCGAGCGCTTCGGCATGGACGCGCTTGCCGCGCACCCGTTCGCCCGGCTGCCGCGGGAGCTACTGGCCGACGAGCGCGCTTTCGGCCGCGCCGAGCAGTTGTGCAGCGATACCGAGGCGCTGTTCGACGCGCTGGACCCGCTGCTGGACAGCACCGCCAGCCTGATCGGCCACGACACCGCGCTGGAACAGGCCCGTGCGATCGCCGCCGATTGCCAATGGCTGCTCGACACCGGCCTGGCCGCGCACCTGGATCTGCTCGATCCGGCATCGCCGGCACAAGGCGCGCTGCGCCAGGTGCGGGCCGAACTTGAAACGCGCGCCCAGGCGCTCACCGCCGCCCAGGCAGCGACGTCCAACTGGCGCGACAAGCTCAGCTCCGGCGACACCGAGTCGGCGCTGGCGCTGGTCCGGCGCCTGGAGCCGTCGCTGGCGCGCTGGCTGCAGCCAGCCTGGTGGCGCCTGCGCGGCGAGCTGAAGCGCCGCTATGACTTCGGCAAGCATGCCGTGCATCCGGGCTTCGGCAAAGTGCTGGAGGCGCTGGCCGCCGAGCACGCGGCCGGCGCCGCGCTGGCCGCGTGCGATGCCGACAGCCGCAAACGCTATGGCGTCGTCGCGATGCAGGACTTCCTGCGCGCGCTGGCCGAACTGGAGCAGCGCGCGCAGTCAGCCAGCGGTCCGCGCGAACTGGTTGCCCATCTGCGCCAGGCTGTCGATCCGGCCGCCACGGCGCGCGCGCAAGCCGGCGCGCGCGAGGCGCTGGACAAGCTGGCCCTGCGCGTGCGCGACGGACTGACCCTGGCCCCGGACGCGCGCCTGGGCGACATTGCCGAGTTGCTGCGCGACCTGCGCGAAGCGCTGGATGACCTGCCCGACCTGCTGCCGCTGCTGCGCGCCGTCCATGCCGCCGATCCGGCCTGCGCCGCCACGCTGCAGTTGCTGGACCACGCACCGGCGCAACTGGAGGCGCTGGTCGCCGACGAGGCGTTGCGCCGCCTGGAGCGCGAGAGCCCGGCGCTGGCGCACTTCAGCGGGGCGGCGCTGGCGCAGGCCGCGCGCGCGGTAGCGCAGGGCCAGCGCGAGCTGCTCGCGCTCAACGCCCAGGTGATACGCGCAACGTTGCACCGGCAGTTTGCCGAGCACGTGCGCCAGTCCTCGCTGTCGGCGACGCAACTGGATGCCGACGGCAAGGCATTCAAGAAGCGCTATGCCACCGGCCGGCGCGAACTGGAACACGAGTTCGGCAAGAGCATGCGCCACCGCTCCATCCGCGACCTCAGCGACGACGAGACCGGGCTGGTCATCAACGACCTGAAGCCGATCTGGCTGATGAGCCCGCTGTCGGTGTCCGACACGCTGCCGCTGTCGCCGGACCTGTTCGACGTGGTGATATTCGACGAGGCCAGCCAGATTCCCACGGAGGAAGCGGTGCCTGCGCTGAGCCGGGCGCGCCAGGTGGTGGTGGTCGGCGACGAGATGCAGCTGCCGCCGACCAGCTTCTTCTCGGCCAGCGGCGCCGAGGGCGACGACGAGATCGTGGTGGAGGAGGAAGGAGAGCGCATCGCCATCAACCTGGACTCGGACAGCCTGCTGAACCAGGCCGCGCGCAACCTGCCCGCCACCCTGCTGGCGTGGCACTACCGCAGCCGCCACGAATCGCTGATCAGCTTCTCCAACGCCGCCTTCTACGACGGCCGCCTAGTGACCATTCCCGACCGTCTGCTGGAGCAGGCCGAGGACGAGGCAGCGCCGCTGCGCTCGGACCAGGAAGACGCCGGCATCGCCGGGGCCGACGCGCTGCTGGCACGGCCGGTCAGCTTCCACCGGCTGGGCGATGGCGTCTACCTCGACCGGCGCAACGCGCCGGAAGCGCGCTATATCGCCCAGACCGTGCGCGAGATGCTGCGCCGCGAGACCGGGCTGAGCCTGGGCATTGTCGCCTTCTCGGAGGCGCAGCAAACCGCCATCGAGTCCGCGCTGGAGGCGCTGGCCAGCGAGGACGCGGACTTTGCCATGCGCCTGGAGCGCGAGTACGTGCGCGAGGACGACGACCAGTTCAACGGCCTGTTCGTCAAGAACCTGGAGAACGTCCAGGGCGACGAGCGCGACGTGATCATCCTGAGCATCTGCTACGCGCCTGGCCCCGACGGCAAGATGCTGATGAACTTCGGCCCGATCAACCAGCGCGGCGGCGAGAAGCGCCTCAACGTGATTTTCAGCCGCGCGCGCCACCGCATGGCGGTGGTGTCGACGATCCAGGCGGAAGCCATCACCAATGTGCACAACGATGGCGCTGCCGCGCTGCGCGCTTTCCTGCAGTTCGCGCAAGCCAGCGCGCGCGGCCAGTTCGAACGCGCGCAGGCGGTGCTCGGCGCCCTGAACCTGGGCGCGCGCGATGCCTTCACGCGCCAGGCCGCGTCCGACAGCATCCGCGACGCGATGGCCGAGGCGCTGCGCTCGCGCGGCCACCAGGTGCACGTCAATGTCGGCCGCTCCCAGTTCCGCTGCGACCTGGCCATCGCCGATCCGTCCGCGCAGGGCTATGCGCTGGCGATCCTGCTCGATGCGCCGGCCGAGGCCGTGGCGGACACCGCCGAGCGCTACGTGTTCCGTCCCGGCATCCTGCGCAGCTTCGGCTGGCGGGTGCTCGACATTCCCGGCAAGGACTGGCTGCACGATGCCGGCGCGGTACTGGCCCGCATCGAAGCCATGCTGGCCGACGGCGAGGACCGCGCGCTGGATGCGGAAGTCGAGCCGCTGGCGCCGGTGGTGACACCACCAGCGCAACCGCTGGCGCCGGCTTCGGATTCAGGTTCGGCCAACGACGCCAGCACCGGCACCTCCGCAAGCGGCGCCAGGCAAGCGGAACTGGTGCGGGCGCTGCGCTTCGAGCAGGGCAGTTCGCGCAAGTTCTGGCGCGCCAGCCTTAGCGGCACCGAGCTGAGCGTCAGCTACGGCCGCATCGGCAGCAGCGGGCAGGTCAATCTCAAGCAGTTCGACACTGCCGAGCGGGCCCGTCGCGAGATGGACAAGCTGGTGGCGGAGAAGCTGCGCAAAGGCTACGTAGAGGAGTAGGAGGGACGGCTGCGGGGGGCCCCGCCCCCTCATTCACAAGGCGTACAACAGGCCAAGCACGAGCAGGCATCCGGCAAGCTTCAGGTAATAGCTGCCGCCGTGGCGGGGTTCGCTTGTGCGCGGTGCTTTGGTGAAGTGCGGCGTCATATTGCTTACCAGGTAGGTTGGCCAGGGGAAGCACAGGCAATGCGCGCTTCGGGCCCGCGAGCACTCAAGCTCCGCGGCGCCACCGAATTGCCGGGCCTTACAAGGTTAGGAACTGGCCCGTGCAAATGGCGTAAAGAGGTATTGCCCTGCCATAGAGCTTTCGTAAATCCCGTCTTCACCGCGGTGCCGCTTCATGTACTTGGGCGGGGGCGGTATCGGACGCGCCCCGGCAAGCGTGCTGCGCGGTGATTCCCCACCTACAATTGATTATCCGGGGCGATCCGGCGCGGACCTTTGCTTTGTTGGGAGCCGGCTATCGCGGTCGCCCCGCCAACCCGTTCGGCCAGGTTTCGGGCAGACCGGCAGCGTACCTAGGTCCGGTCACAGCAGGCCATGGATGACGTTCCGGCAAAGGAGCACGATCGATGCGATCGCCAGGCGGATCCGGCACGCGGCTGAGAGGCATTGCCGCCAGGATCGTGGCGGTCGTCGCCGTGCTGATCGTCGTCAGCCGCGTCACCGGCATGCTGGTTGACTGGCTGTGGTTTTCCTCCGTCGGCTACGCGGACGTCTTCTGGACGATCCTCTTTACCCAGGCGCTTCTTTTCGCCGCCGTCTTCGTGGCTTCGGCGGGCGCGATATGGGCGTCGGGATGGCTGGCGCACCGCTACGCGAGCCCTGGCGCCTGGAAGCTGGAGTCGGCATCTCCGCCCGGGATGCCGGAGGTCCTGAGCGAACTGGTCGGCGACGTCGCGCCCCACGTCCACTGGCGCACCGCCATCGCCGGGGCCGCCGTCCTCGTGGGCCTGTTCCTCGCCGTCAGCGAAGCCTCGGACTGGGACATCGCGCTGCGCTATGTCAATCAGGTGCCCTTTGGCAAAGGCGATCCGATCTTTGGCAAGGACATCGGCTTCTACCTCTTCTCGCTGCCCGCCTATATCGCGCTCAGGAACTGGCTGCTATTGCTGCTCGGCTGCAGCGCGGTCGTCGCCGCGGTGGTGTACGGACTGCGCGGCGACATCGCATTCCTGCAGTCGCCGCGCGGGCTTTCGCCAGCAGCCGCCACCCACGGCTCTGTGCTGCTGGGACTGTTCTTCCTGCTGCAGGCCTGGTCTTACTGGCTCGACCGCTTCCTGCTGCTCTACGGCGACAACGGCGTCGTGGTGGGCGCCGGCTATACCGATGTCCATGTCGGGCTGCCGGTCCTGTGGCCGCTGATCGGCCTGGCCACCGCTGCCGCGGTCGCCTCATTGGCCAATATACGCTGGCGGAGCTATCGGATTCCCGCGGCGTCGGCGCTGATCGTGTTCGGCGGCGCATTCGTATTCGCCGTGGCCTACCCGGCGCTGTTCCAGCGCTTCTATGTCAAGCCGAACGAGCTACAGCTGGAAACGCCCTATATCCAGCACAATATTGCGCTGACGCGGGAGGCCTATGGCCTGGCGCAGATCGCGGTAAAGCCGTTTCCGGCCCAACAGAACCTGAATCTCGCCACGCTCCAGGCCAATCGCCCGACCATCGACAACATCCGCCTGTGGGACTTGCAGCCGTTGCGGGATACCTATGCGCAGTTGCAGGAGATCAGGACCTATTACAAATTCCTGGCGACGGACATCGACCGCTACCGGTTTGCCGCCGGCTATCAGCAAGTCATGCTTTCGGCGCGGGAACTGGAGCCGTCGCTGCTGCCGGCAAATGCCCAGACCTGGGTCAACCTGCATCTGCTGTTCACCCACGGCAACGGCGTCGTGATGTCGCCGGTCACGGAGAAATCCGCGGAGGGCTTGCCCTCCCTTTACCTGAAGGATATTCCGCCCGTCTCCAACGGCGGCCCCGCCATCCGCGAGCCGCGCCTGTACTTCGGCGAAGGCGGCAAGGGCTACGTTATCGTCAACGGCAACGCGCCAGAGTTCGACTATCCCAAGGGCGACGAGAACGTCTATACAAACTACAGCGGGCGCGACGGCATCGGCATCGGCAGCCTGGCGCTGCAGGCCCTCTTCGCCTGGCAGTTCGACGATCCCAACATCCTGGTGACCGGCTACATCACACCCTCAAGCCGGATCCTGCTCCATCGCAACATCCAGGACCGGGTACGCACGATCGCCCCGTTCCTCGGCCTCGACCATGACCCCTACATCGTCGCAAGCGGCGGGCGGCTTTACTGGATCCAGGATGCCTATACCACCAGCCGCTGGTTCCCGTACTCCCAGCCGGCCAGCGAAGACGGCGACAACTACATACGCAATGCGGTCAAGGTAGTGATCGATGCGTACAACGGGACTGTCGACTTCTATGTCAGCGATCCCGCCGATCCCATCGTGCGGACGTACCAGCGCATTTTCCCGGGCCTGTTCAAGGCACTGGGCACGATGCCGCAGGACCTGCAGCAACATATCCGCTATCCCGAGGACCTGTTCCTGATCCAGGCGCAGATCTACCGTGCCTACCACATGGAAGCGCCGGAAGTCTTTTACAACCGGGAGGATCTCTGGCAGTTCCCCCGCAAGCTGGCCGACATTGACGCCGGGACCGGGGCCGGGACTGGCGCCGGCGCGCCGATGTCGCCCTACTACATGATTGTTCGGCTCCCGGCGGAGCCGCGCGCCGAGTTCGTTCTGATGCTGCCGATGGTGCCCAGCCGGCGCGAGAACATGATTGCGTGGCTGGCGGCACGCTGCGATCCTCCCGACTACGGCAAGCTCGTCGTCTACGCGTTTCCCAAGGACAAGCTGATCTACGGGCCGTTCCAGATCGAAGCGCGCATCCAGCAGAACACCGAGATCTCCCAGCAGATTTCCCTGTGGAACCAGATGGGTTCGCGCGTCATCCGCGGCCATCTCCAGGTCGTGCCCATCGAGAACGCGATACTCTACGTCTCCCCGCTCTACCTGCGCGCGGAGTCCGGGCAATTGCCCGAGCTGAAGCGGGTGATCGCCGCCTACGGCGACCATGTGGTCATGGAGGAGACCTTGGGCGCCGCACTGGCGGCGCTCTTCAAGGAAGCCGCCCCCGCGGCGGCGCAGCGCCAGGGCACGTCGGACAGCCGCGCCCGCGAGGCACTTGCCCACTATGACCGCGCCATGGAGCGGTTGAAAGCGGGCGACTGGACCGGTTTTGGCGCGGAACTCGATGCCCTCCGGCCACTGCTCGAAGCGCTCGGCGCCGGGCGTTCCAATGAACAAAAATGACGGCCGGCTATGCCACTGGCAACTGGTGACTGGTAACTAATGGCATCCGAGGATGAGGCCCATATCCAGGTAGGCCAGCTGGGCACTGAAATGGCCAGCGGCGGCATGAACAGCGCGCTGCGCGACGCCGCCCGCTTTGCCGAAGTGATACGCAAGGCCACCTCGGGAGACCACCCGGATACCATCGCTGGCAAAGCGGTTCGGATCGAACCATCGCAGGACCATCGAATCGCCGGAGACGTTCGCCAGTGCGGTCCAGGCCGTCTATGCGGCGATCCCCCGCCAGGCACTGCGCGGATATCGGCACCGGCGCTGATCGCGCTGGCCTGCGCGGCGGGCATCCTGCGCTGGTCGATGATCGGCCTGGCCGAAACGGCCAGCGTAGCCATGCTTGCGCAATTGCTGCAAGGCGCCACGCTCGGCTTCACCCAGCTTGGCGCAGCGCAATACATCCGCACCCGCGTACCGGAGCAAGTCATCTCCAGCGGCACCGGGCTTTACGCAGCCTGCGCTGGCCTGCTGACAGCCAGCTGTGTACTGCTGGGCAGCTTCCTCTTCGCCAGCGTCGGCGGACGCGCCTTCCTGCTGACTTCGGCCATGTGCGGCGCCGGCCTGGCGGCGGCGCTTGCCTTGCAAGCGCATGAGGCACGGCAGGCAAGCGGCCTGGATGCAGGATGAGTCAACGGGCCGGGCGGACATCGAACGGGAAAGCCGCCGGGTAGTCTGCGCTCCGTCCTTGCGGGTGAAGCGCCGCTTCCCGTCGTCGCGCATGGCGGCATGCGGATCGCCGGCGGGGTAGCTCACCGCGTCGCCCGGCGTGCGGTCCTTCAGATCAAAAGGCAAGCAATCACGATCTGTGCGGATTTCAAGGTGGTGCGCCATGCCACCCGCCGCCAAACCGGCAACCATGCCCGGGAGAAGATGCGCCTTACTGTGGCCGTTCCGTGCGGCGGAACCGCTTCCAGAGCCGTCGCTGATTTTCCCGATCAGCGACGAGGCGTGCCGACAGGAATCCTCTGGCATAGATTGCGCCGCCTGAGACACTTTCGTTGGCCTGCTGAAGACAACCGAGGAGGTGGCCAGCCACGGCCATGTCATTGCCCCAGCCAAGGTCATCCTGCAGCCTGGCGAGCACGCCGCGAAAATTGTCCAGCGACTTCCGCCGGAACAGCGACGCGAAAAATTCGGTTGCATAGCGCAGCTTCTTTGCGGCAATACGAGCGCGATGCCGCCGTGGCGCGTCGAGCTTGTGCAGCCCTCGCCCGCGACGGACAAGCTTGCGATGGCGCGCGCGCAGCACATCGCGAGCCAGCTCGCTTGCCGGCATGGCCAGCAGCATTTGCTTTGACGGTTCCGCATCCCCCTGCCAGGACGCAACCGCCATCCAGTGTCCCAGCGCGAGAACCAGCCGCGCATAGCGCGCGGAACGAACCGCTTCGGCGGCATCATGCCGTCGAGCACTCGCAATCTCCGCGGCGGCCTCGCTGACACGCCGAAGACCAGGGAGGTCCTCCTCCCCCGCCGAAACCTGAGGCAGCGTCGAATGGGCAAGCACCTCCCAGTCCCTGGACTTGCCCAACTCGCCTGCAATCCATTTGATTTCGTCCTGCAGCTCGGCGGGCAGCGTGACCACGCCGGAGAACATATCGAGCGCAGAGCGAAAACGGCGTAGCCCGACGCGCATCTGATGTACGCCCTCCGGCGACTGCGCGCTCGCGACTACAGCTTCGTTGGCGTGGACTTGCGCAAGGCAGTTCCGCGCGATCTCCCGGAAAGCATCCCCCACGGAGCCCTGCCGCTCCAGCACGAGCGGCTTCGCACGCACGGCTTTCGGCTTCTCGCAGACAAGCAGGCCGTAGCCGCGATCGCCTTTGCTCGCCAGGCTAAGGCGCACCGGCACCGTGTCGGCCAGATTCAGCGCCAGTGCATAGAGGTGGTCCGCCTTGCCACGCTTGAGTTCCAGCTCCAGTTCGGAAAATGACTGGCTTGATTCGCCGGCAACCACGGTACAGGTATCGATCGCGAGCTCGACTTCATCTCCCTCGGGAAGCCCTAGCAGCCACACAGTGCGACAAACGTCCGTACAGAACGCCGGTGCCAGTTGCTCCTGTAGCTGGTGCGTCTTCATCACCGGTGAGAGTGGCGATGTCTCAGGCACGATCGCCAGCAATGCAGCGATATCGGGCGCGTTACCGGCAACCGGCGTTTCGTACTCTTCTCGCTCGAACAGGCCCGCACGGCGTGCGCCCGCTGACTTCAAGGTCTGCACATAGTGACCGGCCGCCTGACGAACCCGGAGCGATGCGGCCTGCCGCCAGAGCAGCAGATCCGGTGTGTCGAAATAGTCGCTACGCAACGCTTCCTCGCGCGGCGGTTCCACCTGCAATGTCGGGAGCAGGGGAAGGTCGCGCAGCACGTGAGACTGTTCCTGCGCAAGCTCGAACTTCAGTGCCCTCTCCATGGCATGTCTCCCCGCCTGAACCACGAACGTGCGTTTGAAAGGTGCTACGGGATTTTCCGGCGGGCGGGCCGCCACCCATGCCGCGCAAGCGGTCTCCGGGAAATTCCCTGAGGAACGCTAGCCTGCGAATTGATATCCTAAGGTTAGACCCTCGTTAATGCCTGGAGGGTCGCACATTGCGTCGGGAAGACATCCGTTCGCCCGCGTATGCACATCCAGCCAACACGGCGGGTGGAGCCGCAAGAAAGTTGAGCCGGAGTTCGCCACTGCGCGCTGGCGGACTCCGTGCACACCATAACAGCGAGAGTGCATGGAAAGTAACAAGCGCGCCGGCTATTACGAATTTAAGGCCTACACCGAGCCACTTACGAATGGAAAGCACCAGGGATTCGTTCTTGTCCGCCATCACACACTTGCCGGGACACTGCAGACGGTGTTTCGCGCGGGACGGCCTTCCATGGAAGAAACCGAGGCCTTTGCCATGGCCGAGACGCGGGTCGCCGATCTCATTGAACTGATCGGCAGCGGTCGGCTGCCCCCGTCTTCGCGGGCGCATCCCGGCTAGCTGCCTTGGGACGAACGCCGTGGAAGTGGTCGCTACGCCAGTTGAAATTCGAGCCCCCATTTACAGCAGCACTGAGAGCCCCGGAACCTATGTCCAAGACCATCAAGAAGCAGTACCTGAAGGCGCTCAACCGACGCCTGAAGAAGGAATCGGCAGGCCGGTTCGACACGGTGTTTGTCTTCTATCCAGTGGGCTCAAAGCCGAAAARGGCGACCGGCGTGACAGCAAGCGCGCCCGCCGATGAGCAGGTCCTCGCAGTCATGGACGCGGTCCAGGCTCGCGTATTCGCCAGGTTCGAGGATTCGGCAAAGCGCGGATAGGCAGATATTCCGGCGAYGGCAGGCCGCGTCGACGCCATGACGCAAATGCAACCCGGGCCGTAGACTAGTTCCCTTTTTGCTTATCCCACGGCCTCTTCTCCCGCGCGATGAGGTTCCGGGCTTCATGCTGCTGAAAGCTCACCATACAAATCGGCGGCTTGGACGAGCTCAACCGTCGCGCAGCGCTGCAGGCCAAAAATCCATCTTGCATATATCTGACTTATCAACTACTGTTTCGTCAATAACATCGATGAGGTCTCACCGTGGATCATTACTCGAAGGAGAACTATCAGCTCATGCAGAGCGTAGGGTTCTTTCTCAACCGTGCCCGCGACGGCCTCCTGATCGAAATGGATGCGGCTCTGAGAGACCTGGACATCACTGCCCAGCATATGGGGATTCTGCTCCTCCTGACGCGTGGCGAGGCCCACACGCCGTTCGAGATGAGCAAGCTGCTCTGCATCGACAGCGGCCTGATGACCCGCATGCTGGACAAACTGGAAAGCAAGGGCCTGCTGGCGCGCAGCCGTAGCGTCGACGATCGCAGGATGGTCAACCTGACGCTGACGGAGAAGGGCATGGCCGTCGCAGAGCGCATTCCGGAAGTGGCGCCGAAGGTGCTCAATGCCCGACTGAAGATGTTCAGCCCGGAGGAATTCACTGAATTTCGCCGGCTCCTTGCCAAATTTGCGAATATTTGATCGCTTTTTTTTGCTTATTTAACTGACAGGTCAGATAATGTACAATCAGATTACCTCCTCGACACGCCGCTTTGCCGGCCCCGCGCTCTCGGTGTTGATGGCGGCGGTCCTGGCCGGCTGCGCCAACTATGCCGGCATCCACAGCGACAAGCACATCGCCGAAGCCACTGCCTACGCCACCACGCAGAGCATCCCCGCCGAGCAAGGCCGCTGGCCTTCGGCGGACTGGACCGACCAGTTCGGCGATGCCCAGCTCATGACGCTGATCGGCGAAGCGCTGCAAGGCAGCCCGTCGCTGGAAAAGGCCCGGGCTCGCGTGGCGGCCGCCACGGCGCTCAGCGAGGGAGCCAATGCCAATACGCTGCCGCAGGTAGGCGCCGGCTATTCCTGGACGCGGCAACGTTTCTCGGAAAGCACGCTCGTGCCGCCCCCGTTCGCCGGGTCCTGGCAGTCGGAGAACAAGGCTGTCATCAACGCCTCTTATGAACTCGATCTGTGGGGCAAGAACCGCGAAGCCCTGAAGTCCGCCGTATCCGCGGTGCACGCCAGCGAGGCCGAGGCGGAACAGGTGAAGCTGACGCTAAGCAGCGCGATTGCCCGGGCCTACAACGAACTGGCCCGCCTCTACGCGCTGCACGACATTGCGCAGGACGAAGTGAAGCAGCGCCGTGGCGTGCTGCGCGTGACTAACGGGCGCGTGACCATGGGACTGGAGACCGAGGTCGAGAAGCGCACCGCCGAAGCCAACCTGGCCGCCAGCGAAGTCGCGCTCTCCTCGCTCGACGGCAATATCCAGCGCACGCGCTACCAACTGGGCGCGCTGCTCGGCCAGGGTCCGGACCGTGGCCTGGCGATCAGCCGCCCTGCCCTGGCCACCGGCGACGAAGTCCGCCTGCCCGACAACCTGCCGGCCGATCTGGTCTCGCGCCGTCCCGACATCGTCGCCGCTCGCTGGCGCGTCGATGCCACCCTGCATGACATCAAGGTGGCCAAGGCGGAGTTCTATCCGGACATCAACCTGTCCGCCGCGATCGGCCTCGACGCCTTTGGCTGGGGCCGCTTCCTGCGCGCTGCCAGCCGCACGGCCTCGGCCGGTCCCGCGATTCACCTGCCGATCTTCGATGGCGGCGCGCTGCGCGCGCAGCTCAAGGGCCGCTACGCCGATTTCGACTTTGCCGTCGCGAACTACAACGAGACCCTGGTGAACGCCCTGACCGATGTTGCGACCCAGCTCTCCGATATTCGCGCCTTCGACACGCAGATCGACAGCGCGCTGCGCAGCGACACCGCCGCGCAGCGCGCGCTGACCCTGGCTCTGGCGCAGTACAAGGCAGGCCTGACCAACCAGCTCACCGTTCTGAACGCGCAGACCAATGCACTCTCCAGCAGCCAGGCGGTAGCCAACCTGCGCATGAATCGCCGCGACCGGCAGATTGCCCTCGCCGCGGCGCTGGGTGGCGGCTACACGGATGCCTCTGACTCAACCAGACAGGCGGCACAGTCCCGCTAACTCCGCTCTCAACGAAAACAAACACGAACGCGAAAACGAACAGGTGACACCATGAACGAAACGACCAAGACCGACCAGGCTACCGCCGAAGCCCAACCCGCCAAGTCCTCCACGCAAAACACCCGCAAGCGGCTGCTTGCCTTGCTCGGCCTGGCCAGCGCGCTCGCCGTGGCCGGCTACGGCGCCTACTACTACAGCGTGGCGCGCTTTCACGAGGAAACCGATGACGCCTATGTCAACGGCAACCTGGTCCAGCTCACGCCGCAAGTCATCGGCACGGTGATCGCGGTCAATGCCGACGATACGCAGATCGTGAAGGCCGGCGAGCCGGTGGTATCCCTCGACGCCGCCGATGCCAGGGTTGCGCTCGCCAGCGCCGAGGCCGCGCTGGGCCAGACCGTACGCCAGGTCAGCGCCCTTTATGTCAACAACAACGTGCTCGACGCCACGGTGCGGCAACGCCAGGCGGACCTCGCCCGCGCCAGGGACGACCTGCGCCGCCGTACCGAGGTGGGCGAAGCCGGCGCCGTAGCCGCCGAAGACGTGGCGCACGCCCGCGATGCGGTCAAGGCCGCCGAAGCCGCGCTTGATAGCGCTCGTCAGCAACTGGCCTCGAACCATGCGTTGACGGACCAGGCGTCCGTTGCCGACCACCCCGGCGTGCTCGCCTCCGCGGCCAAGGTGCGTGACGCGTATCTGGCCAATGCCCGCAACACGCTTCCCGCCCCGGTCACGGGATACGTGGCGCGGCGTTCGGTGCAGGTAGGCCAACGCGTTGCCCCCGGCACGCCGCTAATGGCCATCGTGCCGCTCGACGGCGTTTGGGTGGACGCCAATTTCAAGGAAGTCCAGCTCAAGCACATCCGCATGGGCCAGCCGGTCGAACTGCATGCCGACCTGTACGGCGGCAGCGTGACCTACCACGGCAAGGTGGTGGGCTTCTCGGCCGGCACCGGCAGCGCCTTCTCCGCGCTGCCCGCGCAGAACGCCACCGGCAACTGGATCAAGGTCGTGCAGCGCCTGCCCGTGCGTATCCTGCTCGATCCGGCGGAACTGCGCGCGCACCCGCTGCAGATCGGCCTGTCGATGCAGGTCGACGTGGCAACCCACACGGCCACCGGCTCGCAGCTCGCCACCGGCGGCGAAACGCCATATCGCACGACCTATCGCACCGATGTGTTCCAGCGCTATGGCGAAGAGGCCGACCGCGAGATCACGCGGATCATTGCACAGAACAGCAACGGCAAGTCCGGCACGGACGTGGCGAAGCTGCCGGCGCAGCGTACGGCGCAAGGCGCGAAGCCTCAGCCGCTCATGCAAGCGGCCGGGGCCTGAGCACCGCAATGCACCAGCCCTCTCTCGTCCATTTATCTGACATATCAGATTACTAGCCGGACCGCTGCCGCAGATCGTGCGGCGGCTGCCCCAGAGCGAATCTCTTTCGGAACGCCCCCATGCAATCCCCAGCCCAGACCCAGACCGCACCCGCCCCGCTCACCGGCGGCAAGCTCGTGCTGGGAAGCTTCGCCGTGGCCCTGGCCACCTTTATGAACGTGCTGGACTCGTCGATCGCCAACGTCGCGATCCCGACCATCTCCGGCAACCTCGGTGTGTCGATCGACGAAGGCACCTGGGTGATCACATTGTTCGCCGCGGCCAACGCCGTCGCGATTCCGTTGACGGGTTGGCTGACCCAGCGTGTGGGTCAGATCCGCCTGTTCGTCACCGCGATCCTCCTGTTCGTGCTGTCGTCCTGGCTGTGTGGCATTGCCCCCAACCTGACCGTGCTGCTCGCCGCGCGGATCCTGCAAGGCGCGGTGGCAGGACCTCTGATCCCGTTGTCGCAATCCATCCTGCTGGGCTCGTATCCCAAGGAGAAGAGCGCCATGGCGCTGGCGCTGTGGGCCATGACCGCCACCGTGGGCCCGATCGCCGGCCCCGCGCTGGGCGGCTGGATGACCGACAGCTACTCGTGGTCCTGGATCTTCTACATCAACGTGCCGGTCGGCCTGTTTGCCGCGGCCGTTACGTGGGCCGTCTACCGCGACCGCGAGACGCCGGCCCGCAAGCTGCCGATCGACCTGGTGGGCCTGGCCTCGCTGATTACCTGGGTCGCCTCGTTGCAGATCATGCTCGACAAAGGCAAGGACCTGGACTGGTTCAACTCCCCGGTCATCATCATCCTGGCCGTGGTGGCGCTGCTCAGTTTCCTCTTCTTCGTGATCTGGGAGTTGACCGAAGAGAATCCGATCATCGACCTGCGCCTGTTCAAGGGCCGCAACTTCCTGGCCGGCACCGTCGCCATCTCGGTTGCCTTCGCGGTCTTCTTTGCCAACCTGGTCGTGTTGCCGCAATGGATGCAACAGTACCTGGCCTACCCGGCCGTCAACGCCGGCCTGGCGACCGCACCGCTGGGGATCTTCGCCGTGCTGCTCACGCCGGTGCTGGGCAAGCTGATGCCCAAGGCGGAATTGCGCGTGCTCGCCACGCTCTCCTTCGTCGGCTTCGCGGCTGTCTTCTTCATGCGTTCCCACTACACCACCGGCGTGGATACCTTCACCCTGGTGCTGCCCACCCTGCTGCAAGGCATTCCGACCGCGCTCTTCTTCGTCCCGCTGACCGCGATCATCCTCTCGGGCCAGCCGCCAGAGAAGATTCCCGCCGCCGCCGGCCTGTCCAACTTCGCCCGCGTCTTCTGCGGGGCGGTAGGTACGTCGCTGGCCACGACCGGCTGGAACAACCGCGCCGTGCTGCACCACGCCCAACTGGCCGAGCAAGCCAGTCCGAACAACCCGCTGTACGGTGCCGCCCTCCAGTCGATCCAGTCGACACTGGGCTTCACGCCGGGCCAGGCCGTCGCGTATTTCGAGCGCAGCCTGAACACGCAAGCCATCATGCTGGGCCTGAACGACATCTTCTGGATCTCGGGTGTGATCTTCATCATGATCGTGCCGCTGATCTGGCTAACCAAGCCGGTCAAGGGCCAGGTATCGGAGGCCGCCGCGGCCGCGCACTGAAGCGTCCGTTTCGCATGAGGTCAATCTGACTTTGCGCGTCGCAAGGACGGATTGCCTCCCAGCAAGGACCATCCACTGATAAGCCGGAGCCATCGATGATGCAACGCACTTTCCGCATTGCCGCCGGCAAGCGAATCGGCCGTGCGTCGTACCGCCTTGCCGCCGCTAGCTGGCGCAGCGCGTCCTTCCTGTTGGTGATGGCAACGCAAACGATGACCGCTTCGATGGTCGGCGCCCTGCTGCTGATGACACTGGCGTGCTCGTTGTACGCCATCGGAATGGGACTGGGACATGTGGGCGGCGTCCTGCGCTACTCGCGCTCCTCCCCGCTCGTCGCGGCCGTCAATGAAAGCCCTTAACGCCAGGACTTGCGCGTCTTTCGACGCCAGGACACATGCGAGGCCAGCCAACCGCGGCGAGCCGCGCAGGCACGCTACAAGCGCCTAGGCCTTCGGTGGACGCCCGGTCTTGACGGCTTCGACTTTCGAGACCGCAGCCAGCAATTGCTTTGGCGACGTCGCGGCAAGAAGCAGCAAGCCTGCTCGCAGAAGCTCGCTCTTCTTGATGTGCACACCCGCATCGAGGCATCGCTGCTTGAGTTCATCGATTCTTGCGTAGTCGGACTTTGGCATCGTGAAGCTGTCACGCAGCACCTTTTCCTTCTTGGCACCCGGCGCCTTTTTCGGCACGGCCGAGCCGGCGCGAGCTTCCACCTTTGGTGCCTTGCTCTTGTCGGCCCTCGTCACTGACTTCTTGCTATCCAAGCCCCGCGGCGCTTTGCCCTTGGTTGCGGATGCGGCACTAGTGGCCACGTCCGCGCTCTTCGGAAAATGAAATGCCTTTTTCGTGGGCGGCTTGATGATCGGTGAGTTCACGGCAGATTTGAATGAAAAACGGAATAAACAGTATATACCGTTTATCGGCGACTTCCCGCGCCGCGCCGGTTCGAGTTCGCCGGTGCGGTGCAGCCGGTGCCCCGGCGACCAGGCTCGGATGCACGCGTCGGTGGACCAGCTAGCATCCGGGTTCTGCCTGCGGAAGGTCACAAGCCGCACCCGCCGCCGCTTATCTGGTTTTTTCTTGCGGCGCTGCGCTGAACGTCTTGTTGGAAATCTTCCACACGCCGTCGATCTCCAGCAGCGTCATGTAGTCCGTGAATGTCACTTCCGGATATTGCAGTACAACCTTGGCGCTGCCGGCATTGCCGACGACGTCGAAATGCGTGATGAAGCGTTTGCGCTGAGCTTCATCAGGTGCGGGTTGGCCCTGAAAGCGAGCGGAGAATTCATCGACGCTCAGGGAGTGCAGCACGCCATCGCGAAACGAGACAATCCTCGCGTCCGGATGGAAAGCCAGGCGCATATATTCGGCCTTGCCGGTGATATGGGCTTTCAGGTAGTTCTCGATCGGCTCGAGAGCCGGTACATGTGGTGACGTCAGGCCTGCTTCACAAAATGTCATATTGTCCTCCGAACCCATGATCAGCTTGGGCCGATGCCCGCGCCGCGCTCTTTACTGCGGTTGATTGTATTCTATTTTTGCATACAAAAACAACGGCGATGGCGCCTCTTTTATTGGCTGGCGGCTCTTGGCAGCAAGCGTGGGAAACGGACCGTCAAATAAAGGCATTTGCCCGCTCCATCCCACCTTGACGCTATCGGGACTCTCTTCCCCGCCGCCGGTCCGGGACCAGGCGCGGTCAGTTCCCGCCTTCGCCGCCCAGCGTCCTGACGCTCTTCCACTGCCCCTGCCGGACTTCGAACAGCGTATAGGGCGGCTTGATCAGGTCACCGTAGGGATCGAATGCGATCTTGCCGGTGACGCCAGTCACAGTCACCTTCGCCAGGCTGTCGACGATCTTCTTCCGGTCGAGCGAGTTGGCATCGTGGATCGCCTTGATCATCGCGAGCGCCGCGTCGTAGGCAAACGGCGCGTACAGTTCGACATCCTGGTTGAAGCGCGCCTTGTAGCGCTTGCCGAACTCCTGCGCCGCGGGCAGCTTGTCCAGCGCGGGTCCGGGCTCCAGGTCCTGCGTGCCCTCGCCGGCCGTGCCGGCGATCTGCAGGAAGGCATTGCTCTTGAGCGCGCCGGCGCCGAACAATTGCGCCTGCATGCCCAGCGAGCGCATCTGCTTGACCACCATCGCGCCTTGCGCATCCAGGCCGCCGAAGAAGATCACGTCGACATTCCGGCCCTTGAGCGTGGTCAGGATCGGGCGGAAATCGACGGCCTTGTCGCTGGTGAACTCGCGGCGGACGATGCTGCCCTTGGCTTCCTTCACGCCCCTCTCGAAGGCATCCGCGAGGCCTTGTCCGAAGGCCGTGCTGTCATCGATGATGCCGATCCGCCGGGCCTTGACCTGTTCGACCACGAAACGCCCGGCAACGACGCCGCCCACGCCGTCATGCCCCATCGTGCGGAACACATTCCTGAAGCCTTGCTTGGTCAGTTGCGGATTGGTCGAGCCGGGCGTGATCATGGCGATACTGGCCTGGTGATACACCGCCGATGCGGGGATGCTGCATCCCGAGTTGTA
Source organism: Cupriavidus sp. 01L45 (assembly GCF_056399885.1). Classification (NCBI taxonomy): domain Bacteria; kingdom Pseudomonadati; phylum Pseudomonadota; class Betaproteobacteria; order Burkholderiales; family Burkholderiaceae; genus Cupriavidus; species Cupriavidus sp. 01L45. The sequence goes on along the minus strand of NZ_JBFTSG010000042.1, from coordinate 39,089 downwards.
GTGGCCGATCACACCGACGACGCCGTCGTCGTCCAGTTTCTGCGCAACCTGCATGGCCACGCGCGGGTCCGCCTGGTCGTCCTGCACATCCAGCACGAACTTGACCGGCGCGCCGCCGACCGTCGGGCTCCTGGCGTTCTCCTCGTCGAGCGCCAGTTGCGCGCCATACTGCAGATCCTTGCCGACCCGCGCGACCGAGCCGGTCAGCGGCGCGACAAAACCGATTTTCACGACCTTGGGCTCGGCGGCCCGGGTCAGCGGCGCTTGCGCGGACAGTGCGCAAACTGCCAGGCTCAACAGACAATGGCGGCGATTCATGATGCGCTCCTTGCGAGATATGGTGTCGCGCCTGGGGATAAGCGACCGGCCGATGCGCGACATGTCGGAGTCGTATGGCTAGAAACGGGTTGCCGCATACGGCGCAAGATCGAGCACGGGGCTGCGCCGCGCGACCAGGTCCGCGACCACGCGGCCGCTGATGCCCGCCAGCGTCAGGCCCAGGTGCTGGTGGCCGAATGCGTAGATCACGCGGTCGCTGGCGCGTGAATGCCCCAGCACCGGCACGCCATCGGGCAGCGTCGGGCGAAAGCCCAGCCAGCTGCTGTCCGGCTCCCTGAGCGCGGGCAAGGCGCGCCGCGAGGAAAATGTCAGCAGGTCCAGCAGCGAGCGACTACGCGTGTCGCTGAATCCGCCCAGTTCGACCGTGCCCGCCACCCGGATACCGTCGCGCATCGGTGTCATGTAGAAGCCGCGTTCGGCCCAGCCGACCGGCCGCGAGATCAGTTGCGCCGCGCCGGCATAGCGCACGTGATAGCCGCGCTCCGTATCGAGCGGCACCCTGTCGCCGCACTGCTTTGCGAACTTCGCCGAACGCGCGCCGGTGGCGATCACCACATGATCGTAGCCACGCTGCGCCATGCCTTCGGCAACCACCGTCACGCCGCCCGCCGTGGGTTGCACGGCGCTTACCCCGGCATGTTCGAGTTTCAATCCGCGCGCGGCCAATTGCGCGTGGAGCGCCAGCAGGAAGGCATGCGGATCGGAGAAGTGCCAGCTGTCGCTGAAGAGAACGCCGCGCTCGAAGATCGGCGCAAGCGCGGGTTCGAGCTGTTGGATATCTCCCGCGCCGACAACGTCGAATTTCACGCCAAGTTTGCGCCGCAGATCCAGCGCGGGCCGTGCCCCGTCAAACGACGATGCACTGGAGTAGAGGTACAGGCATTCCCGCGCCCGCACGAATTGCGCAAGGCCGGGATCGGCCAGCAGCGGCGCATATCCGTCCTGCGCATGACTCAGCAAAGCGGCCAGGGCGCCGGCGCTGGCCTCATAGCGGCGCGGCAGCGAACTCATCATGAAGCGGCCGAGCCAGGGCGCGAGCTGCGGCAGGTAGCCCCAGCGCAGCCGGAGCGGGCTCTGGCTCGACAGCAGGAAGCGCGGCAGGTCCCGGAACACGGATGGGTTGTTCACGGGAATGCACCCATAGTGCGCGAACGTGCCCGCGTTGCCGTACGACGCGCCTTGCCCCACACCGGACGGGTCGAACAGGGTCACGTCGTGCCCGTCGCGCATCAGCCAGGCGGCGCTGGCAAGCCCGATGAAGCCGGCGCCGATGATGGCGACTTTCGCCATTACTTTCTCCCTTGCAGTATGGGCACACCGATGGCCGAACGGTAGCCGGTTGCCGTCGCGTCGTCGGTGCGGCGCTTCGCACACAGCCAGTAGGCCGCCAGCGCAACCGCAAGACTCGCGACGCTGGCCAGCAGTTGCGGCCGCAGCTCCGCATCGGCGGCCATCGCCAGCAGCACGCCGGCGATGGCCGCTACCACAGCGTACGACAACCACGGGAACAGCCACATCTTGAGCGTCAGGCGCTGGGGCGCGGCGGCCTCGATGCGCCTGCGCAGGCGTATCTGCGAGACCGCGATCGCCAGGTAGACGAAGAGCATGATCGCACCCGACGCATTGACGAGATAGAGGAACACGCCTTGCGGCGAGACAATGGCCGCGACGATGGCAACATAGCCGACCATGCTGCTCAGCAGCACGCCCAGGCGCGGTACCTTGTGCGCCGAAAGCTTCAGCAGGCGGCCCGGCGCATCGCCGCGCTCGGCCAGGCGGAACAGGATGCGCGACGACACATACAGCCCGGAATTCAGCGCCGACAGCACGGCGACCAGCACGATCGCGTTCATGATGTCCGCGGCGCCGGGCACGTGCATCGTTTCCAGCGCGGCGACGAAGGGCGAATAGCCGACCTTGATCTGCGCCCACGGCACGATGCAGGCAATGACGAACATCGAGCCAACGTAGAACGTGATCACGCGCAGGATCACGGAGCGCGTCATCGCCGCAACGCTCTTGCCGGGGTCGTCGGATTCGGCGGCGGCAATGGTTGCGATTTCCGCGCCACCCACGGCGAAGATCACGGTCGGCACCCCGGCAAAGATCGACATGGCGCCGAAGGGCAGGAAGCCGCGGTCGCCGGTCAGGTGCGCGGCCGTTTCGTGCCACGACGAAAAGCCAAGCAGATAGCCCGCGCCGATCGCGATAAACACGATGATCGCCGCTACCTTGATCGATGCGAACCAGTACTCGAACTCGCCATATGACTTCACCGACATCAGGTTGATGACGGTCATCACCGACAGCAGCACGAGGCCGATCGCCCACACCGGCGCGGGTATCCAGCGCTGCAGGATGGCGGCGCCGGCCACCGCCTCCACGGCGACCACGATGACCCAGAAATACCAGTACAGCCAGCCATTGGTGAAGCCGGCCCAGTTGCCCAGCCCGAGGCGCGTGTATTCGGTGAACGAACCGATGCCGGGGTTGGCGAGCGCCATTTCGCCAAGCATCCGCATGACGAACAGCACGACGATGCCGGCCAGCAGGTAGCTCAGGCATGCCGCCGGCCCCATCGCGCTGATCGTGGCGCTGCTGCCGACGAACAGCCCCGCGCCGATGATGCCGCCGAGCGAAATCATCGTCACATGCCGCTGCCGCAGGGACTTGCCAAGGTCGGCCGGGGCCGGGGGGTTGGATGGGGCCGGCGTCGGGCGTGCCGGTCGCGATAATGCTTGATCTGCCACGGGTGTCTCCTCCTGTAATACAGTTCGGGTCGTGCTGCCGGACTGAGGGCATACAAACGACACAAATATCGTCACACAAAACTTTTTTGAGTGCAATTTGTTTGTCTTTGTGTGGACGTCGGTATTTTCCCTGAGCCCAGTGGAATTGTTGCGTGGAAAGCCTGCCGCTGGCCGGATAGCGACGCGACAGGTTAATATGTGGCTAGCGAGTGGATCTGACTCTCCGCGCGGCGCGACCGCAAGCCAAAGGGTATTTGTATGGAGATCAAAACGGGATGAATACTGAGACACACCACACAAACGACGGCGACGATCTCCAGACAAAAGTACGTCAGGCGCCATACCTGGAAGTCTCGCGTGCGCTGGAAGAGAAGGTGCGCAGCGGCGTCTACCCCACTGGCAGCCGGCTGCCCGCCCAGCGCGACCTGGCCGTGGAGCTGGGCATCAATGTCTCGACCGTATCGCGGGCCTACAAGGAATTGCAGGCCCGCGGTCTGATCGTGGCCAGCAAGCGGCGCGGGTCCATCGTCACCGGGGGTGCGATGCCGTCCGTCCAGGCCAGGCCGGCGCGCAGCGCGACCGGCGAAGCGTCGAATACCGTCATCGACCTCACGGTCAACCGGCCGGCAACGGGCGAGTTCCTGGCGCAGCTTGCGCGGACGATGGGCGCCGTCCCGCGCGATCCGCGCTATCCGGAAACGCAGGAGTACCAGCCGCCGCAGGGACCGGACTGGGCGCGCGCCGCCGGCGCGCGATGGATGGCGGCGCCGGGTTTCACGCCCGCGCCGGAGAACGTGGTCGTTACCAGTGGCGCGCAGCATGGTCTCTACGCGGTGCTGAGCAGCCTGATGGGCCACGACGGCGTGATCCTCTCCGACCAGCTCACCTACTACGGGCTGAAGGCGCTCGCACCGGTGTTCCAGTTTGAACTCGTCGGCATTCCCAGCGACGACGAAGGCCTGTTGCCCGAGCAACTCGAAGATGCGTGCCGGCGCCTGCGCGTCAAGGCCATCTTCACCGTGCCCAACCTGCAGAACCCAACGGTAGTGACGATGAGCCTGGCGCGGCGCGCGGCGCTGGTCGACATTGCGCGCCGGCACCACATCGCCATCATCGAGGACGATGTCTACGGCCCGCTGTTGCGCACGCGCCTGCCCACGATTGCCAGCCTGTGTCCGGAGCTGACCTTCCATGTCACGTCGACATCGAAGGTCCTCGCGCCGGGACTGCGGGTGGGCTATGTGCTGACGCCGCCCAACGGCGCCGCGCTGGCGGCCGAAGCGGTGCGTACCACGGCGTGGATGCCCGCGCCGCTATCGACGCTGATCGCCACGCGCTGGATCGAGGACGGCACGGCGCAGTGCATTCTCGATGCCCAGCGCGCGGAGCTCGCGGTGCGGCAGGAGCTTGCGCGCGAACTGTTGCCCAAGGCGCATCTGAAGAGCGATCCGGCCTGCATGTTCGTCTGGCTGCGCGTGCCGGCGCCGTGGCGCTCGGACGACTTCGCGGCGAATGCGCTGGCGCGCGGCGTCAACACCATGCCGGCCTCGGCATTCGCTGTGGACCGCTCAACCAGCGAGCACGGCGTGCGGATCAACCTCGCCTGCGCCGCCTCGCGCGATCAGTTGGTGAGCGCATTGCGGATCGTGGCGCAGACGCTGCGCGACCGGCCGCGCGCGCTGTTCGGAACCATCTGAGGCTGGCCGCCCGGCATGGCGCGGCCCTTGGCCGGTCCCACCGGCCCGGTCAGGCCCATTGCTTCTCGGGACAATCCAGGTACGCAATGGGCTCGGCGATGCCGAGCCGTGCGCGCGCCGCGTCGAGCGGCTCGTGCAAGAGCGCCTCATAATCCTCGCCGAGCAGCCACGTTGCCTTGCGGCCGTTGCGATACCCCTCGATCACGGCACGCGCATAGGCGGTGGTGCCAGTCTTGCGCAGGCTCTTCAGCGCGGCGGCTGCCGCAATGAACGCCCAGCCAAGGCCGCCGGTCTGCGCGTAGCTGAACGCCACCAGCGCCGCCTCGCCCAGGTTCTCGTCGGCCTTGTAGCCGGTCAGCGCATGCCAGATGTCGTGAACGTCGCGGGTTCGCCTGGCGCTCCAGGCGTAGGGACTCTCGATGAGCGGCTCCCGGTTGATGTTCGAGACTTCGGCGAGGCCGGCGGCGCTGTATCCCGTTTCCTCGAGAAACGCGCGGTAGGCAGCGCCGAGCGTGCCCGGCGCGAAGCTCGCGATAAACGCCGGATCGGAGAACCGCTCCGCCAGCTCGACGCGCCGATAGGCCTGCTTGCGCCCCTGCGGCGTCTTCATGAGCCGGTCGAAATTCTTCGCCGCGGCGGGCCCGTTGAGCGCGCGCATGATGAGGAACACCTGCGTCGTATCGTCGCCGTTCGCGAGCAGCTTGCGGATCGCGCGAAATGCGGCGGGTAAATCACGCTTGTAGAGATCGGGGGCGGTCTGGGTGGCCATTGCCTCGTTCCTGTTGATGACGTCATTGCCGGGACCGCGACGCCGCCAGCCGCTGACGTTGCGGTTTTCATGCTTGCGCCCTCGTTTACGAGGGTTTTCATCTAGGGGTCGTCACGACAAGTGAGGATCTTTGCCGGAAATGGCCGAATACAATGTCGTCTTCCTGACATAAAGCCAAGAATGTCGCTGTGTCAAAGCCATTTACCATCGACGACCGCCTGGCCGCCCTGAAATCCAGTGCCTGGTTTGCAGGCCTGACTGCCGGGCTTCAAGGGTGGATCGCCGAGCATTCACGGGTCAGGGCCCTGGCCGCCGGCGAGCCCCTGTTCCGCCGCGGCGATGCGCCGGACGGCCTCTACTTCGTGGTGGATGGCGCGGTCCGGATGACAAGAACCTCCGAGCAGGGCAAGGAGGCGCTGCTTGCCTTTGCCGAGGCGCCGCAATGGTTCGGGGAAATTTCCCTGTTCGACGGCTTGCCGCGCACCCACGATGCTTGGGTGCAAAGCGATGCGTTGCTGCTGCACACACCCCAGTCGGATCTGCTTCACTTTCTTGCGCAAAACCCATCGCACTGGAGAGCGTTCGGGCTCCTGCTCACACAAAAGCTGAGACTGACGCTAAACGCCATCGAAGCGTCGGCATTGCTGCCGGCGCCGGTCAGGCTGGCCCACCGGCTCCTGGCCATAGCCGGCGGCTACGGCGAGCGGCATGGCCGCAGCAAGCGGGTCATCCACGTGCAGCAGGAGGAACTCGGGCTGATGCTCTCCGTCTCCCGGCAGACGGTGAACCAGATCCTCAAGGATCTCGAACTGCGGGGCGTGTTGCACCGCACGCGAGGCGCGATCGAGATCCTGGATATCGAGCAGTTGCGCGCGTTTGCGAATGCGGGCTAATGTCCCGGGCCTGGAACACTGAGCGCCCGATCCCTGCGCGGCAGCTCATTCGGTCAGCATGAATACATTGACGCAGTCCTCCAGATGCTGCGCCTGCTGACCCAACCTGGATGCTGACTCCGCGGCCTGCTCGACGAGACCCGCATTTCGTTGCGTCAGCTGCGCCACTTGCCCTACCGCCAGATCAATATGCCCGATCTCCTGGCTCTGCTCCCTGCTGGCGCTGGCGATGATCGACACAGAGTCCATCAGCGCCCTCACCTTCTCTTCGACGCCCGCCATCGCCCCGCCTGCGCATACGGCCACTGCCCCGGCCTGGGATATGGCTTGATTTGAATCGTCGATCAGGAGCTTGATCTCCTTGGCTGCGCTTGCCGTCCTGGTCGACAAGCCTCGAACCTCGGTAGCCACGACAGAGAAACTCCTGCCGCTTTCGCCAGCCCTGGCGGCTTCGACGGCGGCGTTCAGCGCAAGAATGTTCGTTTGAAACGCAATGCCGTCAATCATCGACGTGATTTCAGCGATCTTCCTGGACTGACGGTCCAGGTCGCCCATGAGGTTCGCCAGCTTGCGAACATCGCTTGCCGCAGACATCGCCGCGCTGGAAGCCGCCTGTGCCGCCTCGTTGACGTGTTCCGCGCCCAATGCGTTCCGCCGCGCCGTTTCAGTGATCTGGGACAGGCTTCCTGTCGTTTCTTCGATTGAACTCGCCGTTTCCTCATTGCGCCGGGAGAGATCCGCATTGCCGCGCTCCTGGTTTGCCGCCGCCACCCGGATGGTATCGACGGCCACCCTCGCGTCCAGCAAGACGCCTACCAGCTTGGCGTTCATCTGGTTCAATACGCGTCCCAGCATCTTTGCCTGAACGTCGCCGCGCTCCGGGAACCGGGCCTGTACCTGCCCCGAAGAAACGGCAAAGGCCGTCTCATTCAGCCTCTTGAGTGGCTCCAGCACCTGCCGCGAAAGATAGAACGCCGCCCCGAGGCCAATCACCACGCCGGATGCGGTGAGCATCCATATCCCTTCCACGAAGATGCCAGCCTCCGCTTTCAGGAGGCTGACGCCGATGGCTTGTGCCAACAGAATGCCTACGAGCACAAGCATGACGGCCCAGAGGCGGATGCCGACAGGCAGTCCCAGAATCCGGCTCGAGAGGCCAGCGATTCCTACGCGCTTGACTTCACCATGATGCAACCGGAAACGCTTGTCCTCCCCCTCCCGAATCCGCCGGTAGAGCTCGGTTGCGGTTGCCACCTGCTCCCTGGAAGGCTTGGTCCGCACTGACATATAGCCGACCTTCTGCCCCGATTTGAAGACGGGCGTGACATTTGCGACCACCCAATAGAACCCGCCGTCCCTGCGCCGGTTCTTGACGACCCCTGTCCACGGACGGTCATCCTGCAGCGTTGCCCACATATCCTCGAACGCCTTCGCCGGCATGTCCGGATGGCGGACGATGTTCTGCGGCTCGCCGATGATTTCAGCCCTGGAGAATCCGCTGCTCCTGACAAACGCTTCGTTAGCATAGGTAATGCGGCTGAAAATATCCGTGCGCGTAATGATGACCTCACCATCCGGCAGCACGTACTCTTCATTTTTGACTGGAAAATTCCCGCGCATTCCGTTTCCCCGACAAGTATCCCGTTGCATAAAAAATACGCAGAAATAAGATCATGTTTTTTGACACTTCTTACTTCTCCTTTCCAGTGCCGCCTCTCGTCCAGTCTGCTTCCCTTCCATATGAATTCATATAGTTAATCAGATCTCCTATCGGCATAGGACGGGCAATCAGGAATCCTTGTATAAGACGACAGCCTTCTTCCTCCAGGAATTCCAGTTCACTTGAAGTTTCGACACCCTCGGCTATCACGCCAACGCCGAAATTCGAGGCGAGCATCATGATTGCCCGGATTATCTTTTTTGAATTCTCGCTTCGTCCGCTTTTCTCAATGAATGAGCGCGCGATCTTCAGTGAGCTTACGGGAAGGGTACTTAGGTAGCCGAGATTCGAGTACCCCGTTCCGAAGTCATCGATCACGATCTCGACGCCGGCGTTCGCGAGCGCCTCCAGCGCGGAGGTGGAAGACTCCCCCTGTGGGATGAGCGCACTTTCTGTAATCTCGACCTTCAGCGAGGTCGGCGCAAGCGCGCTCCTGCGCAGCGCCGCTTCGACCTTGCCCGCAAATCCGGAAGCATGCAGCTCTTCGGCCGGGACATTTACCGCCACGGTCAGGGACACGCCAAGTTCCGCGTTGGCGCGAGCGATATCGGAGGATGCTTTCTCGAGAACGAAGTCCGTGAGCTTGTGGCCGAGCCCCAGGTCACAGACCACCGGGAGAAACTCGGCAGGCATGATCGTACCCAGGGTCTGGGAATTCCACCTGACGAGGGCTTCCACCCCGACTACCTTCCTGGTCTTCAGATCAAAGACCGGCTGGTAGGCAACCCACAGTTCCCTGGCGCCAAAGGCATGCCGCATCGCCTGGTAGATCTGGTGATATCGCTCGGCATTCTTTCTTAGCGCAGGGGAGTAGTGCTTCGCCCTGCCGCGCCCTTCACGCTTGGCCTCATACAGCGAAATGTCGGCCTGCTTGAAGAGCGCCTTGCTATCGCCGCCGTCGTCGGGAAACCGGCTTACGCCAATGCTGGCGCCTACATAGAGCGGCGTTCCGGATACCACGATCGGAACCTCGACCGTGGCGCAAATGCGCTGGAGAATCGACTCCCTGTCGGTATCCGTCAGCGGGCCGGCAAGAGCCACCGTGAATTCATCGCCCCCGAGCCTCGCAACGATATCGCCAAGCCGGGTGGCATCGACCAGGCGCTCCGCCACCTTGATCAGGACCTGGTCCCCGATGTCATGCCCCAACGCGTCATTGATGCCTTTGAAGCGGTCAAGGTCGATCAGCAGGAGCGTGACCCCGTTGCAGCGTTCGCTGCTGGCTGAGATCAGTACGTCAAGCTGCTCGAAGAAAGAAACCCTGTTGTATAGCTTCGTCAAATCGTCGAAGCACGCCAGCTCTCGCAGTCTGCGCTCGGATTCCAGGCGCGAGGTGACGTCCCTTCCCGCCGAGATGAAGTGGGTAATCGCGCCGTTCAGATCGCGAAGCGGCGTGATGACCTTCTCCTCGGAGAAGAGCACGCCATCTATTCTTCTGTTTACAAAAATCCCTTTGAATGTCTCACCCGCGCCTAGAATCGCCCATAGTCTCTCGTAGAATGCCTCCGCCATCTTCCCCGACTTCACTATGCCGGGCGTATTGCCAAGCGCCATCGAACGGTCATAACCCGTCTGGGCTTCGAACGCCTTGTTGACGTAGGTGATTTTTCCCATCGAGTCCGTAATGACGATGGAATCGGCCACTTGCTCCATCGCAAATGCGTACAAGGACAAATTGTCCACACCCCATGTTGACTCGATTCGCTCCACCGCATCGCCGCACAAATCGACCATCCTGTTGCACCCCCCGTAAAGCCCGCGTCGCCGTGACGACGACGCCTGCACCCGAAAGCCCCGACAATTGAGGCCTATTTTTTTACCGGATGCGCCGGGTATGAGCGAGTCACGAACGGACCAGGGGTAGCATAACCCCGCAACTAATTCAGCAGCCTCTGGCCCTATGCAGCCGACTCTTGGGTCGATTTGCATGTTCTCTACACACTTCGATTTACAACGCTATCGTAAAGACGATCCTTTTTTGACGTAGGTCATCCCGGCGCGCCCCAAGTATGGCGTAGACTGCGCCGACGAATAAAGCAAGAAAAATTGATGGGGTGGACAAACTTCGCTTATGGGCCGTAGACCTAGCATCGAGCAACTTCGGGTTTTTCTGGCAGCCGCAGACCGTCAGAGTTTTACGCTTGCAGCGCGGGCTTGTCACAAGACGCAAGCTGCTGTGAGCATGCAGATGCGCCAACTGGAGCAAATGGCCGAGGCCAAGTTGTTCTGTCGGGAGAATAGACAGCTAAAGCTGACCGCTTCCGGGGAAGCGCTTTACGCGTACGCGATGCGTGTGGTTGCGCTGGAGGAAGAAGCCTGGGTGGCGATTCGCGGCAGCGCAAAGCACCGTCTGCGAGTCGGGGCTCCCGAGTTCTATGCGAACGAACTGCTTCCCATTGCAATCCGGAACTTTCATGCTACCCACCCGACCGTCCTCATTGAGCTGGTTTGCGCGTCGACCGCGCACCTGAACGGAAAGCTGCAGAGCGGCCAGGTGGACCTTGCCATTGGCGTGCGAGGGGCCCATATGGATGGAGACCCCTTGTTCACCCAGGAGCTACGCTGGGTTGCGCACCCGGACGGGCCTCACATCTGGCAGCAGAATCCAATCCCCATTGGGCTGTACGAGCTTGGGAGCACGGTCCGCGCCCATATCCTGGCCGCGTTGGAGCATGCCGAAGCCGACTATAGCTGCGTATATGAGAGTACATCCGTACCCGGCATCCTGGCAGGGGTGAACGCTGGCATGGTGGTGGCGGCAGTACCCTCGCAAGCCGCCCGTGAGCACCTGCGGATTCTTGACCGCGACGATGGATTGGTGGATATCGAGCGGCTAGACATTGTCATGGCGACCAGCAATACCGTCGCCCCGCCCGAGGCGAGGCAATTTGGTGAAGTGCTGAGACAGGCTGCCCAACGCTGGAAAGCAGTGGCTGCAGCGGCCGAATAGCAGGAATCCATCGCCGCCATCCTTGCATTGCATTTCGCAAAACCGCTCAACCTGCCGGCGGCAGCACCGTCTTGAGCATATCGATAAACGCGCGCAGCTTCGCCTGCGACTGCGTGCGCACCGGGAAATACAGGTACAAGCCATCGCTGCGCGGCACATACGGCGCCAGCACGGCCTCCAACTCGCCCGCCGCGAGTTCCCGCCCGGCCTCGAACTCCGCGACGTAAGCCAGCCCAAGCCCCCTGCGGGCAAGATCGACCAGCGTGTTGCGATCGTTCACCGTGACCTTGCTGTCGATATCGACCCATACCTTGCGGCGGCCCACCTGGAAATCCCAGCGATGGATCAGGCCCGATTTGACGAAGCGATACTGGATGCCCTGGTGGCGCATCAGGTCCGCCGGCGCCTTCGGCCGCCCTGCCCTGGCGAAATAGGCGGGGCTGCCGACCACGCACCAGGTGACGTCCGGCGTGAGCCGCAGCGCAACCATGTCCTTGGCCAGCGTCTCGCCCAGGCGTATCCCGGCATCGAAGCCGCTTTCCACCAGGTCGACGACACCTTCGTCCAGCGTCAGGTCCAGGTGTACCTCGGGATGCAGCAGGCGAAAACGCTCGATCATCGGTTCAACCAGCAGCGCGCAGGCCGCGCGGGTCATGGTGATGCGCAAGGTGCCCGAGGCATGGGTACTGAAGCCGCCGAGCGCTTCCAGCGCGCCGCCGATTTCCTCCGCCGCGGGACGTAGCCGCGCGTACAGCGCGGCGCCGGCCTCGGTCAGGGCCACCCTGCGGGTGGTGCGCTGGAACAGCGGCACGCCGTGCCGCCGCTCCAACAGCCGGATCGCCTTGCTGACGGCAGTCGGCGAGACCTGCAGCCGGCTGCCGGCAACCGTAAAGCTCTTGTGTTCCGCCACCGCCAGGAACATGGCGATACCGTCGAAGGCGTCCTTGTCCATTGCTCACTCCATTATGAACCTCTGGTTCATGACGAATGTACCTCGATCCGCTTTTTGCCGGGCAATCGGATGCGTAGGATTTGCTTCATCGGCACCGGCTCTTCCGGTTGCCGAACCCGACCAAGGAGCAATGAATATGAGCAAGCAACACACGCAACACACGCAACAGACTCATCAGACTCAACAAACGCAAACCCGATTCAAGCGCGTCTGGCTGATCACGGGCGCATCGCGCGGCATCGGCGCGGAGATCGTTTCGGCGGCGCTCGCCCACGGCGACGCCGTCGTGGCGACCGCGCGGAATTCGAAGACCGTGGCCGGCAAGTTCGGCGCCTTGCCCGGCCTGCTGGCGGTGGACCTCGATGTCACCGACGAAGCGTCCGCACGGGAAGCGGTAAAGCTGGCGGTGAAACGATTCGGCCGTATCGACGTGCTCGTCAACAACGCGGGTTTTGGCATGGCCGGCGCGGTGGAGGAGGCCAGCGCGGCCGAAGTCCGGAACCTCTTCGAAACCAATGTGATGGGCCTGCTCAACGTGACGCGCGCCGTGCTGCCGCAGATGCGCAGCCAGCGCGCGGGGCACGTGATCAATGTGTCGTCACTGGGCGGTTACCGGGCAGCCGCCGGTTTCGGGGTCTATAGCTCGACCAAGTTTGCCGTCGAAGGCCTGTCGGAAGCGCTGCATGACGAGCTTGCACCGCTTGGCATCCACGTCACCGTGATCGAGCCTGGCTACTTCCGCACCGACTTCCTGGATGCTGCCTCGGTAGTGGAGTCCGCCACGGTGATCGGCGATTACGCCGGGACGGCAGGCAAGGTGCGCAGCACGGCCAAGGCCTATAACCACCAGCAGCCCGGCGACCCCAGGAAACTCGCGCAGGTATTGCTTGCGCTGGTAGCGGCACAGCAGCCTCCGCAGCGCCTTCAGTTCGGCACCGACGCGGTGAACCGCGTGCGCGAAAAACATGCGCTGGTGGAGCAAGAACTGCAGGCGTGGGAAGCGCTGTCACGGTCGACTGACTTCCCGGCCTGAGTGCGTGCGGCTCGAATGCGGCTGACGTGGCGCGGCGCCGCGCCACGTCAGCCGCATCGGGCTCGCGTTCAAGGCCTGCCTGTTGGCGCGAGCCGCCATTGCCTGACGATCCGCGTACGCGGCTGCGGCCACCAGGCAAGCTGGCGCGTCTCGCACCGGCAAGCGTCCACAAACGCCAGCATGCGCTGCCCGGCGGACAGCGCGATCGGGCAGGCGGGGCGGCTCGCGCCCGGCTCGGCGTCTCCCACTGGGGTCGACGTCATGGCTCAGACCGGTCCGGGATGCAGGCGGCCATCGTCGCCGAGGATCATGCCTTGCCAGGTGGCCGGCTTGCCCGACAACTCCCATGCAAGGATCTGGACGGGCGTTCTTCCAATGCCGCCGCGCAGTTCCGCCATCGCTTTCTCGTCCAGCACTTCGGACACCGGCAGGTCTTTAATGTCTAGCGTGTTCATTACAGTCTCCTAATAGTCGGTAAAACAGGTCGGGATGTTGACGTGTCGGATCGGGGGATCCGTATCGGGCCTGTTACGAGGCTTGATGTCAGGTGAGCATGGAGCGTGCCATTCGCGCGCGTGGGCTGTCTGCGCCACGCATGGGGCACACTGCTTCGCTGCTTCCCGGGCAAACCCGCCCAATGCGGCTGAAGCGGCCTATTCCGTGTCCGACGCCGGCTCGTGCGGCGAGATGCGATGTTGGCTTTCCGGCAACAGAAATGCGAGATGTGGCGTCCCGGCCAACAGTTGCGCCATGGCGGCTTCTCGCCGTGGCGGGCGGCGCCGGATGCAGCTTGCATCACCGCAGGCATCGTTCCAGATCCGTGCGGCAGCGACGCAAATTGCATTTTTCGCAAATATCATATTCATTAGTTCTTGGACGGGCGCGTCTCCATCGGGACACCCGTCGCCGGCAACGCATTCCGGCCCCGCGTCACGGACTCCGCGAGACGGCCTATGCCACGCAACTACTCCGAGCTAGAAATCGTCATCGACAACGATGGCGGCGGCAGGTACGAGGTGGAAGCCCGTCATCGGGTGCCTGAAGGGGACGCCATTACGCCGCGCGTGCCGCTGGCGCTGTCACCGGATGACCCGGCCCTGCGCGATGCGGACCCGCGGGTGTGCGGGCGCGCGCTGGCGGCCAGCCTGTTCGCGGCGCCGGCTGTGCGCGATGCCTTTGTCGCCGCGCAGACCGCGGCGCAGGAGCGCCGCCTGGACCTGCGCGTGCGCCTGCGCATCAGCATCGATGCGCGCGAACTGCATGCGCTGCCATGGGAGACCTTGTTCGACCCCGCCGGCGAGCATCCCCTCTTTATCGGGCAACACTGCTTTTTTTCGCGCTACCTGTTCGCGCGGGAGATGCGCCTGCCCAAGCTGCGTGCAAAGAGCGATGTGACAGCGCTGGTGGTGGTGGCAAACCCAAGCGGGCTCGGCCCGGAGATGGCGGCGATCGATGCCGCCGGGGAAGCCGCGCGCGCGGCTGCCGCGCTCGCCCCGGTCCCGGTGACCACGCTGGCCGAGCCGGGACACGCCACCGTGGAACGAATCCTCGCCGCCTTGCGCGACGGCGTGGACGTGCTCTATATCGTGTGCCACGGCGCGCTGGTGGATGACACGCCCATGTTGTGGCTCGAACGCACCGACGGCACGCGCGACCTGGTGGCCGGCAGCGTGCTGGTGGACCGCATCGGCACGCTGGAGCGCCCGCCCAGCCTGGTGGTGCTTTGTTCCTGCCAGAGCGCGGGCGCGGCGCGCGGCGGCAGCACGCTGATGGCGCTCGGCCCGCTGCTGGCGCAGGCCGGCGTACCGGCAGTCCTCGCCATGCAGGGCAATGTGAGCGTGGCCACCATGGACGCCTTCATGCCGGTGTTCTTTACCGAACTGCGCGACCACGGCGAGGTGGACCGCGCCGCGGGCATCGCGCGCGCGGCGGTCAGCCAGCAGCCCGACTGGTGGATGCCGGCGGTGTTCACGCGGCTCGACAGCGGCCGCATCTTTTATCCGCCGGGCTTCGGACCCGACGAAGGCGATGGCGCCGATGCCTGGCGCGCCGTCATCGAGAACATCCAGCATGGCGAGACCACGCCGATCCTCGGACCGGCCATGAGCGAGACGGTCTTCGGCTCGCGCCTGCAACTGGCGCAGATGTGGGCCGAGGCCTATCACTTCCCGATGGCGGCGCACGAACGCGATGAGCTGCCGCAGGTGGCACAGTACCTGGCCGTGTCCCAGCAAGGGGTGTTCCCGCGGCGGCTTTTCTTCAAGTTCGCGTACCAGCACCTGAGCCAGCAGTACCGCGACATCCTGCCACCCGCACTGTCGGCGCTGCGCAACGAAGACATCATCGCGCAGCTTGGCGAGGTGGTTTGCACCGTGGGCCGCGCGCAGCGCCAGCAGGATCCCGCCAGCCCCTACCGCGCGATGGCGCGGCTCAAGTTGCCGGTGTACCTGACGACGGATCCCAGCGACCTGCTTGCCGATGCCCTGCGCGAGGGCGGCGCCGATCCCGGCATCCGGCTGTGCCGCTGGAACCGCCAGGCCGAAGCTTGCGACGACGCGCTGTCCGAAGGCCGCAAGCGCGCGAATCCCACCGCGCAGGCGCCGATGGTGCTCAAGCTGTTCGGCGACCTGCGCGAGCCCGGCTCGCTGGTGCTGACCGAGGACCAGTATTTCGATTACCTCACCAGCGTGTCGATGAACCGCAACGCCATCCCGCTGGCCGTGCGGGCGCGGCTCAACGACAGTGCGCTGCTGTTCGTCGGCTTCGACGTGCAGTCGTGGGAATTCCGCATCCTGTTCCGCAGCATCCTCAACCTGGAGGGCGCGGACCTGCGCCAGGAATACCAGCACCTTTCCGCGCAGCTCGATCCCAACAGCATCGTCGACCCGGTGAGCGCGCGCCGCTACCTGGAGCGCTACTTCCAGGACAAGGCCCGGCTCAAGCTGTACTGGGGCGACGTCGGCATGTTCACCGCCGAACTGCTGCGACGCCTGGAGGGGTGAGATGGCGGCCAATCCCGAACTTCCGGACACGACACGCAACGCCCACGGCCCGTACATCGGCCCCATGCCGCTGGACGAGACGGACCCCATCTTCGGCCGCGATGCCGAGATCGAGGAACTGCGCGACCGCCTGATAGCCGACCGCGTCGTCCTCCTGTATTCGCCCTCGGGCGCGGGCAAGACGTCGCTGATCGAGGCCGGCCTGCGTCCGCGCCTGGCGGATCGCTTCGACGTGCTGCCCACCGCGCGGGTCAGCGTGCCGTATGAAGGCAGCAACCGCTATGTCACCAGCGTGCTGCACTGCTGGGCTGCGCGCGCCGAACTGAAGCCGCGCGCGGACGATACGCTGCTGTCCTGCCTGTCCCGCCTGGAAGACCACAATCCGGGTGGCCGCACGCGGCGGCTGCTGATCGTGCTCGACCAGTTCGAGGAGATCTTCACGCTCGACAGCACCGACACCGGCGCCAAGCAGGTGTTCTTCACGCAGCTGGGCGAGCTGCTGGATCGCAGCGGCAGCCCGGTATGGGCCCTGGTGGCGATGCGCGAGGAATACTTCTCGTGGCTCGATGCCTATCGCGACCTGGTGCCGACGCACCTGATGAACACCATGCGGATCGACCTGCTGTCGCGCGAACAGGCGCTGGAGGCGCTGCGTGGACCGGCGCTGGCGGCGGGCGTGGATTTTCGCGAGGACGCGGCGCGGCAACTGGTGAAGGATCTGGCCCAGGTGCGCACGCGCGATGCGGCCGGCCAGGTAAGCCTGCGCGAGGGGCGCTTTGTCGAGCCGGTGCAATTGCAGGTGGTCGGCCTGAGCCTGTGGCAAGCCTGCTTCGGCCAGGACGGGCCGGCGGCCGGCGGGGGCGCGATCACGCTCGAGCAGGTTCGGCGCCTGGACACCGGCGCGGCGCTGGCTTCGTACTGCAATACGGTGTTCGACACGGCCGCCGCCACGCGCCCACGGCAGCGCGTGGTACGCGACTGGGTCGAGAGCCGCCTGATCACCGCCACCAACATGCGCGCCCAGGCAACGCTGGACGCCGGCTCGCGCAGCGCACCCACGGCGGCCGAGCTCGACCTCTTGCAGCAATATCACCTGGTGCGCGCGCAAAGCCGCCAGGACGCGCAGTGGCTCGAGCTTGCGCACGACCGGCTGATCGAACCGGTGCGCGCCAGCAACGCGCAATGGCGCACCCAGTACCTGCCGCACTGGAAACAGCTGGCGCGCGCCTGGGCCCTGTCCGGCGAGAATCCCGGCGTCTTCGGCAAGCTCAGCTCCACCGAGGAACTCGACGACACCTTGCTCGAAGCCGAGGACCGGCACAGCGAAGCGGAAAACCGTTTCCTGGCGGCCTACCAGCGCTATCGCGCGGAGCAGGAGCGCGCGCGGCGCTGGCATATCCTTGGCTATTCGCTGGCGTTCGTCACGTTCGTGGTTCTGATCGGCGTTGCGATCCTGGCCTGGCAACTGCGCGCCACCAAGCAAGACATCGCCCGGCAAAACGCCCTTTTCTCGCTGCTCGGCTCGCGGCCCGCGCCGGACGCCGCGCTGCTGGCGGCCGTGGAGGGCACGCGCGACCTGCATGGCCACTCCCCGCCGGCGGGCTTCGATTTCCGGCGCTCCCTGGTCAGCACCATGAATCGTGCCCGCCATATCGAAGCCTACCTGGCGCGCGCGGATGAGCAAACCCTGGAGGTGCAGGCCGATGCCGGCTATCGGGTCAGCGCCAGGCTCGGCGCGAATCACTGGATCGTGGACGTCACCGGGCTCGGTCCCGGCGCCCGCACGGTGCGGCTGGACGAGGCCGCGCTGCGCAACCAGCATCCCGACGGCATGCGCGTGCTGGCGCTGACCGGCGCCGGCACGCTGGCCACGGGCGGCCAGGACGGCAGCGTGGCGTTGTGGAACATCGCGCAGCCCGCGCGTGCCACGGTGCTGCAGCCGCCGGGGGCGAGCCGCGCAAGCGGATGGGGTCCGGTCTCGGCCCTGTCCGGCGACGGCCGGCGCCTGGCCGCGGGCTACGACGGCGGCCGCGTCGTTGTGTGGGATCTCGCCAAGGGCGGCGACACGTGGCGGCGCCCGGTGGCAAGCGGGCGCGCACACGCCCTGCGCATCACCGACGTGGCGCTGTTCGATCAAGGCCGGCAGCTCGCCACCGCGTCGCGCGACGGCAAGGCCCGGCTGTGGCGCCTGCCGTCCGACTCCGGGGCGGACCCCGCTGTGTTGAAGACCCCCGCACAGGAACTGTCGGCGCCCGCGGACAATACCGACTGGTTCGCGGGCTACCACAGCATCGCCGTCAGTCCGGACGGCAGCCTGGCCGTGGCCGGCACGCGCGGCGGCCGCATCAGCGTGTGGCGCACCGCCGATGGCGTGCTGTGGCCGCGCGCGCTGCTGGGCCACGACGATGCCGTGGTGCGGCTGGTCTTCACCGACGACAAGCAATTGCTCTCCGGCGGCTGGGATGGCCGCGTGATCCGCTGGCGGCTCGACCCCGAGCGTATGCAGTTCACGCGCAACGAGCTGCTGGACCTGCCGAGCCAGATCACCGGACTGGCGCTGGCCGGCCGCGACCAGCGCCTGTTTGCCTCCACCGAACAGGGCGAGCTGCTGCAGATGCGCTTCGACGCGCCGCGCCATCCGATGGCACGGATCCTCTCGCGCGGGCAGGATGGCGCGCCGCCGCTACTGCTGGCGCTGACGGGCGTCACCCCGCCGGTGGCCGCCGCGACCGAAAGCGGCAGGCTGGTCATATTGCAGGCGGAGGCCGGCAATCCAGCGAGCCGGCGGCCGGTTTCCATGCCGGCCGCGCCGGTGCGCGCGCTGGACTGGGCGCGTGGCGCGCGGCGCCTTGTGGTGGCGGATGACAACGGCCAGGTCTGGATGCTTGCGGCCGATGGCACCGGCAATGCGATCCTGCCTGGCGTAATGGCGGGCACCAGCGCGCGCCTGACACTCAGCGACGATGCGCGCCTGCTGGCGATCCGTTCGGGCGAACCYGCCGAAGCCCGGCGCCTGGAACTATGGCGTCTGCCGCCCGACGCCGGCGCGGCCACGCCTGCCGCGGCCGCTGCATCCGCCACCGAAGCCACCGCAGAAGCCGACGCCTGCCGGATCCCGCTGCCCGAGCCGCTGGCGCGCGCGGCCTATGCCACCTTCCGGCCCGGCGCCAGCGAACTCGCCGTGGCCGAGGACGACAGCATCGGCCTGTGGCGGATCGAGCTCGCCGGGACCGATTGCGCCGACGCCAGGGCGGTCATGGTCCAGCGTTTCGAAGACCTGCCGCGCGGCCAGATCACCAGTCTTGCCTTCGGCGCGCGCGGCGACACGCTGGTGGCCGGCAACTATCTGGGCAAGGTGTACCGCCTGGCATTGCCGAAGTCCCCGGCCTCGCCGGGCCAGCCGGTGCGCGCCCGGGCCACCATCCTCAAACAAGATGCCGCGGGCGTCATCACCGCGCTGGCCGCGCCAGACGCGCCGTTTGTCGTCGCCGGGGACGACCATGGCAATCTCTTCCTGCTCGACCGCGAGACCGACCGGCCACTGCCGATCCCGCAAACGCTCTATCGCGACCCGCGGCAACCCGTGGCCGCCCTCTCCGTCAGCGACGACGGCCGTTGGCTGTATGCGGCGGGCACCGGGCTTGCCGCGATCTGGGATCTCGATATGGAGCAATGGCGCAAGCAGGCCTGCGCCATTGCCGGCGGTGGCTTTACGGCCCGGCAGAAAGCCGATTTCTTCAAGGGCGATACGCCATCGCCGACCGCATGTGAAGCACGTTGAATACGGTGAATGCGTTGATCAACAGGTTGATCGACGCCTTTATCGACGCCTTTATCGACTGAGTTGACCGGAAGAGGAGCACGCCATGCCCATCCAGACCATTGCGGGTACCAGCGCCAGCTATGCGCTGCTGGCACTGGACGCCGCCGGCAACGAACGCAACGACGACCCGGACGGCGTCGGCGGACATTTGTCCGAGCGTCTGCTGCCGCAATGGCGGGACAGCGCGCCCACCGATGTCTTTCTCTGGAGCCACGGCTGGCAGGGCGACCTGCCCGCGGCGCGCAACCAGTACGACCGCTGGATCGGCGCCTTCGCGCGCAGCGTCGGCGACGAGCAGGAGATGCGCGCGCGACACCCGGATTTCGCCGTTGCCCATATCGGCGTGCACTGGCCCAGCCTGCCGTGGGGCGACGAGGAACTGGGCGGCGATACCAGCTTTGCGCCGTTCGCAGGGGCGGGCGCGCAAGCCATGGTCGATGCTTATGCGCAGCGTCTGGGCGACACGCCGCCAGTGCGTGCCGCGCTGGCGGCCATCTTCGAGGCCGCGCGCACCCAGGCGGATGCCGCCAGCCTGCCGGAAGCCGCGCGCCTGGCCTACCTGCAACTCGACCAGGCGCTCGCGCTCGGCAGCGAGGGGGTGGGAGGCGATGCCGGCGCCGACCGCCTGCCGTTCGATCCCGATGCCTCCTTCGCCGAAGCCACCCAGCTGGGCGCCACGTTCGGCGGCTCCGTGCTGGGCGGCTTGCTGGCACCGCTGCGGCAGCTGTCCTTCTGGAATATGAAGAAGCGCGCCCAGACCGTGGGAGAAAGCGGCGTGCATCCCCTGGTCAACCGCATCGGCGATGCCTTGCCGGCGGCGCGCATCCACCTGATGGGCCACAGCTTCGGCGCCGTCGTCATGTCCGCCGCGCTGGGCGGGCCGGGCGGCACGGCGGCGCTGCGGCGCCCCGTGGCGTCGTGCGTGCTGGTACAGGGCGCGATGTCGCTATGGGCCTACGCGCCGGATATCCCCGTGCGGCCCGGCACGGCGGGCTACTGCCACCAGGTGCTGCCGGACGGCAAGGTCAGCGGGCCGCTGGTGGTGACCCGCTCGCGGCACGATACGGCAGTCGGCTCGCTGTATCCGTGGGCCGCCGGCGTGGCCGGCCAGGTCGCCTTCGAACCCGCGCAGGCCTATCCCGCCTTCGGCGCCATCGGCGCGTTCGGCATCCAGGGCATCGACGGCGCCACGGACGCGCCCCTGCAGCCCTACGACGGCCACTACGCCATGACTGGCGGCAAGGTGCTGAACATCGAGGCCAGCGAGTACATCTGCCACAAGAGCGGCGTCTCGGGCGCGCACAACGACATCGACGGCCCCGAAGTCGCCCACCTGATCTGGCAGGCCGCGCTGGCCGGGGCCTGAATCCGAACCTGAGCGAGATGACGAGCGCGACCGGGAGCACTACCATGACCGACGAATCCATGCCCATCCCGCTCGGCATCCAGGCCGACACCGGACGCCCGCTCGCGGACATCGACGCGCAGGCTGTCGCCGCGTTCACCGCGCACGAGCACGCGGGACGCCGTGCGCCCGAACGCGCCGCGGAGAAGGCCCGGCAGGCCGAGACCTACGCCGTGCTGGGCGATGTCGACGGCGACAAGCTGGACGAGGCCGGCTGGGGCTTGCTGTTTCCCTCCGACGTCGATCCCGCGCCTTACCTGGACGCCCTCGCGCCGCTGATCGCCTGGCGGCACCGGGAGGCCGGACAGGTCACGATATTCCAGGGCGCGGACGGCTGCCTGCCCGGCGAGAGCGCCGCCACCTGGCTGGCGCGGCACAAGGTCTCGCTCAACGTGGTGGATCCGGCCCTGGGCGTGCCCTACTACCTCGTGCTGGTCGGGCCGCCCGACAAGATATCGTTTGCCTTCCAATACACGCTCGACCTGTACTGGGCGGTGGGGCGGCTGGATTTTCCGCAGCTGGCTGATTTTCGCAGCTACGCGGACAGCGTGACGGCCTACGAAACCATGGCCAGCGTGACAGCCCGGCGCCGGATCGCGCTGTTCGCCACCTGCCACGACTTCGATCGCGCCACGCAGTTGCTCACGCGGCAACTGGCCACCCCGCTCAGCCTTGGCACCGCGCAAGCCAAAGCCCTCGGCGAGCGCCAGGGCTTTGCCATGCAAGCCTTGCTGGGGGAAGCGGCCACCAAATCCGCCCTGGCCGAAGTCTTGCGCGGCAAAGGCCCGGACGGCCCGCCCGCCCTGCTCTTCACCGGCTCCCACGGCATGGGCTTTCGCGCGGACGATGCGCGCCTTGCCGGCGCCCAGGGCGCCATCGTCTGCCAGGACTGGCCAGGCTACGGCGCAATCGGCCCCGAGCACTGGTTCGCCGCGCAAGATGTGCCCGACGACGCGCAGTGCCACGGCCTCATCCAGTTCTGCTTTGCCTGCTATGGCGCCGGCTGCCCCGAGTTCGACAATTTCGGCCGCGACGCCGTCGCCCCCGCGCGGCTCGCGCCGGCCCCCTTCACCGCCCGCCTGCCGCAGCGGCTGCTTGCGCATCCCCACGGCGGCGCGCTGGCGGTGCTCGGGCATGTCGACAGGGCCTGGGCTTACGGCTTCCAGTCAGAGCGCGCGGACCCGCAGACCCAGGGATTCCGCGACGTGATCGGCAGCCTGCTGCGGGGCGAGCGCGTGGGGCAGGCCACGGATCGCTTCAACATCCGCTGGGCCGCGCTCAGCACGGAACTGGCCGAGTTGCTGCGCGACCGCGGCGCGGGTGCCGCCGTTTCCGATACCGAGATCGCGCTACGCTGGGTGGCGCGGGACGATGCGCGCAATTACGTGGTGCTGGGCGATCCGGCGGTACGGCTGAGGGTGCGCGACATCGCCTGACCATTGCCTCACGCCTCGCCCGGCGAGGCGTCGCCCAATGGCCTGACCGGCCATCCGGGGCGTCATGCACTGTCGCTCCCGGACACACACAAGTCGCCAGGACTGTATGGTGCGGCCCAACGATTTCCCCTCCACGCGTATCCCGTGAAGCATAATCCGGCGGCAGTGTCGCCTGCCGGACGCAGGCATGAGAAATGCGTATAGACGTGTGAGCGCCGGCCCCGGTGCTTGCGGCCTCGTCAGGAGAATGAACGTGGTATCGACGTCTAATGATTGCCGGAGGGCTTAGCCATGCAAAAGCTATCCATCCTGACGCTCTGCCTGCTTGCCGCCGTCGCATGCATGACCGTGTTTATCTGCTTGTCCGGGGCATTCACCACGCGCGACACCGAATACGGCAGTGGCACGGCCGTGTTCTGCTATATCGACGAGCAGCTTCGCTAAGACGCGGCGCGTGCTCCCCTGAGCGGGAGCGCGCTCCTTCACGTCACGCAGTTTCCCGATTCAGCGCGCCATCGCTCAGCCCGCCCGTTCCTTGACGTAGCGCCCGGGTGCCGGTTCGATCACGGGGTACGTCTTGCTGCCGGCCTGGCGGGGTGCGTCGATGGCCTTCCCGGCCTTGGGCGCGAGCCACTTGATCCAATGGGGCCACCAGCTCCCCGGCGTCGCCGTGGCACTGGCAAGCCACTGCCCGGCGTCATCCCCCAGGGTGCCGCCAGCCCAGTAGCTGCGCTTGTTCTTCGACGCCGGATTGATGACACCCGCGATGTGCCCGCTCGCGCCAAGCACAAACTGCGTCTCGCCACCGACCAGTTGCGTCGTCCGGTAGGCGGACTTCCAGGGCACGATGTGGTCGTCCTGCGTCGCCAGCACATAGCTGGGCAGATCGATCGCGCCGAGGTCCACGGGCGTGCCGCACATTGTCAGCCGCTTCGGCACGCACAGGTTGTTCTCCAGGTACATGTTCCGCAGGTACCAGGTATACATCGGCCCCGGCAGGTTGGTGCTGTCGGCATTCCAGTAAAGCAGGTCGAATGCTTCGGGCGACTTGCCCTTCAGGTAGTGGTTGATGACATTCGGCCAGATCAGGTCATTGGCGCGCAGCGTCTGGAACACGAAGCCGAGTTCCGATCCGGGGTAGATGCCGCCCTGGCCGATCGCCCGCTCGCGCGCTGCTACGCCCTGCTCGTCGATGAATACGCCAAGGTCGCCGGGGTCCCGGAAATCGAGCATGGTGGTCAGCAGGGTCAGGCTGGCCACGGAGGTGTCGCCGCGCGCGCGCAGCACCGCGAGCGCGGAAGAGAGGATCGTGCCACCTACGCACCAGCCAAGCGCGTTGAGCTTGTCGGCACCGCCGATGGCCAGCGCCACCTCGATCGCTTTCATCACCCCCAGGCTCAGGTAGTCGTCCCACGTGACGTGGGCGCAACTGGCATCGGGGTTGCGCCACGACACCAGGAAGACTGTGTAGCCTTGTCCGACGGCGAACCGCACAAACGAGTTCTCGGGCTGCAGGTCGAGGATGTAGAACTTGTTGATGGACGGCGGCACGATCAGCAGCGGGCGCGTTGCCACCCGCCCGGTCAGGGGTGCGTACTGGATCAGCTGGAACAGCGCGTTTTCGAACACCACCGCGCCTTCGGACACGGCCACGTTCTTGCCGATCTCGAACGCGGACTCATCGGTGATCGACAGCCCGCCCTTGCGCATGTCCGCGAGCAGGTTGCCGAGCCCGGCCTTCAGGCTCTCGCCTTGCGTCTCGAATGCGAGCTGCATCACCTCCGGGTTGGTGGCGGCATAGTTGGCCGGGCTCATCGAGTCGATGAACTGGCGCGTATAGAAGCGCAGCCGTTGCCTGGCGGGTTCGTCCAGATCCGCGGCCTCCACCATGTCGCTGGCCAGCCTGGCGTTGAGGAGGTAGCTCTGCTTGAGCAGGCTGTAGGCGGGATTGTCGCGCCATTCGATGGCGCCGAAGCGGCGGTCGCCGCGCTCGGGTGCGACCACCGGCTCCGCCGGTTCGCCCGCGATGTTGACCATCATCCGTGTCCACAGCGCCAACTGCTGCTGGAAGTAGTTCAACTGCAGATCGGCGAAGGGGCCGGCGCCGGTCGGCGCCATGGCCTGCCACAGGCTTTGCCCCGACTTGATGAAACCCTGGACAAACTCGTCAGGAACGTTGTAGGGGAATGCCATCGTTGTCTCCATTGCCCCGGGTCCCGCGGCGGCCTCCGGTGGCATTATCTGTGCGCGGCCGGACAGGGACGCCATTCAGGCCAGGTTGGCGCGGCGTAGTTTCGCCTTGAGCGCCCCGATCTCGTCCAGCAGGTCAAGCACGAGTGCAACGCCCGCGGGCCCCAGCTCCAGGTCGCGTGTCAAACGCAGCGCCGCGCGGGCGCGCGACAGGGCGGCGCCCTCAAAGCGCCAGCCCTGCGCATCCTCGCCGCGCGGCGTCAGCACGCCTTCCTCGACAAGGGCCACCACCTGCTCCATGTCGGCGTGACAGGCCACGCTCAGTTCGACCAGCGTGAACTGAACCTCTTCCTCGACAAGCACGCCTTGTAGCGTCGAACCGCTTTGATTGCTCATCGCATCAAGCCTCCGTTGAACGGCGCGGCGAAAAACCGCTAAAGGTCTTGGCCATCTCCCGGTACGCCTGCCTGGCCTGCTCCGTGTCGGCAGGCGGCAAGGCGATGGAGAGCACCGCGTACAGGTCGCCGGGCGGCGTGCTGGGAAGGCCCTTGCCCCTGAGCCGCAGCTTGCGGCCAGCCGACGAGCCCGGCGGCACGCTGAGTTGAAGCACGCTGCCGTCCGGCGTGGGTATGTCGACGCTGGCGCCCAGGGTAGCTTCCCAAGGGGCGACGGGCAGGTCCAGGTAGACGTCGCGATCGTCGACGCGGAACCGCGGGTGCGGCGCGATCTCGATCTCGAGGTACAGGTCGCCGGCGGGCGCGTCTCCAATCGCCGGGCCGCCTTGCCCGGCAAGCCGGAGATGCTGTCCCCCGCGAACGCCCTTGGGAATATTCACGTCCAGTTGCCGCTCCTGCAAGCGGACATGGCCGTTGGCGTCCACCTGCGGCGTGCGCAGCGAAATGGTGCGGCGCCCTCCCCGGTATGCGTCCTTCAGATCGATCTGCACCTTGGCGTGATGATCCGCCCCGGCCATACGGCCGGCATGGCGCGCGCCGCGGCCCTGCGCCGGCCTCGCCCCGAACAGCGATTCGAAGAAATCGCTGTGATCCATCTCCGGGTCGCGACCGGCATCGCCGCCGCTGAACTCGAAGCCGCTATCCCATCCCGGCGGCGGAGTGAACTCGCGGCCGTGCTTGTAGCGCGCCCCCACGTCGTCGTAGGCCGCGCGCTTTTCCGCGTCTTTCAGCGCCTCGTACGCTTCGGCCACGTCCTTGAACCGGGCTTCCGCATCCGGCTCCTTGCTGACGTCAGGGTGATACTTGCGCGCGAGCTTGCGGTAGGCACGCTTGATGTCATCCTGCGTGGCCGTGCGCTCCACGCCCAGCATCGCGTAGTAGTCCTTGAACTCCATGAGTGGCCCTCCGGCGGCTCGCGTGCGGGACGCGCACGGCGCTTGCGAACAACTTGTCACTGAGTATAGGCAAAGGGGGCGGCGTGCGCCTCTCAAGACGCACGCCGCGGGTGAGCGGGAGGGAAAGCGTCCGGGAACCGGCTATGTTGGTGGCAAGCCTTGTACTGGAGCGCCGTCATCAACGGCGTGATCTCCGTGCCGAGCATGGTCGTGACCATGCTGATGGCGGCGGCTGTCTGCGCCATGCTGGCGACAATGCGCGCATGAGGCCAACCCACGCGAAGTGCCAATAAAGACATCTGCGTGTCCGCCATCGTACCGACACCATGGCCGGTCGATGTCAGTCTCGGTCTATCGAATGCCGGGTGCGATCGGCGGCTGCGC
The DNA here is from genome assembly GCF_056399885.1 of Cupriavidus sp. 01L45. Classification (NCBI taxonomy): domain Bacteria; kingdom Pseudomonadati; phylum Pseudomonadota; class Betaproteobacteria; order Burkholderiales; family Burkholderiaceae; genus Cupriavidus; species Cupriavidus sp. 01L45. Next base: position 12,395 of record NZ_JBFTSG010000042.1, on the reverse strand, counting down.
GGATGCGCGGGCCAATGTCTGGCGCATGGCATGACCACCCTCCCTGGAGTCCAATCATGAATCCGTATGAACTTGACCACATCAGCAGCGGCCCGCGTGCCGCCATCGTCGGCAACATCGAGAAGAACGGCGCGGGGCCCGGGCCTTTCCTGATGGCTGCCGATACGCTGGAAGGCAACCCGGTGATCGGCCCGGGCGGCGACAAGCTCGGCAAGGTCGACCACATCATGCTGGACGTGCCCGGCGGGCGTATCGCCTATGCGGTGCTGTCCTTTGGCGGCTTCCTGGGCATGGGCGAAAAGCTCTTCGCCGTCCCCTGGTCCGCGCTGACGCTCGACATCCAGCGCAAGAGCTTCGTGCTGGGCATCGACAAGGAAGTGCTGGAGGCCGCGCCCGGTTTCGACAAGGACCATTGGCCAAGCATGGCGGACCCGCAGTGGGCCACCAGCATCCACGAATACTATGGCCGGCCGCCGTACTGGGAGCAGGACCGGTACGAGCGGGAGACGCAGCGCTGAGCGCGTGCGTCTCCCACCGTCTGGGGTAGCCCGAAGCGACGTGCGGCGGCGCCGCTCCGGCTCAGCGGAGCTGATCGAGGATCGCCGGATTCTCCAGCGTCGATATGTCTTGAGTAATCTCTTCGCCCTTCGCCAGCGAGCGCAGCAGGCGGCGCATGATCTTGCCCGAACGCGTCTTGGGCAGGTTGTCGCCGAACCGGATGTCCTTGGGTTTCGCAATCGGCCCGATCTCCTTGCTCACCCACGCGCGCAGCTCGTTGGCGATCTTCTCCGCCGCCTCGCCCTCCGGGCGCGCTCCCTTCAACACCACGAACGCGATCACGGTTTCGCCTGTGACCTCGTCCGGCCGCCCGACCACGGCAGCCTCGGCAACCAGCGCGTTCGCGGCCAGTGCCGACTCGATCTCCATCGTGCCGAGCCGGTGGCCGGACACATTGAGCACATCGTCGATGCGGCCCATGATGGTGAAGTAGCCCGTCTCGGGATCGCGCACCGCGCCATCGCCGGCAAGGTACAGCTTGCCGCCCAGCTCTTCCGGGAAGTAGCTGGTCCGATAGCGCTCCGGGTCGCCCCAGATGGTGCGCAGCATCGCGGGCCACGGCCGCTTGATGACCAGGATCCCGCCCTGGCCGGCAGGCACGTCCTGCCCGGTTTCATCGACGACCGCCGCCATGATGCCTGGCAGCGGCAGCGTGCACGAGCCCGGCACAAGCGGGGTCGCGCCCGGCAGCGGCGAGATCATGTGGCCGCCGGTCTCGGTCTGCCACCAGGTATCGACAATCGGGCAGCGTGATCCTCCGACGTTGGTGTAGTACCAGATCCACCCTTCCGGATTGATTGGCTCGCCGACGGTGCCGAGGATGCGCAGCGACGACAGGTCGTAGTTCGACGGGTGCACCTTTGCGTCGACCGCCGCGGCCTTGATGAGTGAACGAATCGCCGTTGGCGCGGTGTAGAAGACCGTGACCTTGTGCCTGGCGATCATGTCCCAGAAGCGGCCCGCGTTCGGGTAAGTCGGCACGCCTTCGAACATCACCTGGGTGCCGCCGACCGCGAGCGGGCCATAGGCGATATAGCTGTGGCCGGTGATCCAGCCAATGTCGGCGGTACACCAGAACACATCCGCGGGCTTCCAGTCGAAGGTCCACTTCATGGTCTGCGCGGCCCACAGCAAGAAGCCGCCGGTGCTGTGCTGGACCCCCTTGGGCCTGCCGGTCGACCCGGAGGTATACAGGATAAAGAGCGGATGCTCGGCGCCGACCCACTCCGGCTCGCAGGTGCCCGCTTCGGCCTGCGTCAATTCGTGCATCCACAGGTCGCGATCCGCGTTCCACTGCACCTTGCCCCCCGTGCGTTTGTACACGATCACGCTCTTCACCGCGTCGCAGCCGCCCTGCGCCAGGGCTTCGTCCGCGATATTCTTCAGCGGTAGTGCCTTGCCGCCGCGCATCTGTTCATCCGCGGTGACAAGTGCAACGGCGCCCACATCCACAAGGCGTTCGTGCAGCGATTTTGCCGAGAAGCCGCCGAATACAATCGAATGCGTCGCGCCGATCCGCGCGCACGCCTGCATGGCAACCACGCCTTCCACCGACATCGGCAGGTAGATCACCACGCGGTCGCCCTTCTTCACGCCCCGCTTCCTGAGCGCATTCGCGAAGCGGCACACACGTTGCAGCAGGTCCTGGTAGGTGACGGCGGCCACGGTGCCATCGTCGGCCTCGAAGACAATGGCAATGCGGTTGCCGCTGCCGGACTCGACATGGCGATCCAGGCAGTTATACGAGGCATTCAGCTCGCCATCCTCGAACCAGGTGTAAAAAGGTGCGTTCGACTCGTCGAGCACTTTGGAGAACGGCGTCTTCCAGGTCAGCGCCTGGCGCGCGAGACGCCCCCAGAAGCCGTCGTAGTCGCGTTCGGATTCAGCGAACAGCGTCTTGTACGCGTCCATGCCTGAGATGGCCGCATGGGCCGCCAGATCAGCGGGCGGCGGAAAGAGGCGGTGTTCCTGGAGAACCGATTCAATGGATTGCATTTCGTACTCCTGCGCGCAGGTTGGGCATAGGGCCACGCCATCCGCTTGCTCGCGCCGCGGGTTCGGGCATCCTGCGACAAGTGGATCAAGGCATTCAGCAAACGGTGCGCGCAATCGGCCCGGACGTCGGTACGCTGCCGTACCCGGTGCCGGCGGGATCAGATTCCCTGGCGAAAACCGAGGTAGTCCAGCGCCAGGTGTTTCTGCAGTGCGCGGGCCTGGCGCAAGGCGTCGCGCAAGGCGCGCCGCTCGCCCGCGTCCAGTTCGTTCGGGTCCACACGATTGTGCATGGCCGAGCCGCGTGCGAAACAGCGCTGCTGTGTCTTCAGGCGCAACGTCTGGATGCCATTGAACGCGCCGATCCACGCTTGCACATCCTGTGGCTCCAGGCGCCGCGCCTCGCCGGCGCGCCGGAGGCGATCGGCCGTATTGCTGGCGCGGGCGCGGCAAGCCAGGCCGTAGATGCGGGCCGCGTCGACGAACAGCGTGGCGGCATCCTGTTTCAGATCGATCGTACCGGCGAACTTCCCGCTCCTGGCCACCGCGAAGTCGCGCAGCAGGCCGAGCGGCGCTTTGCGCCGCAGCGCATTCTCGGTCATCTGGTACAGAAAGCGCGGGTTGTCCGGCGCCATGTCCGCGAGCCAGTCGATCAACGCCTGTGCCAGATCGTGCGCGCCATGAAGCGGCCTCAGGTCGAAGAAGATGGTGGCGTTGAGCAGCGCCCGCGGATCGCCTTCGATGATCCAGCTCGCGAAGCGCTCCCGCCATTCGTGCAGGTCGAGGCACCACTGCGGATTGCTTGCCATGATTTGCCCGGTGCACAGCGGGAACCCGCAGGCGTCGAGCGCTTCGTTGATGCGTAGCGCCAGCGGCAGCATCCGTTGGCGCAGTGCCTGGGCGCCGCCGCTGCCAGCCAGGATGAGCCCGTTGTCCTGGTCGCTCGACAGCGTCTGTTCCTGGCGGCCTTCGCTGCCGAGCGCGATCCAGCACCAGCGTACGTCCTGCAACTGCTGCCCCGCACAGGCCAGGTCTATCACGCGCCGTGTCAACGCATCGTTCAGCGTCGAGATCAGCCGCGTAAGCGGCTCCGCTTCCGTCTCGCCCGCCACGCGATGCCAGAGCGCCCGGATCTCCGCGGCGGCCCGCTGCAGCCCGCCTCCGTCCTGCGCGCCGGCGATGCGGCGGCGGGCGCCCTCCATGTCTCGCATGAATGCGCCCGCCTGGGCATCGGGCGGGTCGAAAACGGCGTCGGGATGGATCGTGGGCGGCTCATTCATGGGTTGTACGTTCCTCAGTACCGGAGCCGCGCGTAAAGGGTCTGTTGCGCGGCATCGCGGGCATCCTTCAGGGTGACAATGCCTTTTTCCGCGAGCAGCGGGGTCATCTTGAGAAAGACCTCGCCAGTGACGATCGCGTCTCCCAGGGCGGTATGGCGGCCAATCACCGCCACGCCGAGACGGCTGGCGATCGCTTCCAGTGTGTGCTCGGTCTGATGGGGGTGGATCACCTGCGATAACAGCAGCGTATCGAGGACGGGTTGCGTGAAGGCGGTGCCGGTTCTTTCCTCCAGCATTTGCAGGAACTTCATGTCGAACGCGGCATTGTGCGCGACGAGCACGGTATCCGCGGCGAAACGGTGAAACTGCGGCAACACGGTTTCGATCATTGGCTGGCCATTGAGCATGGCGTGCGTGATGCCGTGAACCGCTATCGACCCGGCGCTCAGCGCGCCCCGCGGCTGGATCAGCTGCTCGAAACTCTCCCGCTGCAACAGCCGGCCGTTGACGATGCGCAAGGCGCCGATGGAGATGATTTCATCGCCGGCGGCAGGCTCCAGCCCCGTGGTCTCGGTATCGAACACCGTGTAGCTGAGTTGCGCGAGCAGGCACTGGTCGATTTCGGCGTTTTGTCCCGGCTGGTGGAACAGGTCGAAATCGTAGAACTCCGGGCGGCCTTGCTGTGCCGGCAGGCTGTCCAGCGCCGACCGCGGCTCGGAGACCGGCAGCATCAGACGGTAGCGGGCCATGTCGGGCGACGAGCCGGACGAACATACGGTCTCGCCGCCCTGACGCGCCATCAGCGCGCTCAGTGAGAGGGCCGCACCGRCCTGCAATGGTGCGTTCTCCCACGCCCGCAGCATGTCGGCGGTTGGCGGCGCGCCGCGCCAGGTAAGGTCGAGATAGGCCAGACGGCCGGCACGGCACAGGCCGAAACGCAACTCGGTGACGCCGGCTTCGGTAGCGAGCCGCTGCGCCAGATAAGCCAGCGCCTGGGTCAAGGCATAGCTGTCCACCTTGAGCCACAGCGTGGCGTCGACCGCATCGCTGGCGGCTACGCTGAGCGACGGGCTGCCGATCCGCCGCAGCAGCAGCGCGAGCAGGTCGGCGCCGCGCATCTCTTCAAGCTCCTGATGGCTGTCCATCCCGGCGCCGCGCTGATCCACGGCACGGCCGATCTGGCCCACCAGGCGCTGCGATTCGTCGTCGATGATGCCGGTAAGCTGGGCTCGCTTCTCAGCGTTCATTGCCGGGAACGCCTGGAGGGTTTCCACCGCCGTAAGGAGATTCGCCAGCGTGGCGCGCGCATCTTGCGTGAGCGACTGCAGCAACGCGTCGCGGCGGTTGTCGGCCTCGACGTTGCGGGTGATGTCTTCCAGCGTCAGCACGAAGCCGTTGAGGGTATGCGCGCTGTCGAACACGGGTGCCATGTGCGCGCGCACGATCTGGCCCTGCGACAGCGTGGCGACGAATCCGGATACCGGCCGCGCCCCGCGGGCCCCGCCCTCGCGGAGCTGGTGCTGCAGCTGTTCCAGCGCGTGCAGGATGAGACCCCGCTCGATCACGCCGAACACGGAGCGGCCCAGGCCGATTGCCGCAATGCCAGCCGCGGGCGCGCCGCCCCGGCCAGCTTCCAGCAACTGCCTGGCGCTGTCGTTGTAGAGCAATATTCGCCCTTCGATATTGCAGACCAGCACGCTCAGCGCAAGCTCCGCCATGAGCGCGGCGAGCCGGTTCTTCTCCTCGGCCAGCGCGCGGTTCGCCAGCTCGATCCTGGCCTGCACGTCGTCGTGCACGGCCTGATGGGACGCCGCCAGCAGGTTAAGCTTGTCGACCAGGATGCGCACATCGCGCGCGCCCTGTGGCGCGATGCGATGACCGGGGTTGGCCGCAAGCAGCGCGGCGTCTTCGGCCAGCCGCGCGACCGGCGTCAGGTAGGCGTCGAACAGGGCTTTCAGGCCAATGCCCAGGCCAAGCAGCAGCAGCAACGCGAGGGCAATCCACAGCGCGCCGCGCTGCAGCAGCAACGCGCGCAACCAGGTGCGCTGCGCGTCCGGCAGGTCGATCGCGAGCGGCAGGAGGATCGCGCCGGCGAGCAGCAACTGCGCCAGGAAGAGCAGCGCCAATGTCACGCCGAAGCGGTGCCCGGCGATCCACGTTCGAATCATTCGGGGTCTCTCTGACAGCTCGCGAGCAATGCGCCCACCTTCTCAACCAGCTCCTTGGTGGAAAACGGCTTGGTGATGTACGCATCGGCGCCCAGCGCGAGGCCCTTGCTCACCTCAAGGTCCCGCCCCTTCGCCGATAGCATGACCACCCTGACCCGATCCCAGGCCTTGTTCTCGCGGATCTTCTGGCAGACCTCGAAGCCGCTGCGCAGCGGCAGCATGATGTCGAGCAGGACAAGATCGGGCTGGAACGCGGCCATCTGCGCCAGGGCTTCCTCCCCGTCGCGCGCGATGCCCACCTCGTAGCCGCTCTGCTGCATCAGGAATTCCAGGGAGATCACGATGTTCGGTTCGTCGTCGGCGATAAGGACTTTGTGGGTCATGACGTTGTCTCCGGTGCGTTCGGCAGCGGCAGCGTGAATACGAATACCGCGCCGTTGTCCTGCGTGGTCTCCAGCCACAGCGCACCGCCGAAATGGCGGATGATTTCCCGGCTGATCGGCAATCCGAGCCCGGTGCCCTGGGGCTTGCCCGCCAGCCTGTCGCCGCCCTGGCGGAACTTGTCGAAGATCAGCTCCCGATCCTGCGGGCGCACGCCGCAACCGTTGTCGCGCACCGCGACGCGCAAATTGCCGCCCGCCGCCTCCAGGCTCACCGCGACCCGGCCGTCCGCGCGGTCGCAGAACTTTGCCGCGTTCGACAGCAGGTTGAGCATCACCTGCATCAGCCGGTCGGGGTCGGCCAGTATCAGCGGGACCTGCGGCGGCAGGTGCAGCTCAAGCTGAATGCGCTGGTCCGCAAACAGTTGCCGGGTGGCGCTTACCGCATCCTCGATCACTTGTTTCAAGTCTAGTGGCACGGGGTGCCATTCGGTGCTGCCGGATTCGATCTTGGCAAGGTCGAGCACGTTGTTGATGAGACGTGTGAGGCGCTCGCTTTCCTTGATCACAATGTCAAGGTATTCGCTGCGCCTGGCAGCGGCAAGATCGGGATGGTCGCGAAGAATTTCGGAGAACGCGCGGATTGACGTAAGCGGGGTGCGCAACTCGTGCGTCACTGTCGAAATAAAGTCGTCCTTCATGTGATCAAGCTCGGTGAGCCGCATGTTGGCGGCCTTGAGTCCGGCCGATACCATCTCCAGTTCTCGCGATTTCTGTTCCAGTTGCCGGCTGTAGGCGACCGCTTGCGAGGTCTCATCCAGTATTGCCATGACTTCGTCCAGGCCGAGCGGCTCTTCATTCACCGCCGAGGCGATCATCGCGCGCGCCGATGCGGCGCCGATCGCACCTGCCAGCTGGATTTCCGCGAAATGCACCAGCGCGGCGTCGGCGGCCAGCGGGCTGGCGCCGGCACGCTCGCGGTGGAACCGCGCGTACGCTTCGTCGGCCCGTACGCCGCCAAGGAAGCGCCGCAACAACGCAAGTACCGCTTCGGCCGAAGCGCTGCCGCGCCACACATGGGAACCCAGTGCGCTGCCGCCGTGGGCATAGGCATCCACGAACAGGATGGCCTGCACCCGTTCCGCCGCGCTTTGCGGACTGGTGAGCGACACGCCGGCATAGCCGCCGACGTTCGCCAGCATGCTCCAGAACAGCGCATGCGAGACCGGGTCCAGCCCGGCCAGGCCAAACAGTTGCTGCGGCTTCAGCCACCCGATGCCGAACGGCCCGTATTCGACAAAACTGGCCGGCAGCCAGCCGGACTGCGCGAACGATGGCAGCAGGAGCGTGTACAGCCAGAGCAGGAAGCCTGCGCCGAGGCCAGCCAGCGCGCCGCGCCGCGTGCCGTTCTTCCAATAGATGGCGCCCAGCATCGCGGGCGCGAACTGCGCCACGGCCGCGAACGAGATCAGGCCGATCGAGACCAGCGCGTACGCTTCGCCGGCCAGGCGGAAGTAGGCGTATCCCAGCATCATCAACAGCACGATGGCCGCGCGCCGGATCGCGAGCAGCATCGCGCTGATATCGGCGCGATGGCCGAACCGCAGGGGCTTCAGGCGCAGCAGCAAGGGCATCACCAGGTCATTGCAGACCATGGTGCTGAGCGCGATGGTTTCGACGATGACCATGCCGGTCGCGGCCGACAGCCCGCCGATGAACACAAGGAGCGTCAGCGCCGGAGCGCCTTCCTGCAGCGGCAACGCCAGCACGAACATATCCGGGTCGACCTGGCCGCCCGGAAAGCGCAGCACGCCTGCGAAGGCGATCGGCAACACAAAGAGATTGATCGCCAGGAGGTACAAGGGCAGCATCCAGATGGCTTTCCTGAGGTGATTCTCGTCGACGTTCTCGACCACGGCGATCTGGAACTGGCGCGGCAGGAGCAGGATCGACAGCATCGACAGGAATACCAGCGCGGCCCAGCTGCCGAATGTCACGGTACCGCCATTCAATGTCAGGAGCGCCTTCAGCGCGGGAACCGCGCCCGCGCGCCCGAACAGATCCCCGAAGCCATCGTACAGGCCAAAGGTGACGAAGATCCCTACCGAGAGAAAGGCCGCCAGCTTTACCAGCGATTCAAACGCAATCGCGGCGACCATGCCCTCATGGCGCTCCGCAGCATCGATATGGCGGGCGCCGAACAGGATGGTGAATATGGCCAGCATCAGCGCGAGGTACAGCGTGGTGTCCGACCACACCGGCCCTGCCGTGCCGCGCCGGATGCCGATGTCGGCGGAATGCACCAGTACCGCCACGCTCGCCGAGACGGCCTTTAGTTGCAGCGCGATATAAGGCACGATGCCCACCACCGACACCAGCGTGACAAGGCCGCCAAGCAGCGCGCTCTTGCCGTATCGCGAAGCCAGGAAATCGGCAATCGACGTGATGCGGTTGTTCTTGCTGATACGGATGATCTTGCGCAGCACGGTCCACCATAGCGCCGCCATCAGTGTAGGGCCGAGGTAGATGGGCAAGAAGCCGATGCCGCTGACGGCGGCGCGGCCGACGCTGCCGTAGTATGTCCACGAGGTGGCGTACACGGCCAGCGACAACGCATACAGGTATGGGTTGTTGATGACGCTGGCGCCCGCGTCCGAGCGCTTGTCGCCGTAATACGCAATGGCGAACAGCATGCCAAGGTACGTGAACGACGCCAGCGCAACGACCCAGCCCTGCAGCATGTCAGTCCCTCGGCGCAGGTGCGGGCGGGGCGAACTGAGGGTTTCCTTTTCGCGGTGCTTCCTGCTCCGCGGTGACTGCCAGCAGAACGATAAGCACCGCCCATGCGGCGAACAGATAGGCGTACAACAGCGGGATGCCGAACCAGGTGAGCGTGTTGTTGAACAGGGCCAGCAGCGGATAGTTGAACAGCAGCCAGCCCAGGGCAAACAGCGCGATCAGGCGGTGTCCGACAAGGTTGCGGCGCAACACGGCACGTCCTTCAGTGGCCGGAAGCGCCCGACGCGCCAATGCCGGTTTCCGACCGGACTCTCTGCGCCTCGTACCCTGCGCGGTCAACCCGGGCACGATCGCTATTGTCGAGAATCGAGAACAGCCAGATGCCGACAAAGCCTGCGGTCATCGAAAACAAGGCAGGCGATGTGTACGGAAAGATCGCATCCTTGTAGCCGAATACATCCACCCAGACCGATTTGGAGACAATGGTCAGCCCGACCGCGGTGATCAGGCCGAGAAAGCCGCCGATGGTCGCGCCGCGCGTCGTGCAGTCTTTCCAGAGCACAGCCATGAACAGCACGGGGAAGGTAGCCGATGCCGCAACGGCAAAGGCCAGGGACACCATGAACGCGATGTTCTGCTTCTCGAACGCAATCCCGAGAATCACCGCCACGACGCCCAGCGCGACTGTCGTATACCGCGAAACGCGCAATTCCTTATCGCTGGCCGCCTTGCCTTTCTTGAACACGGTCGCATAAAGGTCATGCGAAACCGCAGTAGCGCCGGACAGCGTCAGCCCGGCGACCACGGCAAGAATCGTGGCGAAGGCCACCGCGGAGATAAAACCGAGGAACACATTGCCGCCAACGGCGTTCGCAAGGTGGATGGCAGCCATGTTGTTGCCGCCCAGCAAGCCGCCAAGCGCATCCTTATATACCGGGTTGGTGCTGACCAGCACGATGGCGCCAAAGCCGATGATGAATGTCAGCAGGTAGAAGTAGGCGATCCATGTCGTCGCCCAGAACACGGACTTGCGCGCTTCCTTGGCGCTTGGCACGGTAAAGAACCGCATCAGGATGTGCGGCAGCCCTGCCGTGCCGAACATCAGCGCCATGCCGAATGAAATGGCGGAAATCGGATCCTTGATGAAGGTGCCGGGACCCATGATGGCATCCTTCTTGGCATGGACGTCGACCGCCTTGGCAAACAGCGCTTCGGGATTGAAATGGAACTGCGCCAGCACCATGACTGCCATGAACGTCGCGCCCGCGAGCAGCAGGCCGGCCTTGATGATCTGGACCCATGTGGTCGCCGTCATGCCCCCGAACAGAACATAAACCATCATCAGCGTGCCGACGATCACCACGGCAAGCCAGTACTCCAGGCCGAACAGCAGCTTGATCAGCTGTCCGGCGCCGACCATCTGGGCAATCAGGTAGAACGCCACCACCACCAGCGTGCCCGAGGCCGCGAATACGCGGATCGGTGTCTGCTCGAAGCGATAGGCAGCCACGTCGGCGAAGGTGAAGCGGCCGAGGTTACGCAGCCGCTCGGCCATCAGGAAGGTGATGACGGGCCAGCCGACCAGAAAGCCGATCGAATAAATCAGGCCGTCATAGCCGTTCGAATAAACCGCGGCCGATATCCCGAGGAAAGATGCCGCGGACATATAGTCGCCCGCGATTGCCAGGCCGTTCTGGAAGCCGGTGATGCCGCCGCCGGCCGTATAGAAATCCGCGGCGGACTTGGTTTTGCTGGCGGCCCATTTCGTGATGAACAGGGTAAACACCACAAAGACAGCGAACATGGAGATCGCAGTCCAGTTGGTCGGCTGCTTCTGCATTTGGCCAAGGTCGCCGCCGGCTCCCCAGACCGCCCCGCACAGGGCAAGCAGCGTCAGTGTGCTCAGGATGCGGTTCCGGGTCGACATTACAGCACCTCCTTGCGAATCTGAGCCGTCAGGTCGTCGAATTCGCGATTGGCGCGCCAGACGTAGATGCCGGTGATGGCCACGGTAAATACGATCACAAAGAGTCCGATCGGAATACCCCAGGTCATCACGCCGTCGCCGATCCTGGTGGAAAGCAGGGTCTTGCCGAAGGCAACCAGGAGAATGTAGCCGTAATACACGACCATCATCATCCCGGCGAGCACCCATCCGTAGGTAGAACGGGTCGATACCARCCGCTGATAGTTGGGATTGGACCGTATCCGCTGAACGAGATCTTCTTCCATGTCTTATCTCCGGTTCTTCGGGCAGGAGGTGCGCATGCGACGCGCTGTCTTCAGTCTTATGTCGAACAGCGGCAACAATCAATGGCGATATGCATGCAGCCCATGGGCAAGTGACGTAAAGCCGATCTTCGCTGCAGTCTCGTTCATGGCATCCGGTATGCGCGGAAAGTCAAAAGGCAACCGGCGGCATCATGCCCGGGATTGAAATAAGAATCGGTACGGTCCCGTACCGGTTGTCTTACGGCTTGATGCGCGCCCGCGCTTCGGCATTTCAGACTTCTTCTTCAGACATTCTCCGGACATTTGCCGGACAGTTTCCAGCTGAAGCGCGACGGCAGCAAAGCTGCCCGGCAGGACTGACACATTCGCTGGCGAGGCAGAGGCAGCAATGCGATATGGGTTCATCAGCCAAGTCCCGCAATCGCAAGCGGGCATGCCCGCTTGCGTACCGACGCGGTGCCGGCATTCACGTAGTGTCATGCGGAATGGCCGTGCCCCCATCGCGGGAATTTCCCGTGACGGCGCGCGAGACTGTTCCTCACGCCATCCGGCCCTGGATATGGCGACTGAAGAAGGCTCGCCAGACGGAGCCAGAGGAGACGGATGCCTGCGCCTGCGGCTTTTCATTCGCCCTGGGGCCGGGAGGCGGCGGCGCGATGTTTCCGCGCGCCGCGCATAGCAGGGTGGCATCGTCGCAATCGATCATCGCGGTGATGGTTTCACGCTGCAGGTCGGCAGGGTAGATCACGGGGAGGATTTCGCTAACGATGCGTTCACTCTCGAACGGCCCGAACCGGTAGATGTCATTGCCATCCACTTCAGCAAAGAACCAGCTGGCCGGACTACTTCGATAGACAACGACGACGGCGCGACAAACTTCCTTTGACATACCCTTACCCATGCGGTTATACACATCGTTGACCCACCGAAGCGATCCTGGCGCCCCGGAAAAGTGTTTACATTCAAGGACTTGAAGCGGCACTTGTAAACTGTCTGAGTCTCGCGTTTACTTCTGCCTTTTTGGGTGACGCGTTGACGATTGAATC
>NZ_JBFTSG010000041.1:0-84979 GCF_056399885.1 Cupriavidus sp. 01L45 | reverse complement strand
GCATTGCTGCTTCCGGCTTTTAGAATTCGCTGGTGGGGCGTGAGTGACTCGAACACTCGACCTACGGATTAAGAGTCCGCTGCTCTACCAACTGAGCTAACGCCCCAACGAAGAAAAAGATTGTATCATCGTTTTTGCGTTTGTCAAACCCCCTCCCTGCGAAATCTTTCCTGTGCGAGCAGGGCCACGTATGGCATGTCCGAATTGCCCCGGTTCCTGCAGCGATGCGAAGGCGCAGGGGCTTTTTCATGCACCGGATCCATGCATTCATGCCATGGGAACTCGCCTTGTGCATCGGTAGTCATGCTTGGAGGCGAGCGAGGCGTAGGCCTTTGCGGACGAGTCGGGCCGACCCATGTTAGGATGAATCTTCACTTGCAATGGAGGGCTGTACCGATGGATATCAAATTCCAAGAGCAAGATCGCTACGATATCAATAATGAAGGCTTGCTATTCCACGCTGTTGTCAACGGCGAACAAGTCACCTGCGTGGTGACGCGCGAAGCGCTGTGGGAAGGCTTCAGTGCCGACCAGGTCTTGTCGCTGGAAGAGGCTTTCCGCGCCGGACGCGAGACAATCGAGCGTGCCGCCGTGGTGCTGATCGAGCAGGGCGCAGCCCAGCCGGTGGTGGTCAAGCGCGCCCATGTGGCGCCGCTCTGAAACGGGTCTCAGGCCGGGTCGGTCATCGGTCCGATCCCGTGCTAACGTTTCATGTTGTTGCGGCTTCTCGCCGCCTGGCGCCGGTTCCACGCCGGCGTTTCTCTTTTCCGTTCCCGCGGTCATGCCTTGCCGGGTTCAGGTCACGTTCCAGATCTAGTCGTACTCTTTCTTACGCCGTGCCATGGAGTGCTCCGCCCGGGCGACTTGCGCATTCCTCGAAGATTCGCGCCTGGCATTGCGCGCATCCGGCGGGATCCAGGCGGGCAATGATGGTGTGCAGCGCCTGCCGCTTGGTGGAGAAGATATGCCCCTCGCCCAGCTTTAGCGCAAAGCCGGTCTGATCCCATGTCTGCAGGACCTGCGTGCGCGGACGGTGGAAATACAGGTCGCCGCCGGTGGCACGCCGTTCGGCCAGCTCGCTTTCCCACATTTCGGCGCCGGCCAGGTCGATGAAGTTCATGCTCTTGGTCATGGCAAGCAGGTGGATCTGTCCAGGATGGGCGCTGCGTGCTTCGTGCAGGCGGTCGGTGACGTACTGGACGGCGCCGAAGTAGATTGCGCCTTCCATGCGCAGCAGCTTGAGTTGAGGACATTCCGGCTGCGGGCGGTGCAACTCGTCCAGCGGCGTAAAGCGGCGGTCGGGATCGTCCGCGTCGGGCACCAGGCTGCGCACAGCCGGCCGCGACGTGCGATAGAGATAGGCAACCAGCGACAAGATGGTGCCGAGCAGAACCGCCATTTCCAGGCGAATGGCCAGCGTGGCGGCAAAGGTGCTGACGGCGATGGCGAATTCGGTCTGGCTCAGGCTGGCGATGCGGCGCAGCCGGGCGAAATCGAACAGGCCCCAGGCCACCAGCATCAGCATCGCGGCGATTGCCGCGAGCGGAATCCGGGCCAGCAGTGGTGCGCTTGCGGTGACCAGCACGACCAGCAGCACGGCCGAGAAAATGCTGGCCAGCGGCGTCTGCGCACCCGCTTCATAGTTGGGCATCGAGCGGTTCAGCGAGCCGCAGGAGATATAGGCGGAGAAGAAGCCACCCGCGATATTGGACAAGCCCTGGCCAATGAACTCGCGGTTGGCGTCGATGTGCTGGCCTGAGCGCAGGGCAACCGCCTTGGCGATCGAAATCGACTGGCCGAGCGCCACGATGGTGAGCGCGGCGGCGATGCCCAGCAGGTCGGGGATGGCCTGCCAGGAGATGTCGGGCACGTGCAAGGGCGGAACGGCCGACGGTATCGGGCCAACCACGTTGACGTGGCGCGCGCCTTCGCTCCAGCCCGGCGCATTGAGCAGCAGGGCGATGCCGTAGCCTGCCAGCAGGCCGATCAGCATGAAGGGCAGCCGGCGCGAGACGCGCTTGACGGCGAGCGTGACCGCCAGTGTGACCGCGGCCACGGTGAACGCGCTCCAGTTGATGGTGTCGGCGTTGTCGAGCAGGAAGCGCACTACGCCGAAGGCGCTCGTGCCCGTGGGCACGGCCAGCCCGAACAGGTCCTTGAGCGCATAGAGCCCGATCAGCGTCGCCGCGCCGCAGGTGAAGCCAAGCAGCACCGAGGGCGAGATAAAGTTGGCGAGCGAACCGAGGCGCAGGGTGCCCACGGCAAGCTGCAGCAAGCCGACCATGACGGTGACGGCGAGCGCGAGATTGATGTACTCCGGACTGCCGGCAAACGCCACCGGACTCAGCATGGCGAACAGCGCCAGCGAGTTGGCATTGGTCGGCCCGGACATCACGTGCCAGCTCGACCCGAACAAGGCCGCCACGATGCAGGGGATGACGGCCGCATAGATGCCGTACTGTGGAGGCAGGCCGGCGAGTGTGGCGAAGGCGACCCCCTGCGGCAGCACCAGCACGGCGCCAAGCAGGCCCGCGATCAGGTCGGCGCGCAAGGAGGCCGGGCTTATGCGGTGCCGCCATGCTGGCAGCAGGCGCCCAAGCACGCCGCCTGTTCCGCCTTGCGCTGCAGGCACGGTCATGCGCGCGGGTCTCGCTCGGTGAAGGTTTCCAGCAGTTCGTCGAGCGCGCCATAGACCTTGCCGAGCCGCTCGGCGCCGATCATCTGCTCGAGCTCCTCATAGCGCCGGTCGATCAGCGGCTCCATCTCGGCGATCACGGCGCGGCACTTGTCGGTCAGCGAGATCAGCTGGCGGCGCTGGTCCGTGGTGGAGCGGGAGCGAAGGATCAGGCCCGCTTCCTCCATGCTCGACAGCATGCGGGTCAGGCTCGGGCTCAGGATGAGGCAGGCGTCGGCGACCTGGTTCGGCTCCATCTCGCCCTGCTCGTTGAGGGTGCGCACCACGCGCCATTGCTGCTCGGTCATGCCGTGCTGGCGCAGGATGGGCCTAAAGCCCGCCATCAGCGTTTCGCGAGCTTGCAGCAGCAGGTGGGGAAGGTTGCGGTGGCGGAAGGTGGCCGGTTTCATGCCGGCAAGTGTAGCTGTGCGGCGGCCCGGAAGCGAGACGGTGGCTTCCCGGATATCCCGAACGCGGACTTGCGCATACCGCTTTAACCCAGGGCGAGCGTCGCAACCACCGGCGTGTGGTCCGACGGCTGCTCCCAGGTGCGCGGCACGCGATCGATCACGCAGGCGCTGCACACATCGCGCAAGGCCGGCGACAGCAGGATGTGGTCGATGCGCAGGCCGGCATTGCGGCGGAAGGCGAACATGCGGTAGTCCCACCAGGAGAAGCTCTTCTCGGGCTGCTCGAACATGCGGAAGGCATCGGTCAGGCCGAGCGCCTCCAGCGCCCTGAAGGCGTCGCGCTCCGGGGGGGATACCAGGTTCTGGCCTTCCCACTTCTTGGGATCGTGCACGTCGCGGTCTTCGGGTGCGATATTGAAGTCGCCCAGCAGCGCGAGCTTCGGGTACTTCGCCATCTCCTCTTGCAGCCACACCGTCATCGCCTGCAGCCAGCCCAGCTTGTAGGTGAACTTGTCGGAGTCCGGCGCCTGGCCGTTGGGGAAATACGCGCACACCAGGCGCACGTCGCCGTAGGTGGCCGCCACCACGCGCTGCTGGGCGTCCTCGTAGCCGGGGATATTGCGCACCACGTCGCTGGGCGCCGCCATGCTAGCGTTGCGCGCCAGGATCGCCACGCCGTTGTAGGTCTTCTGGCCGGTGAACACGCTGTGGAAGCCCGCGCTCTCCAGTTCGGCCAGCGGGTACTTGTCGTCCGGCATCTTCAGCTCCTGCAGGCACAGGGCGTCGATCGGCGCGTCGGCTTTTTCCTGCTCGATCAGCCAGTCCAGCACTTGCGGTAGCCGGACCTTGAGCGAGTTGACGTTCCAGGTGGCGATTCTCATCTTTGTTTGTCCTGTTGATCTAAAGATCTAAAACGCATTTTACAGGGCGGGAACCCTTTGGCGCCGCCCGCAAGCACGAACTGCGGCGTGGCGCGCGAGCAAGCCGTTGCCGCGCACGGAAGCCAGATCGGCGATGTGGTTCTCGATGAGAAGCTGTCCCAACAGCAGGCTGGCGAGCGCAACCCCGACGCAAAAACATTCCCGGCTGGACGCAAGCCGGCGCGGCCTCAAGGCTTGAAGGAGCCCTCGATGGCATAGCGCGAGCCCGGATGCACCAGGCGCGCCAGCGTAATCGGCGAGCCCTGGCTTTCGGTGCGCCGGACCACGATCAGGCAAGGCTCGGCCGGCTTGATGCCCAGCAACTCGGCCTCCTGCTCGGTGGGCAGTTGCGCCTCGATCGAGTACTGGGCCTCCCATAGCGGTGCCACGGTCAGCAGGTAATTGGTGGGCGTGGTCTTGGTGAAGTCCACGTCCAGGTAGTCGGGCGCGCGGGCGGGGTTGACGTAGCGGTCCTCGCACAGCAGCGGCACGCCGTTCTCGCTATGGACGATCAGGGTGTGGAAGACCGGGCTGCCGACGGGCAGTCCCATGCGCTGAGCCAGGGCCTCGTTGACCACCTCGGCGCGCGCCATATGCACGTCCGAGCGATGGCGGTGGCCGCGTTCGGTGATCTCGTCGTGCAAGTCGCGGATGGTCAGGGTCGACGACGCGCGGTAGGGCTGGGTGGCGAACGTGCCCACGCCCTGTACACGCTCCACCAGTCCTTCTGCCTGCAGTTCGCGCACCGCCCGGTTGGCCGTCATGCGGCTGACGCGGAACTGCGTGACCAGCTCGGACTCCGACGGCATCAGCGTGCCCGGCGGCCAGCGCCCGGCGCTGAGTCCTTCCTTGAGGTAATTCTTGATATGCGCGTAGGCAGCGGCGGGTGGCAGGTAGGTCATGGCACGCATATTACTTGACCGGGCTTGTCTAGCCAATTTCCATTTTCGAAGGTTCCAAGGGAGTAGGGCGCCAGGACATGGCCCGTGTCAGGGTAGTCCCGACTCGTTGATTTGTTGTCCTTTCTTGTATATACAAGAATAAGCAACAAGAAAGTGACTCCCGGGTGAAATTAGAAGGGCGCTGCGCTGAAGGCGCTATCGGAGGTGGCATGGCAAAGGTGAAAATTTTTCAGGGGTGGTATGTGGTCGGCGCGACACACATGCTGCTGGCTCTGATCTTCGGTGCCGCGTATTCGTTCGGGGCCTTTTTTGCGAGTATCCAGGAGGGCTTCCAGGTGGGGAGCTCATCCGCGGCTTCCGTGTTTTCGTTCACCGCGCTGATTTACTATGCGGTGGGCGTTTTCTCCGGCGCCCTGGCCGATCGGATCTCGACGCGCCGGGTTATTGCCCTGGGGATCGTGCTGCTGGCGCTAGGCTTTGCCATTGCCAGTATTGCCACGGATTCACTGGCGTGGTTCCTGGTTGCCTTCTGCACGCTGGTGGGGCTGGGCGTCGGCCTGGTCTATGTACCGGCGGTGACGGCGGTCCAGCGCTGGTTCGTAAGGCATCGCAGCAAAGCTTCGGGCCTGGCGCTGGCTGGCACCGGGCTTGGTACGTTTGCCGGACCGGTGGCGGCCGGGTTGCTGATGGAGCAGATGTCCTGGCAGGCAACGATGCGGTGCTTCGCACTGGTCATCGCGGTGGTCGGGCTGGCGATGGCAATGGTAATGAAGGGGCGGCCGGAGGAGGCCGGCCTGCATCCCGATGGCGCTGCTTCCCTGCCAGGCGCCGTCCAGGCCAGCCCGCAGGCGGGGCATAGCCTGGCGCAGGCGGCGCGCGGCGGACGGTTCTGGTGGTACTTCGCTGCTATCCTGCTAGGCTCGGTCGGCCTGTTCGCCGCACTGGTTCATATCCACCCCTATGCGCGGCAGCATGGCATCTCTTCCGCTGGCGGGAACCTGCTGATCGGGCTGGTGGGCGTCGGCAATATCCTGGGCCGCCTGTCGCTGGGCGGGCTCGGCGACAGGCTCGGCCCAGGGCGGCTGCTGATGTGCCTGACCCTGGCGCTGGCCGTACTCAACGGCGTGTGGCTCGGTGCCGTTAGCTTTCCCGCGCTGGCGCTGTTCGCCATTCTGTTCGGCGCGGCAAACGGCGGCTGCATCTCCCTGTATCCCGCGCTCGCCGCGACCTGGTTCGGCACGGCCAACCTCGGGTCCATCCTCGGGGCGCTGTATATCGCGGTCGGGGTTGCCGCGATGGCCGGCGGTAGCTTCGCGGGCTGGCTCTTCGATACCTGCGGCAATTATTCGGCCGCGATTGCAGCGAGCGGATGCTGCGCGTTGGCTTCGGTAGCGTGTATTGCCCGTGCCGGCCGCCATGAAAAAAGCGGCTCGATATGAGCCGCTTTCTTCGTTACGCTTCCTTGCTTTCCCCTACCCTGCCTTATGCCACCGCCATGCCGCCGTGCCGCAGCAAGGCGTCGATCTGCGGAGCGCGGCCGCGGAATGCGGTGAAGGATTCCATGGCCGGGCGGCTGCCGCCCACGGACAGGATCTCGCGGCGGTAGCGCGCGCCGGTCTCGGCGTCCAGCACGGTGCCGGAGAGCTTTGCGGCCTCCTCGAACGCGGCGTACACGTCTGCGGACAGCACTTCAGCCCACTTGTAGCTGTAGTAGCCCGCCGCGTAGCCGCCGGCGAAGATATGGCTGAAGGTATTCGGCCAGCGCGAAAGCGGGTGCTGCGGCACCACGTGGGCGCGATCGTTGATTTCCCTGGACAGCGCGAGCACGGACTTCTCGCCCGCCGGTTCGAAGTCGGTGTGCAGGTGCATGTCGAACGACGAGAACACGATCTGGCGCAGCGTCATCATGCCGTTCTGGAAATTCTTGGCAGCCAGCATGCGCTCGAACAGGTCGCGCGGCAGCGGCTCACCGCTGTCGACCTGCGCGGTCATGTCCGCCAGCACCTCGTATTCCCAGCAGAAGTTCTCCATGAACTGCGAGGGCAGCTCCACCGCATCCCATTCCACGCCGTTGATGCCGGACACGCCCAGCTCGCCCACCTGGGTGAGCATATGGTGCAGGCCGTGGCCGAACTCATGGAACAGCGTGATCACTTCGTCGTGGGTGAACAGCGCTGGCTTGCCGCCCACGGGGGCCGTGAAGTTGCAGGTCAGATAGGCCACAGGGGTCTGCACGCGGCCAGCATCGAGCTGCTTTCGGCCACGGGCATCGTCCATCCACGCGCCGCCGCGCTTGCCTTCGCGGGCGTACAGGTCGATGTAGAACTGCGCCAGCAGTTCGCCTTCAGGCGATACCACGCGGAAGAAGCGCACATCGTCGTGCCAGGTCTGGGCCTGGTCGGGCTCGATGCGCACGGAGAACAGCTTCTCCACCACGCCGAACAAGCCCTTGAGCACCTGGGGTTCCGGGAAATATTGCTTCACTTCCTGCTCGGAGAACGCGTAGCGCTGTTCGCGCAGCTTTTCCGAGGCGTAGGCCACGTCCCACGGCGCCAGTTCGGTCAGCCCGAGTTCGGCGGCGGCGAAGGCCTTGAGTTCGGTCCAGTCCTTCTCGGCGTACGGGCGTGCCTTGGCAGCCAGTTCGTCCAGGAAGTGCAGCACTTCCGCCGGCGATTCCGCCATCTTGGGCACCAGCGAAACCTCGCCGAAGGAGGCGTAGCCGAGCAGTTGGGCTTCCTCGCGGCGCAGCGCCAGTTGCTCGCGCATATTGGCCGTGTTGTCCCATTCGGCCTTGCCCTGGCCGTATTGCTGAGCCAGCTCGGAGGCGCGGGTGACGCTGGCCTCGTACATGGTCTGGCGCAGCGAGCGGTCGTCCGCGTATTGCAGCACCGGGAAATAGGACGGGAAGTGCAGGGTGAATTTCCAGCCCGGCTTGCCGTCCTTCTCGGCGGCGGCGCGGGCGGCCTCGAGCGCGTCCTCAGGCACGCCGCTGAGCCGGCTTTCGTCCTCGATCAGCAGCGCGTAGGCGTTGGTGGCGTCGAGCACGTGATCGGAGAAAGCCTTGGACAGCTGGGCCTGCTGTTCCTGGATCGCGGCGAAGCGGGGCTTCTTGTCTTCGGGCAGTTCGGCGCCGCCCAGGCGGAAACCGCGCAATTCGTTTTCCATCAACTGGCGGCGGGCCGCGCTCATGGTGGCGAATTCCGGGCTGGCGGCGAGCGCCTTGTACTTGTCGTAAAGCGCCAGGCTCTGGCCGAGCGAGGACCAGAATTCGGTCATGCGCGGCAGGTTGTCGGCGTGCGCCTGGCGCAACGGCGGCGTATCCGCCACGGCGCTCAGGTGGCCGACCACGCCCCAGGCGCGTCCGAGCGGCTCGGTGGCGGCTTCCAGCGCTTCCACGGCGTTGGCCCAGGTGGCAGGGGTGGCGGGATCCTCGGCGCGGTCGACCGCGGCCTGCGCGGTAGCCAGCAGCACGTCGAGCGCCGGCCCGATGTGTTCGGGGCGTATCTCGGCGAAACGCGGCAGGTCGGTGAAATCCAGCAGCGGATTGGCACCGGTTGTGGCGTTGGCTTCATTGGCCTGGTTGGCGGCTTGGTCCATGGCGTCTCTCTTGGCGGGGCCAGTAAGGGCAATACCCCGCACATTGGGGCGGGGCGGCAGGATTTCCAGTGCCATGCCGTGCGGGCGCACCGCACGGCGGGCGGTCTTCAGCCGGCCGCGCGCTCGGCGGCTTCCAGCGTATTGATAAGCAGCATCGTAATAGTCATCGGGCCTACGCCGCCCGGTACCGGCGTGATATAGCCGGCCACTTCCTTGACGCCGTTGAAGTCGACATCGCCGCACAGCTTGCCGTTGTCGTCGCGGTTCATGCCCACGTCGATCACGGCCGCCCCCGGCTTGACCATATCGGCGGTGATGATGTTGCGCCTGCCCACGGCGGCCACGATCACATCGGCATCCCGGGTATGCGCGGCCAGGTCGCGCGTCTTGCTATTGCAGATGGTGACGGTGGCGCCGGCCTGCAGCAACAGCATCGCCATCGGCTTGCCGACGATATTGGACGCGCCAACCACCACCGCACGGGCGCCGCGCAGCGGGAATTGCACCGATTCCAGCATCTTCATGCAGCCATAAGGCGTGCATGGGCGGAACAGCGGGGCGCCGGTCATCAGGGCGCCGGCATTGGCCACGTGGAAGCCGTCCACGTCTTTTTCCGGGGCGATCGCTTCCAGCACTTTGTGGCTGTCGATATGCTTGGGCAGCGGCAACTGCACCAGGATGCCGTGGATATGCGGGTCACGGTTCAGGGTGTCGATGCGGTCCAGCAGGTCGGCCTCGGACAGGTCGGCCGGATAGCGGTCGAGGGAAGAGTGGAAGCCATTGTCGTCGCACGCTTTCACCTTGTTGCGCACATAAACCTGGCTGGCCGGGTCTTCGCCCACCAGGACCACGGCCAGGCCGGGCCGGTGGCCGCGTTCGGTGAGGCTGGCGGCGCGTCGGGCGGCTTCGGTACGGAGTTGCTTGGCAAGGGCGTTGCCGTCGATCAATTGGGCGGGCATGGGATGGGCGCGGGAGGGCGGGAGGTGGTCAAAGCGGAATTATAAAGGTTGACGCAACCCGGGGCGAAGTAGCTTGGGGCGCTGGTAGCATGTCCGCATGCCTGCCCTGACCCCTCTCGTTACGCCTGGCACGCCAGCCGAACATGCCGTGCTGCTGACATTCAGCCTGGCCGGACTGGCCTGGGCGCTGAGCCGGCGCCCCTGGCAACTGCTGCGCCGCGACGCCTTGCAGAATGGCTGGCTGGGCGCGCTGGTATTGCTGGCGCTGTTGTGGACGTTAAGGGCGACGCTGCC
The DNA here is from genome assembly GCF_056399885.1 of Cupriavidus sp. 01L45. Lineage (NCBI taxonomy): Bacteria > Pseudomonadati > Pseudomonadota > Betaproteobacteria > Burkholderiales > Burkholderiaceae > Cupriavidus > Cupriavidus sp. 01L45. The sequence continues at coordinate 75,223 of NZ_JBFTSG010000041.1, read as the reverse complement.
GGGCGGCATGGTGATCCAGTTGTTTGGCGCCACCCTGATGGTGACGCTGTTCGGGCTGCCGCTGGCCCTGCTGTCGCTGTTCGTGATCGACCTGGTGTCTTTGCTCGGCCTCGGGTACCTGGCCGGGCACGGCTGGGCTCAGCTGGATTGGGCCGCGCTCTGGCCGCGCTATGTCTGGATGGGGTTGTTGCCGGCCTTGCTGTCGGCTGCGCTGCAGGGCGCCATGCGCCGGCTGTTGCCGCGCCATCCCTTTGTCTTCATCCTTGGCCACGGCTACTTTGCCGCCGGCCTGGCCGCGCTGGGCGCCGGCGCGGCGAGGGCGATCTGGCGTAGCTACAGCGTGGGCGATGGCGTGCTGTCGCTGCCCGATACGCTGACCGCGGTGCTGATCCTGGCGTTTGGCGAGGCGTTTCTCACGGGCATGCTGGTGGCGGTGTTCGTGGTCTACAAACCGCAATGGGTTGTGACCTTCCGCGACGAGGAATATCTCAGGCGTTGAGCAGGCAGCCCGTCCGCCGGCCAGCGGGGCCGGACTGCCATTCTTCTTTCTGGCGCGGGCTCAGCTGCTCTTGGACAGGGCCAGGCGCAGCAGGTCGGCCACGGTGTTGACGTTGAGCTTTTCCATGATGTTGGCGCGATGCGCTTCCACGGTCTTGATGGAAATGCCCAGGTCGTCGGCGATCTGCTTGTTCAGCCGGCCTGCCACGATGCGCTCCAGCACCTGCTGTTCACGCGTGGTGAGCTTGCCCAGCAGGTCCTTGGCGGCGCGCTGCTCGCGGGCGGCGGAGTGGTCGGTGCGGGCCTTTTGCAGCATGCGCTCCACCAGCGAGCGCAGTTCGGACTCGTCGAACGGCTTCTCGATAAAGTCGATCGCGCCCTTTTTCATGGTGGAGACCGCCATCGGCACGTCGCCGTGGCCGGTGATGAAGACGATCGGAATATTGATGTTCTCCGCGATCATGCGTTCCTGCAGCTCGGGCCCGCTCATGCCCGGCATCCGCACGTCGAGGATCAGGCAGGAAACCTGGCCTGCGTCGTAGGCGGAGAGGAACTGTTCGGCGCTGGTAAAGCTGCGAACCTGGTAGCCATTGCCCTCCAGCAGCCAGGTCAGCGAGTCGCGCATGGCTTCATCGTCGTCGACGATGAAGACGGTCTCGCCGCGGTGGGAGGTGGGGTTTGGCGTTACGGTCATGAAGTCTCCTGGGACAACAAAGTCATTTGCCGCCAAGTGTAACCGGGCCGGGCGGCAAGCAACAGGGGCCGCCCTGGGGCGCGTGGCAGGGAACCTGGCGGCACGGCCAGCGATTTACTGGTCGATATGCGCCGGCAGCAGGGGCAGCATGATCTTGAATGTGCAGCCGATGCCGTCGGCATTATTCTCCACCCACAGCCGTCCCTGGTGCGACTCGATGATGGAGCGGCAGATATTCAGCCCCATCCCCATGCCGTCGGACTTGGTGCTGAAGAACGGCTCGAACAGCCGTTCCTTGGTGGCCTCGTCCACGCCGGGGCCCTGGTCGATCACGTCGATGCGCATGACCTGACCAAACTCGCCCGGCTCCACGCGCGCGTGCAGGCGGACCACGCCGGTGGCGCGCATGGCCGGCAGGCCGGCCATGGCCTCGACGGCGTTCTTGAGCAGGTTGACCAGCACTTGCTCGATCAGTACCGGATCGACGAACAGCAGCAAAGGCGGGGCCGGTAGCCGGGTCAGGATGGTGACGCGGCGGCGGGTGGCTTCCAGGTCGGCCAGGCCGACCGCGTCAGCCACGATGTCATGCAGGGCGGCTTCGCGCCGCTGCGGCTGGCTGCGCTTCACAAAGCCCCGGATGCGGCTGATGATGGTGCCTGCGCGCACCGCCTGCGCCGAAGTCTTCTCCAGGATCGGGATCAGGTCTTCGGCGGTGCTGCGCCCGGAGCGCAGCCGGGCCACCGCGCCCATGCAATAGTTGTTGATCGCCGCCAGCGGCTGGTTCAGCTCGTGCGCCAGCGACGAAGCCATCTCGCCCATGGTGGTGAGGCGGCTGGTGAACTGGAGCCGCTCCTCATGCTGGCGCGCCATTTCCTCGGCGGCCTTGCGCACGGTGATGTCGGTGGCGATCTGCATCTGCGCCAGGTGGCCGTCCACCCACTGGATATAGCGGCGGCGCACTTCGAACCATTTCTGCATGTCGGGCACGAACACTTCACGCGCGTCCGAGGAGTAGGGCATCAACTCCGAGGCCGGCAGGCCGGCGTAGGCGTCGACGAAGTCGGTTGCATCGCTGGAGACCTGCTCCTTGTCGATCTCGCCGCCGGCCAGCTTGAGGTGGCCCTCGGCTTCCCAGCCGAACAACTGCCGGTAGTAGCGATTGGCGAACAGCAGTTCGGGCTTGTCGGTGGCCAGCACGGACACCGCGGCATCCAGGCTTTCCAGCACCGTGGTGAAGCGGTCGTGCGCCGCGGCCAGCTCTTCGCGGGCGCGCTTGGGCTCGGTGATATCCGTCATCGAGCTCATCCAGCCGGTATGCCTGCCACGGCCGTCCACCAGCGGCGACACATACATGCGGGCGTAGAAGCTGCTGCCGTCACGCCGCATCACGCGCATTTCGTAGCCGCCGGCAGGCGATTTGCCCTGCAGCGTCAGGTCGATCTGCTTCTGCATTTCCTGCTGGTCGTTGGGCGGCCAGTAGGGGAAGGGCGGCACACGGCCGACCAGGTCGGCGTCCTGCCAGCCGGTCATGCGGCAGAAGGCGGGATTGACGTAGGTGATGCGGCCGTTCAGGTCGAGCGCGCGCAGCCCGATCAGCATGGAGTTTTCCATCGCGCGCCGGAACGAGGTCTCGGCCAGCAGGGCGCGCTGTGCCTCGGAGCGGCGGCTGGTATGCCGCCACATGCTCCACAGGCTCCACAGGAGGAAGCACGACAGCCCGACCACCAGCCACAGCAACATGTTGTTGGGCAGGTTGGAGGCGGGCGGGTAGGCGTCCGCGCGCAATGACAGCGAATGGCCAGGCGGGTCGAGCAGCACCTCGTACGACAGCGCATTGCCGGGTACTGGCCGCAGCGAGGTGCTGGCGCGGATCTGGTTGTTCTTGTCGATCAGCGAGAAGCGGTAGCGCTCGGTCAGCTCCGGTGGCAGGAGGTGGGTCAGGATGCCATTGACGGAGTACAGCGCGCCCAGCGTGCCGAGGAACTCGTTGTCGCGCACGATCGGCACTTCCATCAGCATGAAGCTGTCGCCGCGGTCGTTGACCAGCGGGCGCGAGTACACCACGCGCTGGGTTTCGCGCGCGGCGTCGAAAGTATCGAGGACTTCGGGTTCCAGCGGCTGGTCCTGGGTTTCGCGCAGGCGGCCGGCGAATTCCGAGGTGGACGGCAAGGACCAGCGCCCGCGCCGGGTTGCGTCGAGCCAGTTGACGAACACGATCTCGGGGTTCTCGCGCAGGATTTCCTGCGCGGCTGTCCGATAGGCGCCCTGGTCGAGCTGGGCGGCGGCAATGTCCCGCGCCAGCGAGGCAAGCTGGTCCTGGTTGCTCAGCAGCGACAGGCGCACGCGTTGCTGGGCCCAGGCCGCGTCGCGATAAAGCGCGTCGCGTTGTTGCTGGCGCTCGGTTTCATGCAGCGACCACAGGATCACCCCCATCGCCACGGTGAACAGCACGATCGCCACCAGCGGGATGAACATGAACCAGCTGGTTGCCACCAGGTTGCGCCAGCGCAGCCACCACAAGCCGCGCGGCGGCCCGTTGACGGCCGCGGGCTCGTCCGCATGGCCGAGCGTATCGAGGTGCGTCAGCGGGCTGGGCGGCGCGGCTAGCGCAGGGTCGCCGCCGCTCGCCTTGGCGGTGCCGGAAGCGGAGGGAGGGACGATGGCGGCGCGGAGGTGGGAAAAGAAATCTTTGAGGGACGGCATGGCGGGATTGACGACTGACCGACCAGTGTAACGGGATTGCAGGCGCGCGTCGCTTGGGGTAAGCGCCAATGCGGCAGTGCGGCATTCCTGCCGAGGGCGCGGCGGGCGACAGGTGTTTTCCGGCGAGGGCTGGCGCGATGTTGTGGTGCGTTGCGGCAATATCCCACATTATGAGAAACCATATCGTAATTTGAAAATTAGGCTTGTCTTGCCCAATGTGCTTCCATAGAATCGGTCCGACCGAAAAGTGCGGACGGTAGTGCTGTGTCCGGTCCTGCCAGCTGAATCTGGCAAGCCCGGGCGAAGCGCTAGCGATGGGGATGCGAAACATTCGTGGCCCGCGCGCCGTACCGTAGTCACACCGTCAGGCCGGGGCTCTCACGACATGAATCAGGGGAGCGCCGAGGCAGGAATTCACCAGGAGACAGTCATGTCAGCTGTACCAGAGCAGATCCTCGGCGCCAGCAGCGCCAACGACGCCGATCCCCAGGAAACCCACGAGTGGCTCGATGCGCTTCAGGGCGTGATCGCCGCCGAAGGCACCGACAGGGCCGCCTTCCTGATCGAGAAGCAGATCGAATACGCACGCGTGAACGGCGTCAATCAGCCGTTCCACGCTGAAACGCAGTACATCAACACCATCCCGGTGGAGCAGCAGGCCCGCATTCCCGGCGACCAGGACATCGAGCACCGCATCCGCTCGTACACGCGCTGGAACGCCATGGCGATGGTGCTGCGCGCCAACAAGCACACCAACGTTGGCGGCCATATCTCCTCGTTCGCTTCCGCGGCCACGCTGTACGACGTTGGCTACAACCACTTCTGGCACGCCCCGTCCGAGAAACACGGCGGCGATCTGGTGTTCGTGCAGGGCCATTCGGCCCCCGGCGTGTATTCGCGCGCATTCCTGCTCGGCCGCCTGAGCACCGAGCAACTCGACAGCTTCCGCCAGGAAGTCGACGGCAAGGGCATCTCGTCCTACCCGCACCCGTGGCTGATGCCTGACTTCTGGCAATTCCCGACAGTGTCGATGGGCCTGGGCCCGATCATGGCCATCTACCAGGCCCGTTTCATGAAGTACCTGCACAGCCGCGGCCTGGTACAGACCGAAGGCCGCAAGGTATGGGCATTCCTCGGCGACGGCGAGACCGACGAGCCGGAATCGCTCGGCGCCATCGGCATGGCCGGCCGCGAGAAGCTCGACAACCTTGTGTTCGTGATCAACTGCAACCTGCAGCGCCTGGACGGTCCGGTGCGCGGCAATGGCAAGATCATCCAGGAACTGGAATCCGAGTTCCGCGGCGCCGGCTGGAACGTGATCAAGGTAGTGTGGGGCAGCCGCTGGGACCAGTTGCTGGCACGCGACAAGAAGGGCCTGCTGATGAAGCGCATGATGGATTGCGTGGACGGCGAGTACCAGACCTTCAAGGCCAAGGATGGCGCCTATGTGCGCGAGCATTTCTTCAACACGCCCGAACTCAAGGCGATGGTGGCCGACTGGTCCGACGAGGACATCTGGCGCCTGAACCGCGGCGGCCACGATCCGCACAAGATCTTCGCCGCCTATAGCGCCGCCAACGAGCACAAGGGCCAGCCTACGCTGATCCTGGCCAAGACCATCAAGGGCTATGGCATGGGCGACGCCGGCCAGGCCATGAATATCAGCCACCAGCAGAAGAAGATGCCGGTGGACGCGATCCGCCGCTTCCGCGACCAGTTCAATATTCCTGTCGCCGACGACAAGATCGAGGAAGTGCCGTACGTCACCTTCGAGGAAGGCTCGAAGGAACTGGAATACATGCGCAACCGCCGCATGGAGCTGGGCGGCTACCTGCCGGCCCGCCGCCAGAAGGCCGAAGCCCTGAAGGTGCCCGAGCTGTCCGCGTTCGACGCGCTGCTCAAAGCCACCAGCGAAGGCCGCGAAGTGTCCACCACCATGGCCTTCGTGCGGATCCTGAACACCCTGCTCAAGGACAAGCAGGTCGGCAAGCACGTGGTGCCCATCGTGCCCGACGAGTCGCGCACCTTCGGCATGGAAGGCCTGTTCCGCCAGATCGGCATCTGGAACCAGCAAGGCCAGAAGTACGTGCCGGAAGACCATGACCAGCTGATGTTCTACAAGGAATCGCAGACTGGCCAGGTGCTGCAGGAAGGCATCAACGAAGCCGGCGCCATGTGCGACTGGATTGCCGCCGCCACGTCGTACTCGACGCACGGCATCCAGATGATCCCGTTCTACATCTACTACTCGATGTTCGGCATCCAGCGTATCGGCGACCTGTGCTGGGCGGCTGCCGACATGCGCTCGCGCGGCTTCCTGCTGGGCGGCACCTCGGGCCGCACCACGCTGAACGGCGAAGGCCTGCAGCACGAAGACGGCCACTCGCACGTGTTCCACGCCGCGATCCCGAACTGCATCTCGTATGACCCGACCTTCCAGTACGAGCTGGCGGTGGTCATGCAGGATGGCCTGCGCCGCATGTATGCCGAGCAGGAAGACGTGTACTACTACCTGACGGTGATGAACGAGAACTACGAGCATCCGGAAATGCCGGCTGGCGTAGAGGGCGACATCGTCAAGGGCATGTACCAGTTCAGGAAGGGCGTCGAAAACAGCAACGCGCCGCGCGTGCAACTGCTGGGTTCGGGCACGATCTTCCGCGAGGTGATTGCCGCCGCCGACCTGCTCAAGAAGGACTGGGGCGTCGAATCCGACCTGTGGGGCTGCCCGAGCTTTACCGAACTGGCCCGCGAAGGCCACGACGTGGAGCGCTGGAACCTGCTGCACCCGACCGAGACGCAACGCGAATCGCACGTGACCAGGAGCCTCAAGTCCGTGCGCGGTCCGGTGATCGCCTCGACCGACTACGTGCGCGCCTTCGCCGACCAGATCCGTCCTTTCGTGCCGCGCCGCTTCGTGGTGCTCGGCACCGACGGTTTCGGCCGCTCGGATACCCGCGAAAAGCTGCGTCATTTCTTTGAGGTCGATCGTCACTGGGTGACGTTGGCTGCACTGAAGGCGCTGGCCGACGAGGGTGCGATCGGTCGCGACAAGGTGGCGGAAGCCATCAAGAAGTACAACCTCGACCCCAACAAGCCGAACCCGATGTCGGTCTAAGCGGACCGGCTGCACGAACCCCCCGCAGAAACGGTAGCGCCGCGCCGCGGGTGCCGGGCAAATGCCCGGCGCCTTGCGGCGCGGCGGCGTGACAGATGCAGGCAGTGAGGGTAACCTCACACGCTCGTATTTGTCGCGTGCGCCGGCCTGCCCAGGAGACACTGAATGAGTCAAGCGATTGAAATCAAGGTGCCGGATATCGGCGATTACGACGCCGTTCCCGTCATTGAAGTGCACGTGAAACCGGGCGACACCATCAACGCGGAAGATGCGCTGGTGACGCTGGAATCGGACAAGGCCACGATGGACGTGCCCTCGCCCCAGGGCGGCGTGGTCAAGGAAGTCCGGATCAAGGTCGGCGACAACGTCGCCGAAGGCACCGTGCTGGTGATGCTGGAGCCCGCCGGCGCCGCCGCGGCCGCGCCGGCCCCTGCAGCACCGGCGCCCGCGCCTGCACCCGCTGCGGCGCCCGCCGCGGCTCCGGCAGCGGCTCCGGCAGCGGCCGCGGCAAGCGCCCCCGCGCCGGCCGCTGCTGCAGGCCCGGTCGAAGTCAAGGTGCCGGACATCGGCGACTACGACTCGGTCCCSGTGATCGAARTCCACGTCAAGCCGGGCGACACCATCAGCGCGGAAGACGCGCTGGTGACGCTGGAATCCGACAAGGCCACCATGGACGTGCCGTCGCCCAGCGCCGGTGTGGTCAAGGAAGTCCGGATCAAGGTCGGTGACAATGTCGCCGAAGGCACGCTGATCCTGATCCTGGAAGGCGCTGCCGCCGCGCCGGCCAGCGCGCCTGCCGCCGCCCCGGCTCCCGCAGCTGCCGCCGCGGCACCGGCTCCCGCCGCCAGCGTGCCGGCGCCGGCCCCCGTGGCCGCGCCCGCCGCCGCGCCGGTCGCCGGCGTGACCGGCGCCGCCGCCCACGCCAGCCCCTCGGTGCGCAAGTTCGCGCGCGAGCTTGGCGTGGACGTTTCGCGCGTGCCGGGCACCGGACCCAAGGGCCGCATCACCCAGGACGACGTGCAGGGTTACGTCAAGGGCGTGATGACCGGGCTGACCGCGGCTCCGGCACAAGCCGCTGCCGCGCCGGCCGGTGGCGGTGGCGAGCTGAACCTGCTGCCGTGGCCGAAGGTGGATTTCACCCGCTTCGGCGACGTGGAAAGCAAGCCGCTGTCGCGCATCAAGAAGCTCTCCGGTGCGAACCTGCATCGAAACTGGGTGATGATTCCGCACGTCACCAATCACGACGAAGCCGATATCACCGACCTCGAAGCCTTCCGCGTGCAGCTCAACAAGGAATACGAGAAGCAGGGCGTCAAGGTCACCATGCTGGCCTTCATGATCAAGGCTGCCGTGGCGGCGCTGAAGAAATTCCCCAATTTCAACGCCTCGCTCGACGGCGACAGCCTGGTGCTGAAGAAGTACTTCAACATCGGTTTTGCCGCTGACACGCCGAATGGCCTGGTGGTGCCGGTCATCAAGAACGCCGACAAGAAGGGCGTGATCGAGATCGGCCAGGAAATGAACGAGCTGGCCAAGCTGGCACGCGACGGCAAGTTGAAACCGGACCAGATGCAAGGCGGCTGCTTCTCGATCTCCTCGCTGGGCGGGATCGGCGGCACGTATTTCACGCCGATCATCAACGCGCCTGAAGTGGCCATCATGGGCGTTTGCAAGTCGTACCAGAAGCCGGTGTGGGATGGTAAGCAATTCGTGCCGCGCCTGACGCTGCCGCTGTCGCTGTCGTGGGATCACCGCGTCATCGACGGTGCGGAGGCGGCCCGCTTCAATACCTACTTCGGGCAACTGCTGGCCGATTTCCGCCGCATCCTGCTGTAAGGCGGGCAGGGTGCGCCTGGCCCTCGCGGCCGTGCGCGCCCTCTGCCAGACGTCTGCAACCTGCCGTCCGAAAACAGGAAGGAAGCGAGTCCATGACTACCTGCGTTGTCGTCAAGAAGGCCGGTGAGGTGGCAATTGCCGCCGACGCACTGGTGACGTTTGGCGACACCCGGCTCACGCGTGCCTACGAGCGCAACCAGAAGGTGTTTCCCGTGGGGGACAGCTTTGTGGCGCTCGCGGGCACCACCGCCCATTTTCCGGTCATGCGCAGCCTGCTGGCCGGGCTGGGCGAGGATTGCCGCCTGGGCTCGCGCGACGACGTCTTCCGGACTTTTCTCAAGGTGCATGAAAAACTCAAGAACGAGTATTTCATCAACACCAAGGAAGATGAGGACGATCCCTACGAGTCCTCGCAGATCGTGTGCCTCATCGCCAATCCGGCGGGCATATTCGGTGTCTATTCGTACCGCGAAGTCTTTTCGTTCGACCGTTTCTGGGGCATTGGCTCGGGGCGCAACTACGCGCTGGGCGCCATGCACGCGGTCTACGACCAGCCGGGCCTGAACGCCGGGGAGATTGCGCGGATCGGCGTGGATGCAGGCGTGGAGTTCGACAAGAGTTCGGCAGGTCCGGTCGAAGTGCAGGTGGTACGGCTCGGTGACACGGCCGGCGACGGCGCAATCAATAACGATGGCGCGGCCCGTATCTGAAGCGGGGCGCGCTCTTGAGGAGCAAAACATGAGTGTGATCGAAGTCCAGGTGCCGGATATCGGCGATTTCGACGCGGTGGAAGTGATCGAAGTGCTGGTCAAGGCTGGGGATACGGTCGAGCAGGAGCAGTCGCTGATCGTACTCGAGTCGGACAAGGCCAGCATGGACGTGCCTTCGTCCGCGGCCGGCAAGGTGGTCGAAGTGCGTGTCAAGGTTGGCGACAAGGTCGCCAAGGGCGCGGTGATCTGCACGCTGGAAAGCGAAGCCGCCGCCAAGCCGGCAGCCGCGCCGGCACCGGCCCCTGCGGCCGCTCCCGCGCCGGTCGCTGCTCCGGCTGCCGCACCCGTGGCGGCCTCGCATTCGGGCAGCGCGGACATCACTTGCGACATGCTGGTGCTCGGCGCCGGCCCCGGTGGCTATTCGGCTGCCTTCCGCAGCGCCGACCTCGGCATGAATACCGTGCTGGTCGAGCGCTACGGCACGCTCGGCGGCGTCTGCCTGAACGTCGGTTGCATCCCGTCCAAGGCACTGCTGCACAACGCCGCCGTGATCGACGAAGCCAAGGCGCTGGCGGCGCACGGCATCCTGTTCGGCGAAGCCAAGATCGACCTCGACGGCCTGCGCCACTACAAGGAAACCGTCGTCGGCAAGCTGACCGGCGGCCTGTCCGGCATGGCCAAGGCACGCAAGGTGCAGGTCGTGCGCGGCATTGGCACTTTCCTGGATCCGCATCACCTCGAGGTGCAGGAAACCGAAGGCGACGCCAAGCAGACCACCGGCAAGAAGACCGTGATTCGCTTTGAGAAGGCCGTCATCGCGGCCGGCAGCCAGGCGGTCAAGTTGCCGTTCATCCCCGAAGATCCGCGCATCGTCGACTCCACCGGCGCGCTTGAGCTGCCCGAGGTGCCGAACAAGATGCTGGTGATCGGCGGCGGCATCATCGGGCTGGAAATGGCCACGGTGTACAGCACGCTGGGCGCCAATATCGATGTTGTCGAAATGCTCGATGGGCTGATGCAGGGTGCCGACCGCGACCTGGTCAAGGTCTGGGACAAGATGAACAAGACGCGCTTCGACAAGGTCATGCTCAAGACCAGGACGGTCGGCGTGGAAGCGAAGCCGGACGGTATCTACGTCAGGTTCGAAGGCGAGCAGGCCCCGGCCGAGCCGCAACGCTACGACCTGGTGCTGGTGTCTGTGGGCCGCGTGCCCAACGGCAAGCGCATCGGCGCCGAGAAGGCGGGCGTGGCGGTGACGGACCGCGGCTTTATCGACGTCGACAAGCAGATGCGCACCAATGTGCCGCACATCTTCGCCATCGGCGACATCGTCGGCCAGCCCATGCTGGCTCACAAGGCGGTGCATGAGGCGCACGTCGCGGCCGAGGCAGCGCACGGCGAGAAGGCGTACTTCGACGTCAAGCAGATCCCGTCGGTGGCCTACACCGATCCGGAAGTGGCCTGGGCCGGCGTGACGGAAGACCAGTGCAAGGCGCAGGGCATCAAGTACAGCAAGAGCGTGTTCCCGTGGGCCGCTTCGGGCCGCGCCATTGCCAACGGCCGCGACGAGGGCTTTACCAAGCTGATCTTCGACGAGGAAACCCACCGCATCATCGGCGGCGGCATCGTCGGCATGCATGCCGGCGACCTGATCAGCGAAGTCTGCCTGGCCGTCGAGATGGGCGCCGATGCGGTGGATATCGGCAAGACGATCCACCCGCACCCGACGCTGGGCGAGTCCATCGGCATGGCTGCCGAGATCTACGAAGGCGTCTGCACCGACGTGCCGCCGCCGCGCAAGCGTTAAGCGGCCAGCATCAGCCACGCATCGAGGCCCGCCGCACGGCGGGCCTTTTTATTGTCCGATTCGCAATTAACCGCCAAGATTTTCCTGGCGCCCACTTGTGGCTTCGCCAGCCAAACCCCGCTTGCAGCAGAGGAGGACCGTGGCGGGCCGTGGGTCGGCAAAGCCGGCTTGACGCGAAAGATGGATGCCGCATCGCGCAGAGCCTGAAATCGGCACAGCCGGTCCGCGCCGCAGGCAAAAAAATCCCGGCACATAGCCGGGAATGAATCGATATTGGAATACAAGGAAACCAGATACCGAGGAGACATCGTCAGAGGGCAGGGCGGCTTGGTTGCCGTTCGTGCTGCCTTCGTTGGCAAAATGCGCTGGCCGTGCCAGGCGCGCTTTGCCAACGAACCGGCCGAAGCCGGTCCGTTGTCCTGCCTGCGCTAGTTAGGCGGCGGCGGGGGCGGCCTTCTTGGTCGCGGTGCGAGCCGTTGCGCTGGCTTGCTGGGCGGCCTTGGTGGCGGCGCTGGCGGCTGCCTGGAAGTTGCTTTCGGCGATTTCAACAGCTTGCTTGGTGGCCTTCTGGACCGACTCGTAAGCGTTGTTGGCGGCGCTGATCGCGGACTTCACGATGGCAACGGTCGACTCGGAGCCGGCCGGGGCGTTCTTGGCGAGGTTCTCGACCAGGGCTTGCACCTTCTTCGAGTTTTCGGCCAGTTGGGATTCGGCAACCTTGGTGAATTCCGACTGGGTTTCCGAGGCGATTTCGTACAGGTGGCGGCTATAGGCCAGGGCCTTTTCGGCAACCGGCTGGATCAGCGAGGACTGGATGGCCAGGAATTCCTGGGCGTCCTTCGCGGACAGGGCCTTCTTGGCGTTGTCCACGTTTTCAGCGAACGTGGCCTTGACCACTTGCAGGTTCAGTTCGACCAGCTTCTCAACGCCTTCGAAGGCTTTGGTGGTCAGGCCAAACAGGGTTTCGAGATTGGCTTTTTGCGCTGCGGCGACTTGTTCCGGGGTGAAGCTCATGCTGGTCTCCAATAATGAAGTTCAATGTCAGACAAAATTAGGCCGCCCAGATGTCAAAGCCATGACGACGTCACTGCTTTTCGTCAGCCAGCCCCAGGCGTTTGGGGGTTGCCGGCGCTTCCGCTTGCTCTGCAAAACCGATGGTGCGCCGCAACAATTCCAATTGTAGGGAAAAGAAAAACGGTGTCAAGAATTTCTTGTGCAATGCACAAATAAGTCCGGCCGAAGTCGCCGGAAGTCGACCTGATGCCACATATCGCGCCGCCAGAGTTGCGGATTTACGCCAGCTCGGGCGCGGGAAGGGCGGTCCTGGTCGCGTACCTTCGCGCCGGCTCAGTGCTACCATCGCGGTCTGCCCGAATCGGTGCTGCCCAAGCGTGTGCAACGCAGCGGCCGATGCGCCACGGCCCTGTTGCCGGGGCAGCGGCCTGCCGGCCGGATGTCCGCCCCCAGTTAATCCCCATGCTCGCCTTCTACGCCGACCACTTTGTCCTGCCCCTGCCCGAGGGCCATCGCTTCCCGATGCGCAAGTACAGCATGTTGAGGGCGACGGTTGAGCGGGAAGTGGCGGGCCTGACGCTGGCCGAGGCCCCACGTGCCGGAGACGATGCCTTGCTGCTGGCGCATACCCCAGAATATGTGGCCAGCGTCTCCCGGGGCGCACTGGACCCTGCGCGCCAGCGCGAGATCGGGTTTCCGTGGTCCGAGGCCATGGTCGAGCGATCGCGGCGCTCGGCCGGCGCCACCATCGAAGCATGCCGCACCGCGCTGCGCGAGGGCATTTCGGTGAACCTGGCGGGCGGGACGCATCATGCTTATGCGGACAAGGGCGGCGGTTTCTGCGTTTTCAACGATGCGGCGATCGCGGCACGCCAGCTGCGCCGCGACGGCCGGGTGGAGCGCGTGGCGGTGGTGGACCTCGATGTGCATCAGGGTAACGGCACCGCGGCCATCCTGCGCGACGACCCTTTCGTGTTCACGCTGTCCCTGCACGGCGAAAAGAACTATCCCTTTCGCAAGGAAGCCAGCGACCTCGACGTGGGCCTGCCCGATGGCTGCGACGACGAGGTTTACGCCGCGGCGTTGCAGGAGGCGCTCGAAGCCCTGTTCGCGCGTTTCTCTCCGGACCTGATCATCTACCTGGCAGGCGCCGATCCCCATGAGGGCGATCGGCTGGGCCGCCTGAAGCTCACGCTCGCCGGCCTGGCCAGGCGCGATCGTCTGGTGTTTGATGCAGCCCTGGCGCGGGGGCTGCCGATCGCCGTGGCGATGGCTGGCGGCTACGGCAACCAGATCGAGGACACCGTGGCGGTGCATGCGCAGACCATCGCGCTTGCCGCTCAATATCACGAACGTTATGCCCGGCGCATGAAATTGGACACGCTCACGGCTGCCAGCCCGATCGCGGTGACACGGCAATGAGCGCAACCAGCCAAGTCCGCGCAACGCGCGGCACCCTTTGGATGGCCGCCATGCCGTGGCTGTTCGTGGTGATCTGGAGTACCGGCTTTATCGTGGCCAAGTACGGCATGCCGCATGCCGAGCCGATGACCTTCCTGTTCCTGCGCTTTGTCGGCGTGCTGGTGCTGATGCTGCCCTTCGTGGTGGTGGCGCGCGTGCCCTTGCCGCAGAGCGCGGGCGCCGTCGACTGGCGCAGGGTGGGGCATATCGCCGTGGCGGGACTGTTCCTGCAGGCGGGCTATCTCGGCGGCGTTTGGGCAGCGGTCAAACTCGGCATGCCGGCGGGCGTTTCCGCCCTGATCGTCGGCATGCAGCCGATCCTGACCGCGCTGGCGGCTTCGCGCATGGGCGAGACCATCGGACGGCGCCAGTGGCTGGGGCTGGCGCTGGGCATCGTGGGCGTGGGTCTGGTGGTGGCCAACAAGCTGTCGGCCAGCGGGCTGTCCGCGCCGAGCCTGCTGCTTGCCGTGGGTGCCTTGTTCTCGATCACCTTCGGTACGCTGTACCAGAAGCGCTATTGCCCGATGTTCGACCTGCGCATGGGTTCCGTGATCCAGTTCGCGGCGGCGGCGCTGGCCTGCCTGCCCTTCATGTTTCTTGCCGAGACCCGCCACGTCGAGTGGAACGCCGAGATGTTCGGCGCGCTGGCCTGGTCGGTGGTGGCGCTGTCAATCGGCGCGATTTCGCTGCTGTTCCTGTTGATCCGGGAGGGCGCGGCGACCAAGGTGTCCAGCCTGATGTATCTCACGCCGCCGACCACCGCCGTCATGGCGTGGCTGCTGTTCGGCGAGAGTTTTCCGCCGCTGGCGGCACTTGGCATGGCCCTTGCCGCAGGCGGCGTGGCCCTTGTGATTCGCCGCTGATCTTCCTCTTGCGTGCTTCCGATGAAACCGACTGCCGATACCCGTAGTGCCTACCGTCATTTCCAGCCGATCACCACGCGCTGGATGGACAACGACGTCTATGGCCACGTCAACAACGTCATCTACTACAGTTATTTCGATACCGTTGTGAACACCTACCTGATCCGGCAGGGCGTGCTCGATATCGAGGCTGGCGACACCATCGGGCTGGTGATCGAAACGCAATGCAACTACTTCGCCGCGCTTAGCTTTCCCGACACCGTGGTGGCCGGGCTGCGCGTGGCGCGGCTGGGCAACTCGAGCGTGCGCTACGAAGTGGGCCTGTTCCGCAATGACGACGACGTCGCTGCGGCGCAAGGTCATTTCGTCCATGTCTATGTCGATCGCGCCACGCGGCGGCCGGTACCGCTGCCGCCTGCGCTGCGCAACGCCTTGCAGGCGCTGGTGTGCGAATCCGCGGACGCCGGCGCCTGATCGGGGCAGGGTACAGACGCATGAAGGAGTTGACAGTCATGGATTCGCAGCGCAAGCGGGACACCGGCCTGGTAGACCAGGCCATCATCACACGCCGCTCGGTGCGTGCTTTTCTTGATACGCCGGTGCCGCACGATGTGGTCAACGAGATCCTGGCGGTGGCCAGCCGGGCGCCTTCCGGCACCAACGCCCAGCCGTGGCGGGTCTATGTGCTGAGCGGTGATGCCAAGCTGAAATTGTCCGCCGACGTGTTGACCGCCTACGACGATCCGCAGCGCGACAGCAAGTACCGGGAAGAGTATCCCTACTATCCGCGCGAGTGGGTGGCGCCATATATCGACCGCCGGCGCAAGGTGGGCTGGGACCTGTACAGCCTGCTGCAGATCAGCCGCGAGGACAAGGCGCGCATGCATGCGCAGCACTCCCGCAATTTCACCTTCTTCGGTGCGCCGGTGGGCATGATCTTCACCATCGACCGCATCCTGGAGCAGGGTAGCTGGCTGGATTACGGCATGTTTCTGCAGAGCATCATGGTGGCAGCCCGGGCGCGTGGGCTGGATACCTGCCCGCAGGCGGCTTTCACCCAGTTCCACGCGGTCATTGCCAATCACTTGCGCCTGCCGGAGGACGAGATGGTGGTCTGTGGCATGGCCCTGGGGTATGCCGATCCCGCGGCCATAGAGAATACCCTTAGTACGGAGCGTGAACCTGTAAGCGGGTTCGCACGTTTCTTGTCATAAGTCTCGTTGGCCGCGAGCTATATTTTATGCATGAGCCGGCTGTCGTCCGGTTGGCTCGGAGGGCTCCGATGAGCGGGCAGGAAGGGCGATCCGCTGTGGAATTACCACAGTCCACGTCGGTCTTACTGCACGTGTCATGTGATGAATGTGTTGTTTTTTCATAATGTGGAATTGTTTGCAAATCGAACTTTAAAGAGGCTTCGTAAGTCTTTAATCTTGCTAACAATTTCTTTTTTTCCTAAACTGGCGCAATCCAAGTTGCGCGCTGAATGAATCATGTTCCGGTCTGATTCCCCCCTATTGTTTCGATTCTTCGGCTCTACCCCTCTTACATCGGTCGCCGCCTCTGTGCTGCTGACCGTTTCCATGCTGGCCGCTCCCGCGGTCGATGCCGCGACGAAATCGACGGACACCGCAAAAACC
This sequence comes from Cupriavidus sp. 01L45, assembly GCF_056399885.1. NCBI lineage: Bacteria > Pseudomonadati > Pseudomonadota > Betaproteobacteria > Burkholderiales > Burkholderiaceae > Cupriavidus > Cupriavidus sp. 01L45. The sequence continues at coordinate 58,882 of NZ_JBFTSG010000041.1, read as the reverse complement.
AGCAAAAAGTCGGCAAAAGTCGTTAAGTCCGAGAAAAAGTCGGCAAGTACCTCCTCTAAATCCGCAAAAACCAAGCAAGTCGCCAGCAGCGGCAAGACTGAGCACGTCACTACGCGCAAGGTCGTGGTACTGAAAAACGGCAAGCGTCAGGTCGTGACGCAGCGCCAGGCTGCGCCGGTGCGCGCGGCCTTTATCCCGGCGAAACCCTCGCTGGGCGAGGCGCTCGGGCTGCGTGACACGGAGGATGCGCTCGCGCTGCGCTCCAGCGTGGCGCTGGTGATGGACCAGAACTCCAACGAAGTGCTGTTCCAGAAGAACGCCGCCGCGGTGCTGCCGATCGCCTCGATCACCAAGCTGATGACCGCCCTGGTGGTGATGGACGCGCGTCAGCCGATGGATGAGGTTCTCACCATCACAGAGGACGACCGCGACAATGAAAAGCACAGCAGCTCGCGCCTGCGATTCGGTGCGCAGCTGAGCCGCCAGGAGGCGCTGCTGCTGGCCCTGATGTCCTCGGAGAATCGGGCGGCGTCGGTGCTGGGCCGCAGCTATCCGGGCGGCCTGCCGGCATTTGTGCAGGCCATGAACCGCAAGGCACGCGAACTCGGCATGAACGACAGCCACTTCGTCGATTCGAACGGCTTGTCGAGCAGCAATGTCTCGAGCGCGATGGACCTCGTGCGCATGGTCAACGCGGCGTACCGCAATCCCACCATCCGCGAGTACTCCACGCAGACCGAGTATGAGGTCAACGTGCTCGGGCGTACCCAGCACTACGTCAGCACCAACCGCCTGGTGCGCGGCGGCAACTGGGATATCGGCCTGCAGAAGACCGGCTTTATCTCCGAGGCTGGCCAGTGCCTGGTGATGCAGGCGAAGGTGAACGGCCGCAATGTGGTGATGGTGTTCCTGGATTCGGTTGGCAAGCTGTCGCGCTTTGCGGATGCCAACCGCGTCAAGGACTGGCTGGAACACGTGCAAACGGGTCCCGCCCGCCCTTTTCCGTCCTCCCCTAACCTGACGCAGGGGCCAGGTTCCCCCCAGGCTATCCTTACCGCCCAGCAGCCACGCGGCATCTGATGGCGGAGCCGCAATGACCCGGCACCCACGGACCTGAGGTCATGAAAAACGCGCCGTCCCCGGCGCGTTTTTTTCGTTGGGCGCCGCGGCGCGCCCGGTGCCTACAGCAGCTTGCCAGGGTTCATGATGCCGGCCGGATCCAGCAATTGCTTGATGCCCCGCATCAGGCGAAGTTCGAGCGGGTCCTTGAGGCGCAGGAAATCATCGCGCTTGAGCTGGCCGATGCCATGCTCGGCGCTGATGCTGCCGCCGTAGCGCGCGACCTCGTCCAGCACCTCGGCGGTCAGTGCCTTGCCGTGCTGAGCGGTCCAGTCGCGCTCCGCGCCTGCCGGACGCGACAGGTTGTAGTGCAGGTTGCCGTCGCCGAAGTGCCCGAAGATGAAGGGGCGGATGCTGGGGCTGACGGCCTTGAGGCGCTTCTCCATCGATGCCATGAAGGCGGGGATCTGCTCGATCGGCAGTGAGACATCGTGCTTCAGGTGCGGCCCGTCGGCGCGCTGCGCCTCGGAGATTTCCTCGCGAAGCTTCCACAGGCTCTGCAATTGCGCCAGCGAAGCGGAGACCGCGGCATCCAGGCACAACTCGCGCTCCAGCGCTTCCCCGATCACGCGTTCGAGCAGGGTGTTGAGGGCCTCTTCGTCCGTGGTGTCGGCCAGCTCCACCAGCACATAGGCGGGATGGCGCTGGGCGAACGGCTCCTGTACGCCTTCCACATGTCTGAGCACCAGGTCGACGCAATCGCCGGTAAAGAACTCAAAGGCTTGCAGGCGCGCGCCACACTGGGCGAACAGCAGTTCGAAAAGCTCCAGCGCCTGCAGGGGCGACGCCACCGCGGCCAGCACCACCGAGCGCGCATCGGTGCGCGGAAACAGGCGCAGCGCCGCGGCGGTGATCACGCCGAGCGTGCCCTCGGAGCCAATCAGCAATTGTTTGAGATCGTAGCCGGTGTTGTCCTTGCGCAAGGCGCGCAGCCCGTGAAAGATCTCGCCGTTGGGCAGCACGGCCTCGACGCCCAGCACCAGTTCACGCGCCATGCCATAGCGCACCACATTGACACCGCCAGCATTGGTAGCAAGGTTGCCRCCGATCTGGCAGGAGTCCTCGGCSGCCAGGCTGAGCGGTAGCAGGCGATGCGCTTCTTGGGCGGCGCGCCGCAGGTTACCCAGGATGCAGCCCGCTTCCGCGACCATCGTGTTGGCGATGGTATCGATCGAACGGATCGCGTTCATGCGGTCCATGCTCAGCACCACGTTGACCGGACTGCTGTCAGGAGCGGCGCCGCCGCACAGGCCGGTATTGCCGCCGCGCGGCACCACCGGCACCGCGGCCTGCTGGCACAGCGCCAGGCAGCGGGCCACCTCATCCACCGAGCGCGGCCGTACCACGGCTTGCGCATTGCCACGGTAAAGGCCGCGCCAGTCGGCGAGCCAGGGCGCGACCTGGTCGGGCTCGGTGGCAACCACGTCGGGGCCCAGTGTTTCGATCAGGCGGGGCAGGAAGGCTGTATTTTGCATGGTGGTTCTATCTGGAGAGACGATGCGGCTCAGGCCGCTGAATGGGATGGTTCCTGCCGGGCTGCGGGGGACTCGGCGCGCGCGTGCGGCCGCAGGCCCAGGCGCGCCGCCGCGCCCTGCAGATGGGACACGGCAGCGGCGCGCGCCAGTTCCGGGTCGCCGGCACGGATTGCGTGGAAGATGGCCAGGTGCTCTTGGTGGACTTGTTCGGACAGGCCATCCTGCTGGCGCGTATTCAGCCGTGCCACATGCACGGCCTGGTGCAATTGCAGGTTCAGGTATTGGAGCAGTTGCAGGTAGTACTTGTTGTGCGTGGCGGTGGCGATTGCCACGTGGAAGGCGGTGTCCGCCTCCACGCTGCGGTGAGGATCATGCAGTTGCGCCGCCAGCCGCTCCAGCAGCGATTGCATCTCAGCGACATCCTGCGCGGTGCGTCGTTGCGCGGCCAGCGCGGCGGCAGCGCTCTCGAGGTCGAGCCGCAGTTCGTAGATGCTCGCCAGTTCGTCGCGATCGATGTCCATCTCCCGCGGCAACTGGAAACCGGCGTTGCCCACGCGGGAGCGCACCGTGCTGCCCACGCCCTGACGGCTTTCGATCAGGCCCTGGGAGCGCAGGTGTTCGGTCACCTCGCGAATGACGGCCGGGCTCACGCCGTAGTGCCCGGCAAGCTGCTTGCCGGTCGGCAGGCGGGCGCCAACGGGGTACGTGCCGTTGGCGATCTCGGCGCGCAGTTGCTGGGTCACCTGTTCGGTGAGGGTGATGGCTTTGGTACGCATGCCCGGCAGGATATCGTTGTTCAGGTTATCTGAAAACTAAGTGTAAACCCTTGCCGTTGCGGATCGATGCATGAATGGGGAAATGGGGTTAAGCGCGCCGCCGGCGATTGAGGATCAATAACAGCCAAGCGGCAACCCAGCGGCAGGCGTCAGCGGAAAAGCAGGATAGCGGGGTGAAGGCGGTGCCGGGACCGGGCGGGAAGGGTGTCCCGCCTATCCCTCACCCCCGAGGGGCTCAGGCGGCCACGTCGGTCGCGTAGCCCATGCCGCGCGAGATCTGCAGCGCGGTTTCCTTCAGGTTCTGCAGCCAGCTGTCCTGCAGGCGGTCGGCCGGGGCCGATAGCGAGAGCCCGGCAACCAGCCGGCGCGAATCGTCGTAGATGCCGGCTGCAATGCAGCGCACGCCGAGTTCCAGTTCCTCGTTGTCGCGCGCGTAGCCGTTCGTGCGGACCCAGTTGAGTTCGCGTTCCAGCTTGATCAGGTCCGTGATCGAGGTGCGCGTATGGCCGGCCAGCCCGGTGCGGGTGGCATAGTTGCGCACCCGCGCGACTTCGTCGGCCGCCAGGAACAGCTTGCCCACGGAGGTCAGGTGCAGCGGCGCGCGTCCGCCAATGGCGCGCACCACCTGCATGCCGGAGCGTTCGCTGTACGCGCGCTCGATGTAGACGATCTCATCGCCCTGGCGCACAGACAGGTTGACGGTCTGGCCCGTCACGCGATGCAGTGCGCGCATCGGCGCCAGTGCCGCGTCGCGTACCGACAGGCGGGCCTTGACCAGGTTGCCCAGTTCCAGCAACCGCATGCCAAGCCGATAGCTGCCGGGATCGGAGCGGTCGACGAAACGGCAGGCCACCATATCGTTGAGGATGCGGTGCGCCGTGGAGGGGTGCAGGCCGGTGGTCAACGACAGTTCTTTCAGGCTGACCGGATCAGCATGCTGGGCTAGCGCATCCAGCAAGGTCATCATGCGCTCGATGACCTGGATGGATGTCTTTCCTGGTGCCTTGTCTGCTTCTGCCATGGGGAAATGTTGCCGTGCGGCAAATTAAGCGGTTGCCTGATTCTATCTCGCATTGTGAAAATTTCAATAGGTGAAATGACATTACCGAAAGAAACTTCAGATTCCGCCGATGGCGGATGTGCCGGGAAAGGCATGCAAAAATGCAGTGAATTCCCCCGCGCCATGAACGCTTTTGTATGCCGCACGGTGCGCAAGAGCGCATAATTGCGGGGTTTCGGGGTCTGGAAAAGGGAAACAATGCGAGTCGGTCTGTTCGCCACCTGCCTGGTGGACCTCATGCGTCCGGAAATCGGTTTCTCGGTGCTCAAGCTGCTGGAGAAGGCGGGTTACGAAGTGATGGTGCCCGAGGCGCAGACCTGTTGCGGCCAACCTGCCTACAACTCGGGCGAACGCGTCGGGGCGCGCGATCTGGCGGAGAAATTCCTGCGCGAGTTCGAGATGTTCGACTATGTGGTGATCCCGTCGGGCTCATGTGGCGGCATGGTGCTGCATCACTACGCCGACCTGCTGGGCGACGATCCCGAACTGAATGGCCGCTATGAGGGCTTGCGCTCGCGCGTGTTCGAGCTGACCGACTTCCTGGCCAACGTGGCCAAGCTGGGCGAATTCGATTCCAGGTTCGCCGGCCGCATTACCTACCATGACTCCTGCTCCGGCCTGCGCGAACTCGGCGTCAAGAGCCAGCCGCGCGCCTTGCTGGCGCAATTGCCCGGCGTACAGTTGAGCGAAATGAAGGACTGCGAGGCCTGCTGCGGATTCGGCGGCACCTTCTCGGTCAAGTACGGCAATATCTCGACAGCCATCGTCGACGAGAAGTGCGCCAACATCAAGGCCAGCGGCGCTGATGCCGTGGTGCTGGGCGACCTTGGCTGCATGCTCAATATCGAAGGGCGCCTGCGCCGGACCGGCGACACACGTACCCAGGTGCTGCACATCGCGCAAGTGCTCGCCGGCGACGCCTGAGCCCGGGCGGACGAAAAACAAACCTTGGCGAGATCCCCGCTATGCAAGTTCGCAGCATGGAATTCAAGGCGCGCGCGGGCCAGAAACTGGCTGACCAGCGCCTGCAGCAGAACCTCAAGAAGCTTTCCACCAAGTTCGTGACGGCGCGCGCCGATGCCATTCGCGACATCGATTTCGATGCCACGCGCGAGGCGCTCAAGGAGCGACGTGACCGCGCGTTGCAGAACCTCGATGTCTGGCTGGCCACTTTCGAGGAAAACGCCACGCGCCGCGGCGCCACCGTGCTGTTTGCCGAAACCACCGCGGATGCCGCGCGGCTGGTGGCGGAGATCGCGCAGAAGCATGGCGTCAAGAAGGTCATCAAGAGCAAATCGATGGTGACCGAGGAAATGCGCCTGAACCAGGTGCTTGGCGAGATGGGCGTGCAGAGCATCGAGACCGACCTCGGTGAGTACATCCTGCAGATCAACGACGCGGAGCCGCCGTCGCACATCATCGCCCCGGTGGTGCACAAGGACAAGGAAGAGATCGCCGACCTGTTTGCCAGGGTGCACCACAAGCCGCGCCTGACCGATATCCCCGAGATGACGCGCGAGGCGCGCGAAGTGCTGCGGCCGGAATTCCTGTCGGCCGACATGGGCGTGACCGGCGGCAACTTCATCATTGCCGAAACCGGATCGGTGGCGGTGGTGACCAACGAAGGCAACGAGGGCATGTGCACGGTGATGCCACGAGTGCACGTAGCCGTGACCGGCATAGAGAAAGTACTGCCGACGCTGGAAGACCTGGCCACCGTGATGCGGCTGCTGCCGCGCTCGGCTACCGGGCAGGCGATCTCCAATTATTTCTCGCTGCTGACCGGCCCGCGTGCCGAGGGCGAGCGCGATGGCCCGGAGCATATGTATTTCGTGCTGGTCGACGGCGGGCGCAGTGGCCTGATCGGGGGCGACTTCCAGGACATGCTGCGCTGCATCCGCTGCGGCGCCTGCATGAACCACTGCCCGGTGTACCAGAAGATCGGTGGCCATGCCTATGGCTGGGTTTATCCTGGCCCGATGGGCAGCGTGCTGACGCCGAGCTATACGGGCCTGGCCAACGCGCTGGATCTGCCACAGGCAGCCACGCTGTGCGGCGAATGCAACCGCGTGTGCCCGGCTTCCATCCCGTTATCGGACCTGTTGCGCAAGCTGCGGGAGAAACAGATGGAACGCGGCCTGCGCCCCTGGCAGGAGCGGCTCGGGCTGCAGGTGTGGGGCTACGTGGCGCGCCGTCCGGCGCTCTATGCCTTCGCCACCCGCATTGGCGCGCGCCTGCTCTCGCGCATGGGCGGCAGCAGCAAGCTGATCGCCAGGCTGCCGATGGCAGGCCGGGGCTGGACGGAGACCCGCGACCTGCCCGCACCGAGCGGACGGACCTTCCGCGAACTCTACAAGGAAAGGAGGGCCCGTTGATGGCCACGACCACTGACAACGCGCCGGCGCTGGCGGCCATGCGCGCAGCGCTTGAACAACATATCGGCGGCCAGCTCGCCGCCGATGGCCTGGTGCGCAACTGGCGCGAGGCAGCGCCCGCGCTGGTATTGCCGCCGATGTTCGAGCAGGCGATGGAAGAGTTGCTGCGCCGGCTGGAGATGTCGGCAGTGTTCGCGCAGGACAGCTGCTCGTTTTCGAGTTCGGCGGTGACCGACCAGCTCAAGCGCTGGCTGGACAAGGCGGCCACGGCCTGAACGTGGCCGGCCAAAATGCGGAAGGCCCCCGCCGAGACGGGGGCCTTCCGCATTTTGGCCGGGGCTTAGCCTAGCAGCAACGCATCGTCATCCAGTTGCTCATGCCGTGTCTGCTCGAACATGCGCAGCAGATCCGGCACGTCCAGTCCGGCGCGCTGATCGCCCGACACGTCCAGTACGACCTGGCCCTGGTGCAGCATCACCGTGCGCTGCCCGTAGTCCAGCGCCTGGCGCATGCTGTGCGTAACCATCATGGTGGTGAGCTTGGCTTCCTCCACGATCTTGGCGGTCAGCTCCAGCACGAAGGCCGCCGTCTTCGGGTCGAGCGCGGCGGTGTGCTCGTCCAGCAGCAGGATGCGCGAGGGCTGGAGCGAAGCCATCAGCAGGCTCACGGCCTGGCGCTGGCCGCCCGAGAGCAGGCCGATACGGTCCGTCAGGCGATTTTCCAGGCCCAGGTTGAGCAGGCGCAGCTTGTCGCGGAACAGCTCGCGCGAGGGCTTGTTCAGCGCCGCGCGGAAGCCGCGCCGGCTGCCGCGCGCCATGGCCAGCGCCATGTTCTCCTCGATGGTCAGCGCTTCGCAGGTGCCCGCCATCGGGTCCTGGAACACGCGTGCCACCAGCGGGGCACGGTCCCAGGCCGGCTTGCGCGTGACATCGATATCATCGATGGTGATGCGGCCCGAATCGACCATCTGGTCGCCGCTGATGGCGTTGAGGAAGGTCGACTTGCCCGCGCCATTGGAACCGATCACGGCAACGAACTGGCCGGTCGGGATATCCAGGCTGAGGCCGCGCAGCGCGCGCGTCTCGATCGGGGTGCCGGGATTGAAGGTGAGTTTCAGGTCTTGTGCGCGCAGCATCTCAGGCACCTCCGTTCTTGCGGCCGAACAGCTTCTTGCGGGTTCCCGGCAACACCAGGGCGCCGGTCACCAGTACCGCCGTGACCAGGTTCAGGTCTTGCGCCTTGAGGCCGATGAACTCGCTGTTGAGCGCCAGCGCGATGAAGAAGCGGTAGAGGATGGCGCCCAGCACCACGGCCAGCGTGGTGTACACCAGCCGGCGCGCCGGCAGGATGCTCTCGCCGATGATCACCGCGGCCAGGCCGATCACGATGGTGCCGATGCCCATGGAGATGTCGGAACCGCCCTGGGTCTGCGCGAACAGCGCGCCCGCGAGTGCCACCAGGCCATTGGACAGCGCCATGCCGGCCAGCGTGGCGCGGCCGGTGGCGATGCCCTGGGACCGCGCCATGCGCGGGTTGGCGCCGGTGGCGCGCATGGCCAGGCCGAGCTGCGAGGAGAAGAACCAGTCCAGGCCGAGCTTGGCCACCACCACCACGATCAGCAGCAAGGCCGGGCGCAGCATGTAGTCCGGCAGCCAGTCAGGTTGCAGGATGGTGAAAATGGTGGACTCGGTGATCAGCGGCACGTTGGGCTTGCCCATGATGCGCAGGTTGACCGAGTACAGCGCGATCATCATCAGGATACTGGCGAGCAGGTCCATGATCTTGAGGCGTACATTGAGCCAGCCGGTGATGAAGCCGGCAAAGGCGCCCGCCACGATCGCCAGCCCTGTGGCGATGAAGGGATCCTGGCCGGAAGCGATCAGCGTGGCCGCCACGGCGCCGCCCAGCGGGAAGCTGCCGTCGACGGTCAGATCGGGAAAATTGAGGATGCGGAAGGAGATCAGCACCCCCAGGGCGACGAGGCTGAAGATCAGGCCGATCTCCAGGGCGCCCAGAAGGGAAAAGAGGGACATGGGGAAATCCAGTTGCTATTTCCGGCACGGGAGGCCGGATCAGGAACGCCTGGCGCGCTGCCCGGGTCGGGCGACGCGGTACGGGCGTTCCGGGGGCGGGCCCGGATAGAGCCACCTGCGCGCGAACGCGCAGGGTCAGCGTGCCGTGATTACTTGATGACGGTCTTCGCTTCCTTGACCAGTTCGGGCGACAGCGTCACGCCTTGCTTCTCGGCCGCGCCGGTGTTCACGAACAGCTCCAGCTTGTCGCTGGTTTCCGAAGCGATCGCGCCGGGCTTCTCGCCCTTCAGGATACGCACCACCACCTTGCCGGTCTGATGGCCGAGGTCGCCGTAGTTGATGCCCAGCGCGGCAATGGCGCCACGCTTGACGCTGTCGGTATCGGCAGCCACCAGCGGGATCTTTGACTCGTTGGCGACCTTGACCAGGGCTTCGTACGCCGACACCACGTTGTTGTCGGTGTTGGTGTAGATCACATCGACCTTGCCGATCAGGCTCTTGGCGGCGGCGCCGATGTCGACCGTGCGCGGCGCGGCGGCTTCCTTCAGCGTCAGGCCTTCCTTGGCCAGCATCGCCTTCAGTTCCTTGACCACCACCACCGAGTTGGCTTCACCGGGGTTGTAGACCATGCCAACCGTCTTGGCCTTGGGCACCACGCGCTTGATCAGGGCAACCTGGCGGTCCAGCGGCAGCTTGTCCGACACGCCGGTCACATTGGTGCCCGATGCGCCCCAGCCCTTGACCAGCTGGGCGGCAACCGGGTCGGTCACGCCGGAGTACACCACCGGCACCGACTTGGTGGCGGCCACCACGGCCTGTGCCGACGGCGTGGCGATGGCGACGATCACATTGGGCTGGTCGCCGACGAACTTGCGCGCGATCTGCGCGGCGGTGCCGGTATTGCCCTGTGCGCTCTGGTATTCCCACTTCAGGTTCTTGTCGGCATCGTAGCCAGCGCTCTTCAGTTCGTCGCGCACGCCATCACGGATGGCGTCCAGCGCGGGATGGTCGACGATCGACAGCACCTTGACGGTCTGGGCCTGCACGGCGCCGCCATACAGCAGCGCGAGGGCCACGGCGCTGCCCAGGATGGTCTTGCTCGATGTCTTGAGACACTTCATGGTATGGATCTCCCCCGGAGTGGGTTCTGGGTAATCAGCCGCTCTTGGTTTTCGATGGGTTTGGTCCGCAGTCCTGCCCGGTGGCGCGTGGCGCCGGCCGGCCGGTCCGTTGCGGGAACGACACACCAGGCGGCAGGCAGGCGGTCGCTGGGGCGCAGCGGATACGACGGCGATAAGCCTGCGAGGATACCATTTTCGAGACGCGATTTGCCCTGTTTTGCCCTGTTCTAGTGCGGCACTAGGGGAAAACGGCAGGACCGGAGCGCGCTGAGGGCGGCTCCGGTTGGCGCGCCGGCATCGGTGCGCGGAACGCGGGAAGTCTACTGGGCGGGGTTGTGAATCTCGGCGTGGATGTGGGCGATGGCTGCGGTTGCCGCTTCGGGCAGGGGCACCTGCCAGGCGTCGATGTTCTCGCGCAGTTGCTCCACCGAAGTGGCCCCGACGATCGTGCTCGCCGCGAACCAGCGCGAGTAGGCCCAGGCCAGCGCCAGCGTCGCCGGCGAGATGCCGTGCTCGCGCGCCAGCGCCACATAGCGGGCGGCGGCGGCCAGGCTTTCCTGGCGCAGGTAGCGCGGGCTCCAGTCGGGCGGGAAGCGCGTGAGCCGCCCTTTGGCCTGCGTGTCGAACACGGGATGCGCGAGATCGCCGCCCAGGTATTTCCCGGTGAGCTGCCCAAAGGCCAGCGGGCTATAGACCAGCAGGCTGACGTCGGTACGGAAGCAGGCCTCGTCCAGGCCCTGCTCGTAGCTGCGGTTGAGCAGGTTGTATGGGTTCTGGACCGTGGCGATGCGCGGCAGGCCGTGCAGCTCTGCCTGCTTGACGAATTCGGCCACGCCCCACGGCGTTTCGTTGGACACGCCGACGTAGCGGATCTTGCCCGCGCGTACCAGTTCGCCCATGGCTTCAAGCTGCGCCTGGACCGAGGCGCACTCGCGCTCGTTTTCCGGATTGAACTGCTTCTGCCCGAAGATGGGCGCGTTGCGAGCCGGCCAGTGGATCTGGTACAGGTCGATGTAATCGGTTTGCAGGCGCGCCAGCGAGGCGTCCACCGCCGCGCGGATGCTGTCCGGCGTCAGGTCGCTGCCGTTGCGGATCCACGGCATGCGCGCCGGGCCGGCGACTTTGGTCGCCAGCACGATACGGTCGCGCTGCTGGCGCTTGAGCCAGCTGCCGACGATGCGCTCGGTGCTGCCATACGTTTCGGCGCGCGGCTTGACCGGGTACATCTCGGCGGTGTCGATAAAGTTGATGCCGCGCGACACGGCGTAGTCGAGCTGGCTATGGCCTTCGGCTTCGGTGTTCTGCTCGCCGAAGGTCATGGTGCCGAGGCAGATGCGCGAGACCTGCAGGTCGCTGCGGCCCAGACGAATGGTTTCCATTGGCTATCCTTGTTAGGCGTTGACGCCCGGTATGGGGAGGGCGGCTGTGGTATCACCGGCTGCCAGCACCCTGGCAACCCCAATCGAAGCGCGCCTCAGCCGCGCAGGGCGGCGGCACATTCCTTGACCAGCACCGGTCCGCGGTAGATCAACCCGCTGTACACCTGTACCAGTTGCGCGCCGGCCGCAATCTTGGCTTGCGCGTCGGCGCCGCTGAAGATACCGCCCACGCCCACGATGGGCACCGCATCCCCAACCACCTCGCGCAGGCCCTTGACGACGCGCGTGGACGACTCGAACACCGGCCGGCCCGACAGGCCGCCGGCTTCCTCGCCGTGCGGCAGCCCCTTGACCGCGTCGCGCGCGATGGTGGTGTTGGTGGCAATCACGCCATCGATGCGGTGGCGCACCAGCGCATCGCCGATATTGCGGATCTGGTCGGCGTCGAGGTCGGGCGCGATCTTGAGCGCGAGCGGCACGTAGCGCTTGTGCTGGTCGGCCAGGCGCTGCTGCGCGTCCTTGAGCGTCGAGAGCAGGCTGTCGAGTTCACTCGCGCCCTGCAACTGGCGCAGGTTCTTGGTGTTGGGCGACGAGATATTGACGGTGACGTAGCTGGCGTGCGGGTAGACCCGTTCCAGGCAGTGCAGATAGTCATCCACCGCGCGCTCGATCGGCGTATCGGCGTTCTTGCCGATGTTCAGGCCCAGTACGCCGCCCTCGGCCTTCCAGCGCGACGCCTTGACGTTGGCGATAAACGCATCCACACCGCCATTGTTGAAGCCCATGCGGTTGATCAGCGCATCGGCCTGCGGCAGGCGGAACATGCGCGGGCGGGGGTTGCCCGCTTGCGCGCGCGGCGTCACGGTACCCACTTCGATAAAGCCGAAGCCGAACGCCGCCAGCCCGTCGATATAGGCGCCATCCTTGTCGAGCCCGGCGGCCAGGCCCACCGGATTGGGAAACCGCACGCCCATCACCGTGCGCGGGTCATCGGCGATGGTGTTGCCGATGCAGCCCGCCAGCCCCAGACGCTTGGCGCGCAGCAGGTTGTTGAGGGTGAAATGGTGGGCGTCCTCCGCATCCATCGAAAACAGGGCGGGGCGAAACAGGGGATAGAGCGCGTTCAGCACAGGGAATCAGCTTGGAAGTCGGGACCAGGACGGCATTGTAGCGGTTGGGCCGGAAGCGGTACTGCCGCGCAGGCGCGACCCGGCTCCAGCCGCCCCCCCGGATACCGGCCATCAAGTCTCCGGCGCTTCCTCGCCGGGCTGCGGCGGAACGATCGGGATGGCAGTGGGAGAGGCAACCGCGACCGCTTCCTGTGGCGAATCGAAGGGGCGCCACTGGTTGGCGGTCAGCACCTGCAGCGGCTGGTAGCGCGCCTTATAGGCCATCTTGCGGCTATCGGCGATCCAGTAGCCCAGGTACAGGTGCGGCAGGCCGAGTTCGCGGGCCTGCTGGATCTGCCACAGGATGTTGTAGGTGCCATAGCTGGCTTTGACTTCCAGCGGGTCGTAGAAGGTATAGACCGAGGACAGCCCGTCGTCGAGCACGTCGATCATGCTGACCATGCGCAGGCGGCCGGCCTCCGGCGAGCCCGGCGGTTCGCGGAATTCGACCAGGCGCGAGTTGACCCGGCTTTGCAGCAGGAACTGCTCATACTGGTCCCGGCTGTCCTGGTCCATGCCCCCACCGGCATGGCGCATCGACTGGTACAGGAGATAGAGCGAATAATGCTCTTCGACATAAGTCAGCGGCGCCACCAGGGCCTGCAGGCTCTCGTGCTGCCGCCAGGCCCGGCGCTGGCTGCGGTCGGGGCGAAACTGGTCCACCACCACGCGGCATGGCGTGCAGGCGCGGCATTCATCGCAATAGGGGCGGTAGGTAAAGATGCCGCTGCGCCGGAACCCGGCGCGGACCAGCCGCGAGTAGACGTCGGCATTGATCAGGTGGGCGGGCGTGGCCACCTGCGAGCGCGCCATGCGGCCATCGAGGTAGCTGCAAGCGTAGGGCGCCGTAGCGTAGAACTGCAGCGCGGAAAGGGGGAGTTCCTTTAGCTTGCTCATGTGTCTGCAACGGCCAGGGATGAAACAGCAACGCAGGTAAGCCGATGGCGCCGTGACCGGACGCTGCGCAGTGTGGCCGGAGGGGCGGGCCCTATGCCCGATCCTGAATCCGGGTCCATCTCTGCAGCACCGTCTTGTCGAAGCGCCACGGGTTGATATCCGGCTGGCGGGTGGCGATGCGGATATGGGCCGCGAACTCAGCACGCGGAATCGGACTCGCCCCGAGCGAAGCCAGATGATCGGTTTCCTGCTGGCAGTCTATCATCGCCACGTCGTGGTTGCCGAGGAACGCGCACAGCGCGGCCAGGGCAATCTTGGAAGCGTCCGTGCGCCGCGCGAACATCGATTCGCCATAGAACATGCGCCCGAGCGCCACGCCATACAGCCCGCCCGCGCGCTCGCCGCGGTACCAGCTCTCCACGCAATGCGCCAGGCCGTTACGGTGCAGCGCACCATAAGCGGCAATGATGTCTTCGGTGATCCATGTGCCATGCTGGCCCTCCCGCGGGGTCAGCGCGCAAGCCTGCATCACGGCGATAAAGTCGTCGTCGACGCGGATTTCCCAGTCGGGGTCGCGCAGCACGCGCTTGAGGGTCTTGCGGAAGGTGGCGGAAACCCGCAGCGCCTGTGGCGCCAGCACCATGCGCGGATCGGTGCTCCACCACAGCACCGGCTGGCCTTCGGCATACCAGGGGAAGATGCCTTGCCGGTAAGCCAGCAGCAGGCGCTGGGCCGACAACTCGCGGCTGGCCGCCAGCAGGCCGGGCGCGTCCGACCCGGGGCCGAGCGCACGCTCGACCGGCGGGAACGGATCATGCGGATCCAGCCAGGTGATCATGCGGGAGTGGCGGGCAACGCGCCCGTGTTCAGGGTTCGACCGTGGCCCGGCTGGTCAGCGGGCGCATCGGCTTGTCGATATCCAGGCTGTGCAGGCGGAAGGTGCCGTCCGTCAGCCGTCCCGCCGCGCGGTCAGCGAAGAAGCAGCGCAGCGAATGGATCACGGTGGGGAAGGCCAGTTCGTCCCAGGGCACGTCGGCTTCCTCGACCAGCTTCACCTCCAGGCTCTCCTCTCCCGCGGAGATATCGAGATCCTCCAGCGTGGCCAGGTAGAACATATGCACCTGATGCACATGCGGCACATTCAGGATGGAGAACAGCTCCCCGATCTTTACCCGTGCACCGGCTTCCTCGAGCGTCTCGCGGGCGGCGCCCTGCGCGGTGGTCTCGCCGATCTCCATGAAGCCGGCGGGCAGCGTCCAGAAGCCGTAGCGCGGCTCGATGGCGCGCTTGCACAGCAGGACCTTGTCCTCCCACACGGGAATGGTGCCGACTACATTGCGCGGATTGACGTAGTGGATGGTGCTGCAGTTGTCGCACACTGAACGCAGGCGCGAGTCGCCTTCTGGGATGCGCAGCACGACCGCATGGCCGCAGTTCGAGCAGAATTTCATGAGAGGCGTCCGGGAGGAATGGCGAAAGTGTATCACCGCCGATGCGGGCTGCCGGGGGTGCGATGCTAGTTTGGGAAAGGTCCGCGAACGGGGTGGCGGCCATGTAGAGAATTCGTCGCGCAAAAAACAAAAAACGCCCGGAGGGGCGTTGATTTGTTCTGCGTCCGACAGCCGGTCGCGTGGGTCTGCGTGGCTTTGGTTGCGGGGGCAGGACTTGAACCTGCGACCTTCGGGTTATGAGCCCGACGAGCTGCCAACTGCTCCACCCCGCGTCCGTCGAAGAAAAAGATTGTAAGGCAATTCCTTTTGTTGCGCAACAGCTAATTGCGTAACAATGGGAAAAGGCGCAAGACCATGCCCCTGCAACGCATGCCAGCGCGATGGCGCACCGTCATTCAGTCCTTGTCCGTGCCGTCCGGGCTGCGCTGCCACGCGCTGGCCGGGAACTGAAAACTGTCTCGCTGCAGCAGGTCGTCTCGCTGCCAGATGACACGGTCGGGACGTACCGTCAGCATCCAGGTGGTGGTCACGCGGGGGTTGGGTTCGGCGAAGGCGCGCGGCGTCAGCAGCGCGGCACAGGGGCCGTGTTCCGGGTCGCGTACCGAGGTGTAGCGGATCATGCCCAGGCCCGCCTCGCGCGCCACCCGGGCCAACGCCTGGCACGCATCGTAGCGGACGGGATCGGTCCACTGCGCCGCATCTTGCACGAAGGGCGGGGCGTCGAGCGCGATGCCGTCGGTGCGAACGCTGACCTGAAACAACGTGTGCGGGCGCGCATCGATGCGCGGCAGCGCGGGACTGTCGAGCAGGAAGCGCCAGCGCCAGTAGCCAAGCTCGGCGCAGGCGGTGCGGATATCGTCGGCGCCGTAGAACACGCCTGGATCCTGTTCGGCGCGAAAGCGCGAGCCCCACGGCGACGGGGGGTAGCGGAACGGCGTGAACAGCAGGTAATGGAGATGGCGAGCGTCGGCGGGCACGGCGGGCTTGCCGGCGTCGAGCACGGCTTCGAGCACTGCCTGTTCTTCCAGGCTGTCGACCAGCGGCATGGTCGAGACTACGTGCTGGGCCTCCACCGCGCGCCAGAGCGTGAGCGCAAAGGCCTTGCGCTCAGACGCGACCGCGGGTGGCATCCAGATAGTGAACGACACGTACCAGGCCCTCGGTTGTGCGGATCAGGTCGAGCGGTTTGCCGCCCAACGCCAGGTTTTCATTGGCAAGCCAGAGACGGGCCTGGTCGCTGTGTCCGAGGATGGCGTCGAGCGAGCGGAACAGGCGCACGAACAGCACGCCGAATTCCCATTCCTTGCGGTGCGCATCGAGCACATAGCCGCCGGATGCCATTCGGGAAACGGAGGCTGTGCTGATGCCCAGCACGTTGGCCACGCCTGCCTGGCTGATGCCGAGAAAGCCGGCGGCACGCATCACCGCCTTGGTGAGTGTGGTGCCGGGGTCCGGACTGCCGGCAGGAAGATGCTCGGGGACTTGCCTTGGTTGCATCGCCTCGCTCCTGTTTCTTCAGAAACATTATAGGCGGTTCGTTTCGTAAGGGAAGTAGTAAACGACGCCGCATCTGTAGGGTTTGGTGGCTTCGGCGGCGGCAAGTTCTCCGGCAATACGATATGTGGCCGGCCAGATTGCATTGGCCTGACAGGCCTAATAAGTCTCGATGTGGAGCCGTCCCTCCGCTTTCATGCGCGCCTCCAGTTCGGCCCAGGGAAGTCCCGCATCCGCGCACGCATCCCCGAACGCGGCGAGCACGCCGTCTTCCATGCCTTTGAGACCGCAGATATAGACATGGCCGTGCGGGTCGTTCAACAGGCCGGCCACGCGCGCGCCGGCATCCCGGATAGCGTCCTGCACATAGCGGCGTGGCTGGCCGGAGTCGCGCGAGAAAGCAAAGTGGATATCCAGGAAACTCGGCGGCAGTTTCATCAGCGGGCCGAAGTAGGGCAGTTCCCGCGCATTGCGCGCGCCGAAGAACAGCATGCGCTGCCCGGCGAAATGGTCAAGGTTGCGCCGCATGCGTTCGGTCATGGCGCGCATCGGTGCCGAGCCTGTGCCGGTGCAGATCATCATCACGCTGGCTTCGCGGTGGTTCGGCATCAGGAAGGTGCTGCCGAACGGGCCGACCACGCGCACCTCGTCGCCGCGCGCGAGGTCGCACAGGAAGTTGGATGCCACGCCGCGAACCGGCCGCCCCTCGTGGTCCTGCTCGACCCGCTTTACCGTCAGCGCGATGTTGTTGTAGCCCGGCCGCTCACCATCGCGCGGGCTGGCGATCGAGTACATGCGGATATAGTGCGGCTTGCCCGCCGCGTCGGTGCCGGGCGGCACGATGCCGATAGCCTGGCCTTCCAGTACCGGGAAGAAGTGCTGCCCGAAATCCAGCACGATGTGGTGGACGTCGCTCGACGCGTCGTCGGCGGTCAGGCGGTAGTTGCCGGCGACAGCGGCCGTGGCGGGAGCACGCACGCCGTGCAGGTTGACGTAGGGATGCGCGGCCGACCAAGGCGCCTTGGGCGAGGTATGCCCGCTGGTTTCCACCTGTTGCGCCTGCGGTTCCTGCGCACTTTCCGGCGCGGCCGGATCGGGCTGGCTCTCTGCCTCGCCGGTTGCCGGCAGCGGCGTGTGGCCAGGCAGTTCATCCCAGAGCAACTGCGCCGCGATCGGATAGGCCTCGCTTTTCAGTATGGTGCGCCAGTTGTCGATGGCACCGGTAGGGCACGGCGACAGGCAGGCGCCGCAACCATTGCATACGTCGGCCTTGACCACATAGTTGCGGTCGTCGTGGGTAATCGCGTCGATCGGGCAGGTGTCTTCGCAGGTGTTGCAGCGGATGCAGATTTCGGGGTCGATCAGGTGCTGCCTGATGATCTCGGGGGCGCCCATCTCTTGTCTCCTTGGCGTGCGGCGGGTCTGTTGCCGCCGCTGCGCCGAACGTTGCCGGTGGGTCAGTCGTTGCGTCAGTTGAAGCGCACGTACTCAAAGTCCATGGGCTGGCGGTTGACGCCGACCATCGGCGGCGCGATCCAGTTGGCGTACTTGCCGGGTTCGGTCACGCGGCCCATCAGCGAGGCAACGAAGGCGCGGTCTTCTTCCGTTGCCAGCCATTCACGTTCACTCGCCTGCCATTGGCCTTCGGTAAGCAATTCGCCCGCGGGCGAGACATGCACGTTGGCAAAGCTGCCGATCTTGCGGTTGAACGCCTTGTGCGGCACCGTCATGCGGAAGTCGATGCCGTGCTTTTCAATCACCTTGTTCCAGCGCGCCACGCCGCCGATGGAATCCTTGATGTAGTCGTCGCGCAGCACCTCGTTGAGCGCGTTGAGCATGGGTACCTCGCGCTCGCCCAGGCGGCCGTCCTGGATATCGAGGATGCGGTACACGTCGCCCTTGAGCACGTGGTCGTCGTTGCGCTTGCCTTCCTCGAAGCGGCCCTTGAGCCCGGCGCTGTAGAAGGTGGCGGCGTTGGACGACTGGTCCGCGCCGAACAGGTCGATCGTCACGCTGTAATGGAAGTTGAGATAGCGCTGGATGGTTTCGAGGTCGATCACGCCCGCCGCGCGGACCTCGGCCGGATCCCGGATATCGCGTTCGCGCATCACTTCGCAGGTGCGCTGGATCACGCGTGAGACGCCGGATTCGCCCACGAACATATGGTGGGCTTCCTCGGTCAGCATGAAGCGCGTGGTGCGCGCCAGCGGATCGAAACTGGATTCGGCCAGCGCGCAGAGCTGGAACTTGCCATCGCGGTCGGTGAAGTAAGTGAACATGAAAAAGGCCAGCCAGTCGGGCGTGCGCTCGTTGAAGGCGCCGAGGATACGGGGGTTGTCCTCGTCGCCGGAGCGGCGCCCGAGCAGCGCTTCGGCTTCTTCCCGCCCGTCGCGGCCGAAGTGGCGGTGCAGCAGGTAGACCATGGCCCACAAGTGGCGGCCTTCCTCCACATTGACCTGGAACAGGTTGCGCAAGTCATACAGGGAGGGGCAGGTCATGCCAAGATGGCGCTGCTGCTCGACCGAGGCTGGCTCGGTGTCGCCCTGGGTGACGATGATGCGGCGCAGGTTGGCACGGTGCTCGCCCGGCACCTCCTGCCAGGCCGCCTCGCCTTTGTGCTCGCCGAAATGGATGCGGCGCGCGGGATCGGCGGGCTGGAGGAAGATGCCCCAACGGTAGTCGGGCATCTTGACGTGATCAAAGTGCGCCCAGCCGGAAGGATCGACCGAGACCGCGGTGCGCAGGTAGACATCGTGCTGGTGCGAGCCCTCTGGCCCCATGTCGCGCCACCAGTCGAGGAAGGCAGGTTGCCAGTGCTCCAGCGCGCGCTGGAGCGCGCGGTCATCCGACAGGTTGACGTTGTTGGGGATCTTCTGGCTGTAGTCGATGCTCACGGGATGTCTCCTGGTTTTCTTTTTGTCTTCTATTTATCTTCTTTTGTCTTGTCGCGTGTTGCACTTGCGAGTGCCGGTTCAGACGCGGTCCCAGTCGAAGCGGGCCTTGTTGCCGGAGCCGAAGACTTTGAGCGCGCCGTGTTCGCCAATGGCATTGGGCCGGTTGAAGATCCAGTTTTGCCAGGCGGTGAGGCGGCCGAAGATGCGGGTCTCCATGGTTTCCGCCGGCCCGAAGCGCAGGTTCGCTTCGAGCCCGGTCAGCGCGTCCGGCGACAGGCTTGCGCGCTCTTCGATGGCGATGCGGATCTCGTCTTCCCAGTCGATGTCGTCGGGCGTGGCGGTGACCAGCGCCAGCGAGGCGGCGCTGATGGCGTCTAGCGGCGCGCCGGCATGGTCCTGCACGGCCTGGATCGCGGCCTCATCCTGGTAGAAGCGCGCGGCCAGCCGCGTCAGTCCGTTGACCATCGGGTAGCGGCCGAAGTTGGCAGCGCAGGCGAACAAGCGCGGCGCGTCGTCCGGCGCGTCGGGCAGGTGCAGCATATAGCTGCGGTCGGCAGCCAGCGCCAGTTCCAGCAAGGTGCCAGCAAAGCACGAGTCCGGTTCGATCAGCGCGAACAGCGTGCGGGAGGAAACTTCCAGGCGCGCCAGCGTGCGCCGCAGCATGCCGATGGTCTCGCGCACGAACCAGTGGCCGGCATGCGCTTCCAGCAGGGCATCGGTGGCCAGGACCTGATGCGGGTCGCCTTCGGTCTTGAGAATCCAGATGCCGATGTCGAGATGATTGGCGCGCAGCGTGAGGATGGCGTCGTCGAGCTCGCGCGCCATCTTCAGCGGCCACCAGTCGGCGCCAGCGGCGAGGATCTGGGCTAGCGTCTGCGGCTGCTGTTTGCGGGGGCCGAATACCGCTAGCGTTGCCTTGCGCGCAGCCGGGTCCAGGTGTACCTGGACGGTGTCATAGCGGTAGCCGTGCGCATCGTGGCTGCGCGACAGCGGCGTGAGCCGTACGCCCGGCTGGTCCGCGGGGCGGTCGCTGTCGGCGGCAAGCGCAAGCGCGCGCTGTTGTACGTGTTCGGCAAACCGCGCCGGTTTCACCACGGCATCGACCAGCTTCCACTCGAGTGCCCTCTGTCCGCGCACGCCCTCGGTGGTGGTGCAGAAGATGTCGGCATGGTCGCGCCGCACGCGGCGCTTGTCGGTGACGCGCGTAAGGCCGCCGGTGCCCGGCAGCACGCCGAGCAGCGGCACTTCGGGCAGGCTGACGGCCGATGAGCGGTCATCGACCAGCACGATTTCGTCGCAGGCCAGGGCAAGCTCATAGCCGCCGCCGGCGGTGGTGCCGTTGCAGGCCGCGATGAATTTCAGGCCTGAGTAGCGGCTGGCGTCCTCGATGCCGTTGCGGGTTTCGTTGGTGAACTTGCAGAAGTTCACCTTCCAGGCATGGGACGACTTGCCGAGCATGAAGATGTTGGCGCCAGAGCAGAAGATGCGTTCCTTGGCGCTGGTGAGCACCACGGTACGCACCTCGGGATGCTCGAAGCGGATGCGCTGCAGGGCATCGTGCAGTTCGATATCCACGCCGAGGTCGTAGGAGTTCAGCTTGAGCGCATAGCCGGGCCGCAGGCCGCCGTCCTCGTCGACATCCATGGACAGCGTGGCGACCGGGCCGTCGAACGCCAATTTCCAGTGGCGATATGTCGCGGGGTCGCGTTCGAAAGTGATGGGGGGATGCGCGGTGGTGGCAGGGACGGCCGGGGCGGACATTGTTGTCTCCTTTATGCACTATATTGTCGATCATCCTCTGTGATGAAATATAGTGCACAAATCCGGACGGCGCAATCCTTGTGCGATAACTTTCAGACCGGGCTGGCACGCCGGGCGGCAGCCAGCGCCGCCGCTCAGGTGCCCAGCACGCGGAGCTGGGCGCGCAGTGCCTGCAGGGAGGTGTTGGGATCCTGGCCGCTGGTGTCGATCGTCGCATCGGCGCGCGAGTAGAGCGGGGTGCGCGCCTGCAGGATGCGGCGCAAATCGTCCATGGCCTCCCGGTTGCCTTCCATCGGGCGCATGTCACCTTGCGCCACCACGCGCGCCATATGCTCCTCGGGCGAAGTCTTTACCCAGACCGCGTAGCAGCGCGCCAGCAGCAGGTTGAAGGTGGAGGGCTCCGAGACCAGG
Source organism: Cupriavidus sp. 01L45 (assembly GCF_056399885.1). Lineage (NCBI taxonomy): Bacteria > Pseudomonadati > Pseudomonadota > Betaproteobacteria > Burkholderiales > Burkholderiaceae > Cupriavidus > Cupriavidus sp. 01L45. Next base: position 37,467 of record NZ_JBFTSG010000041.1, on the reverse strand, counting down.
CTGCCAGGCGTGGCAAGCACCATGCGATCGTGCTCGCGCAGCACGCGTTCGAGTGCGCGCATCTCGTAGCGGCGGTAGGCCGCCTGTCCGTACAGCGAGTGAATCTCTGCCAGGCTGGCGCCGGCTTCCTGCTCGATGACGCCGTTCAGTTCGACAAAGGGTACTTCCATTGCCGCCGCCAGCGCCCGCCCGAGGGTGGACTTGCCCGCGCCGCGCAGCCCGATCAAGGTGATGCGGCGATGACGCAGGTCATGGGACGCCGACGGCGCCAGCGCGTAATGGCAGGCTTCGCGCACGCGCGCCAGGTCACCGGCGGGCAGTTGCGCCAGCCATTGCACCAGTTGCGAGAATTCGGAGGCCGGCTGGCCGCCGGGGGCATGCTGCGTTTCCATCTCCGCCAGCACCACCGGCAGGGGCACGTCGAGCGCGCGCGCGACCTGCCGCAGCAGCAGCACGGAAGCATTGCCGGTACCGGTTTCCAGGTTGGCGAGATAGCGCTCGGAAACCTCCGCGCCGCGAGCCAGGTCCTTGCGCGACATGCCGCGCGCAGCGCGCAGCGAGCGAATGCGCTCCCCGAGTTGCGTCAGGTAGGGATCGCGCTCGCCGGCAGGGCGGGAGTCGGAGGAGTCTGGGGCCAGCAGGGGATCTGGATCGCGGCGCATGGACGGCTTTTACGTGTCAATGAGATCCGGGAGGCATCCGGATCGGGGTTGCGATTATAAGGGACAGTACGCTCGTGTCATATAGTGCATTACTCTGCTTGCATAATAGTTGATATGCAATAAAATGCATCAACAAAAGAAAGAACAGAAGACACAACAAATACCTGACTCCGTTTCCCCATGACCAAGCTTGACCGGGGGACGGCATCGAGGAGTGGAGACATGACGCCCCCTGTTGCATCCCCGTCCCCGGTGGCCGGCGCGGGTTTGCCGCCGGCTGCCGTCGCAGTGCTGCCGGCACGGTACAACGCGGCCGCGGACCTGCTGACGCGCAACCTCACCGCCGCCCGCGCCGGCAAGCTCGCCTATGTGGACGATGCCGGCACGCTCACCTTTGCCGCGCTCGACCGGCGCAGCCGGTGTTTTGCCGCCGCGCTGCTGGCGTCCGGTGTGCGCCCGGAGGAGCGCTTGCTGCTGTGTGCCCTCGACACCATCGATTTCCCCACGGTCTTCCTCGGGTGCCTGCTGGCTGGCGTGGTACCCGTGGCCGTGAATACCCTGCTGACGGTCGACGACTACGCTTATATGCTGGAGCACAGCGGCGCGCGCGCGGTAGTGGTGTCGGCGCCGCTGGCCGCCACGATGCGCGAGGCTATCGGCAAGGCCGGCACGGATCCCGCGCTGATGCTGGYCGGCCCCGATGACGCATCCGCCGGCCCGGCGCCCAGCGTGGCCGGGATGGCAGGGCAGGGCGCGCCGCTGGAAGGCGCTGCCGCAACGCGACCGGACGACATTGCATTCTGGCTCTATTCGTCCGGCTCCACGGGGCGGCCGAAGGGCACCGTGCATACGCATGGCAACCTGTTTCATACCGCCGATCTCTATGCGCGCCAGGTGCTCGGCCTGCGTGAAGACGATGTGGTTTTTTCCGCGGCGAAGCTGTTCTTTGCCTATGGCCTAGGCAACGCGCTGACGTTCCCGCTCGCTGTTGGCGCCACCACGGTGCTGATGGCCGAGCGCCCCACGCCGCAGGCTGTTTTCCGGCGCCTGCGCGAGCACCGGCCCACGGTTTTCTGCGGCGTGCCGACGCTTTACGCAGGCATGCTGGCCGCAAGCGACCTGCCCGCGCGGGCGGACGTCGCACTGCGGCTTTGCACCTCGGCGGGAGAAGCGCTGCCCAAGGATATGGGCGATCGTTTCCAGGCGCATTTTGGTTGCGACATCCTTGATGGGATCGGCTCCACGGAGATGCTGCACATCTTTCTCTCGAACCGTCCCGGCGACGTGCGCTACGGCACCACCGGCAAGCCGGTGCCCGGTTATGCGCTGAAGCTGCTCGACGAAGCGGGTCAGCCGTGCGCGCCGGGCGAGATCGGCGACCTCTTTATCAAGGGGCCGAGCGCCGCGCTGATGTACTGGGGGAACCGCGACAAGAGCCGCGACACCTTCGTTGGCGAATGGACCCGCAGTGGCGATAAATACCTGCAGGATGCGGACGGCTATTTCATCTACGCCGGGCGCAGCGACGACATGCTCAAGGTGGGCGGCATCTATGTCTCGCCATTCGAGGTGGAGGCGGTGCTGGCGCAGCACCCGGCCGTGCTGGAGGCCGCGGTGATCGGCGTGACCGATGCCGACGGGCTGGTCAAGCCCAAGGGCTTCGTGGTGATGCGCCCCGGCCACTCGTGGCATGAGGACATGGCGGCGGAGTTGCAGGTCTTTGTCAAGTCGCGGCTGGCTCCCTACAAATATCCGCGCCAGATCGAATGCGTGGCCGAGTTGCCGAAGACGGCCACCGGCAAGATCCAGCGTTTCCGCCTGCGCCAGCGCGAGGAAGCTGCGCAGGCCGGGGGCTGAGAATCAAAGTCCAAGGCAAGAAACAAAGACATAGGCAAAGGCAAAAGCATGCAAAGCGAGTTGGTGGAAATTCCTTTCGACGGCCGCCGTATCCAGGTGGAAGTGCAGTGGCTGCGCCCGGACCGGCAGGAGCGCCCGCTGGTGGTCTTCCTGCATGAAGGGCTGGGTTCAATCAGCATGTGGCGCGACTATCCGGCCGCCCTGTGCGAGGCCGGCGATTTTCGCGGGCTGGTGCTGTCGCGCTATGGCTATGGCCGCTCCACGCCGCGTCCCGCGGAGGAAAAGTGGGGCGTCGACTTCATGCACCGGCAAGCGAGCGAGGCCTTGCCGGCGCTGTTTGATGCACTTCAGATCGGGCCCGGCCGCAGCCGCGGCATGCCCTGGCTGTTCGGTCACAGCGACGGCGGCTCGATCGCCCTGATCTACGCCGGCAGCTTCCCGCAGGCAGTCGACGGGATCACCGTGCTGGCGCCTCACATCATGGTCGAGGACGTGTCGGTGAACAGCATCCGGGCCACCCGCGAAACCTACCTGCAGACCGATCTGCGCAGCAAGCTGGCACGCCATCATGCCGACGTGGATTCGGCCTTCTGGGGCTGGAACGACATCTGGCTCGATCCCGCCTTCCGCGCCTTCGATCTGCGGCCCTTGCTGCCGCAATTGCGTTGCCCTGTGCTCGCCGTGCAAGGCGAAGACGACGAATACGGCACCATGGCACAGATTGAGGGTATCCATCGATATGCGCCACAAACCGTCCTGCTTAAACTCCCGCGATGCGGCCACTCGCCGCACCGCGACCAGCCAGGGCCGTTGACGGATGCGGCGGTCCGGTTTATAACGGCGCATACTTCATACCTAAAATAATTTCGCGCCCCCTGCACGTTAGCCTGCATTTCCAGCGATTCCGGCAGTTCGCGAAGTCCGCGATTGCCGCGAGTCGCCCGGAAGCCCGCAGGCCGGCGATGCCGGCCCAGGCGACGGAAGTCGGCTTGACCACCAGGAGACATCCATGCATCGCTTCACATCGCGCGGGCTGGCGCCCGCATGCCTTGCCATTGCTGCATCCTTCGCCTTCGCCGCGGGCGCCAGCGCCCAAGGCACCGGCAAGATCAAGGTTGGCTTCATGCTGCCCTACACGGGTACTTACGCCTCCCTCGGCAATGCCATCGAGAATGGCTTCAAGATGTACGTGCAGGAGCAGGGCGGCAAGCTGGGCGGGCGTGAGATCGAGTACTTCAAGGTGGACGACGAGTCCGATCCCGCCAAGGCGCCGGAGAACGCTACCAAGCTGATCAAGCGCGACCAGGTCGATGTGGTGGTAGGCACGGTACACTCCGGCGTGCAGATGGGCATCGTCAAGGTAGCCAAGGAAAACAACACGCTGCTGATCATTCCCAATGCGGGCGTGGACGAAGCCACAGGCCCGCTGTGCGGCCCCAATATCTTCCGTTCTTCGTTCTCCAACTGGCAGCCGGGCTATGCCATGGGCCACGTGCTGGCCGAACGCGGCATGAAGAAGGTGGTCACGCTGACCTGGAAGTACGCGGCCGGGGAGCAGTCGGTCAAGGGCTTCAAGGAGGCCTTCGAAGCCAAGGGCGGCAAGGTGGTGAAAGAACTGAGCCTGCCGTTCCCCAACGTCGAGTTCCAGGCGCTGATCACCGAGGTGGCGTCGATCAAGCCCGATGCGGTGTTCGTCTTCTTTGCCGGCGGCGGCGCCGTGAAGTTCGTCAAGGACTGGGCCGCGGCGGGCCTCAAGGACAAGATCCCGCTCTACGCCTCGGGTTTCCTTACCGACGGCACGCTGGAAGCGCAGGGCAATGCGGCGCAAGGCCTGGAAACCACGCTGCACTATGCCGATGGCCTGTCCAACGCGCGCGACAAGGGCTTCCGCCTGGAGTACGCCAAAACCTACAAGCTGCAGCCGGACGTGTACGCCGTGCAAGGCTACGACGCCGCCCAGCTGCTGGCCGCCGGCGCCGGCGCGGTGAAGGGCGACATGACCAAGAAGGCCGAGGTCATCAAGGCGATGGAGCAGACCAAGGTCGACAGCCCGCGCGGCGCCTTTACGCTGTCGAAGGCGCACAATCCGGTGCAGGATTTCTACCTGCGCAAGGTGGACGGCCGCGAGAACAAGGTCGGCGCGATTGCCGTAAAGGGGCTGGCCGATCCGGCGCGCGGCTGCCGTCTCTGAACGGTTGAATGCTGTGGCCCGGCGCCGCTCCCGCGGCACCGGGCAGAAGTCCGGCCCGCCATGCCGTGTCCCGTCCGGGCCGGTAGCGGCGGAGCCGCATACCGCAACCGAGTTGCCGCTTTGCCGCATGGATATCCATGGATATCGTTTCCTTCTTCATACAGTGCCTTAACAGCATCCAGTACGGTTTGCTGCTCTTCCTCGTGGCGAGCGGCCTGACCCTGATCTTCGGCATCATGGGCGTGATCAATCTTGCCCATGGCAGCTTCTACATGCTGGGTGCCTACCTGGCCTTCACCCTGGCCGGGCTGACCGGCAACCTGTTGATCGCCATCCCGCTGGGCATCGTGCTGGCGGTGGCATTCGGCTATGTGCTGGAGTGGGTRTTTTTCAGCTACCTCTACGAGCGCGAGCATCTGCAGCAAGTGCTGATGACCTACGGCCTGATCCTGGTGTTCGAAGAGATGCGCAGCATCCTGGTGGACGACGACGTGCACGGCGTGACGGTGCCGGCGATGCTCGACTGGGCGCTGCCGATCGGCAACGACATGACCTATCCGGTCTATCGCCTGTTTATCTCGGCGATTTGCCTGCTGGTGGCCGCGGCCTTGTACCTGGTGATCCGCCGCACGCGGCTGGGCATGATGATCCGCGCCGGTGCGACCAACCGCGAGATGGTGCAGTCGCTGGGCATTAACGTCACGGTGCTGTACCGCTTCGTGTTCGCCCTCGGGGTGGCGCTGGCGGTGCTGGCCGGCATGATCGCCGCACCGGTGTCCTCGGTCTATCCCGGCATGGGCGGCCAGGTGCTGATCGTGTGCTTCGTGGTGGTGGTGATCGGCGGCATCGGCTCGGTCAAGGGGGCCATGGTGGCCTCGCTGCTGCTGGGCTTTGTCGACACATTCGGCAAGGTGTTCTGGCAGGAGGCCTCCGGCGTGCTGATCTACCTGTTGATGGCACTCATCCTGCTCTGGAAACCCCAGGGCTTGTTCAAGGCGGGGTAAGGATATGCCGAGCGATATCAACGCACTGGACCGTCCGCTGCGCGCGCGTGGCGGGTCCGCGCACTTGCTGGGCGGCCTGGGATGGCTGGCGGCCTTTGCCGTGCTGGCGGTGCTGCCGCTGCTGCTGAATGCGGACGGGCAACGTTTCTATATCGAGTTGCTCAGCAAGGTCATGATCATGGCCATCTTCGCGCTGTCGCTCCAATTGCTGATCGGCTACAGCGGGCTGGTCAGCCTGGGTCACGCCGCCTATTTCGCCATGGCCGCCTATGCCACCGCGATGATGGCGCCGCAGGCCGGGCCGGGCAATGGCTGGCTCTTGCTGCTGGGCGCGCTTGGCGCGGCGGCGCTGCTGGCGCTAGTGGTGGGCGCGCTGGTGCTGCGCACGCGCGGCATCTATTTCATCATGGTCACGCTCGCCTTCGCCCAGATGGTGTACTTCGTGTTCCACGACACCAAGATCGCAGGCGGCAGCGACGGCACCTATATCTATTTCCGGCCCGAGTTCGGCTTGTTGGGGGCGCGGCCGTTCGATGTCAACGACGTCACGCATTTCTACTGGCTGGTGCTCGGCGCGCTGGCGCTGACGGTGGCCGGCCTGGCGGTGGTGCTGCGCTCGCGCTTCGGCCATGCGCTGGTGGGCATCAAGCATAACGAGCAGCGCATGCGCGCCGCCGGCTACGCCACCTACCGCTATCAGCTCGGCGCCTTCGTGGTGGCCGGCACGTTTGCCGGCCTGGCGGGCTATCTGTATGCCATCCAGTATGGCTTCGTCAATCCGGAGATCGCATCCTGGCACCAGTCCGGCAACGCCATGCTGATGGTGATTCTGGGCGGCGCCGGAAGCCTGGCCGGGGCGGTGCTGGGCGCCTTTTCCTTCGTGTTGCTCGCGGAATGGTTCAGCACGCTGACGAAGCACTGGCAACTGCTGATGGGCGGTTTCGTCATCGTGGCGGTGGCCTTGCTGCCACATGGACTGGTCAGCCTGGCGCGCGGGGTTGCGCGCCGGCGCCAAGGGGGATCCCGATGAATGCACCTGTCTTGTCGGCCCGCAAGCTGACCCGCCGCTTCGGTGGCCTCACGGCGGTGGGCGACGTGGATATCGACCTCGCCTTGCATGAGATCCACGCGGTGATTGGCACCAATGGCGCGGGCAAGTCGACGCTGATCAATATGCTGTCGGGCGAACTGCCGCCTTCGTCGGGCAGGCTGCAACTGCAGGGGCGCGACGTGACCGGCTGGTCGCAGCCGCGCCTGGCGCGCGAAGGCGTTGGCCGCAGCTACCAGCGCAACAATATCTTCCTGCCGCTGACGGTGCGCGAGAACTGCCGGCTGGCGGCCCAGTCGCGCGCGCAGCGGGCCTGGCGGCTGTGGGAAGACGCGCAGCGCTGCCGCACCAGCCGCGCGCTGGGCGACGAGGCGCTGGAGTGCGCTGGCCTGGCGGGTTGTGCCGATACCGTCGCCACGGCCTTGTCGCATGGCCAGAAGCGTCAGCTCGAGGTCGCCATGTGCCTGGCCACCCAACCTACCGTGCTGCTGCTGGATGAGCCGCTGGCGGGCATGGGCGCGGAGGAGTCGGCGCGCATGCTGGCCCTGTTGCGCTCGCTGCGCGATGGCCATGCGGTATTGCTGGTCGAGCACGACATGGAGGCGGTCTTCTCGGTCGCCGACCGTATCACTGTGATGGTCAACGGCGCCGTTATCGCCTCGGGCGAACCGGACGCGATCCGCGTCAACCGCGAAGTCCAGCAGGCTTATCTTGGCGAAGAGGGCGAGGAGGGGGGGGCGACCCCCGTGCAAGCGGCGCCACGCAGGGAGCAAGCGGCATGAGCGCGATGATTCAAGCGAGCGGCGTGCACGCCTGGTATGGCAGCAGCCATGTCCTGCGCGGGGTCGATTTCAGCGTTGGCGCGGGCGAGACCGTGGGATTGCTTGGGCGCAACGGCATGGGCAAGAGCACGTTGCTGCGCACCTTGCTGGGCCATGTGCGGCAGCGCGAGGGAACCATTCTTGTCGCCGGGCGCGACGTTTCGCGCGCGCAGCCCTATGAGGTGGCGCGCCTGGGAGTGGCCTATGTGCCCGAAGGGCGTGGGATTTTCCCCAACCTCTCCGTGCGCGAGAACCTGGTGATGGCGGCGCGCAAGGGCCCGTCAGGACGGCTGGACTGGGACGAAGCAAGGGTGCTGGATCTCTTTCCGCGTCTCAAGGAGCGCCTTGGCCATGGCGGGCAACAGCTTTCCGGCGGCGAGCAGCAGATGCTGTCGATCGGGCGCGCCCTGATGACGAATCCCGATTGCCTGATCCTGGACGAGGCGACCGAAGGCCTGGCGCCGCGTATCGTCGCCGAGATCTGGCAGGTCATCGCCACCGTGCGCGCCACCGGCATTGCCTCCGTGGTGGTGGACCGCAACTACCGCACGGTACTGGCTAATGCCGACCGCGTGGTGGTGCTGGAGAAGGGCGCGGTTGTCATGAACGGTCCCGCCGCGGAACTGGCGGTGCAACCGGGCCTGCTGGATCGCTATTTAGGTGTCTAATTGTGCCTAAATCGACACAAATTGTGGTGGTGTAGCAACGGCAAGACGCATGCATGGCTCCGCCAGGTTTGTGGTTCAAGGCGCGCAAAGCGCTTGACCGGCCGGGACTTCCCTCTCATGCTTGACGCGTCATCAGCATATGGCGGGTTTCCAGGCGGGACGCTCCCAGTGGTCGCCACCCGGCACTTCATCTAGAATGGCGCGCGTTTGTGCAATGCAATAGCGGCGCGTTGCCGTTGCGCCCGATCAGGCGCACGCGCCGTGTGCCGAGGGCGTTGCGCGAGCCCTTCAACCAGACCTTTATCCATGACCCAGCCCGCAACCACCAGTCATTATTTTGTAGAAAGTCCCAGCAGGCGCGCGCTGGTGATCGGGGCAATCGGTGTCGTCTTCGGCGATATCGGTACCAGTCCGTTGTATGCGTTGAAGGAGTGCTTCAGTAGCGAGCATGGCATTCCCTTCAGCGACGCGGCCGTGATGGGCATCATTTCCATGCTGTTCTGGGCGATGATCATCGTGGTGTCGCTCAAGTACGTGATGTTCGTCATGCGGGCCGACAACGACGGCGAGGGCGGCATCCTGGCCCTGATGGCGCTGGCGCTGCGCACCGCCGCGCCGCGTTCGCGGATGGCGAAACTGCTGATGATGTTCGGCATCTTCGGCGCCTGCATGTTCTATGGCGACGCGGTGATCACGCCCGCGATCTCGGTGCTGTCCGCCGTCGAGGGCCTGGAAATCGCCGCGCCCGGGCTTTCTCACTTTGTCATACCGATCACCCTGGTGATCCTTGTGGCCCTTTTCATGATCCAGCGCAGCGGCACCGCCGCGGTGGGCAAGCTGTTCGGGCCGATCATGATGGTGTGGTTCGTGGCGCTCGGCGCGCTGGGCGTGTATCACATGGTGCATGCGCCCGGGATCCTGATGGCGGTGAATCCGTACTATGGGGTCATTTTCCTGATGGAGCATTCGCTGCAGGCCTTTGTGGTGCTCGGCTCGGTGTTCCTGGTGCTGACCGGCGCGGAAGCGCTCTATGCCGATATGGGCCACTTCGGCATCCGTCCGATCCGCATGGGCTGGTTCGCGGTGGTGATGCCGTGCCTGATGCTCAACTATTTCGGCCAGGGCGCCATGCTGCTGCAGAATCCCGAAGCCATCAGCAACCCGTTTTACCTGATGGTGCCGCAGCCTTTGCTGATCCCCATGGTGCTGCTGGCCACCTGCGCGACGGTGATTGCCTCGCAGGCGGTGATCTCGGGTGCCTTCTCGCTGACCAGCCAGGCCATCCAGCTTGGCTTCGTGCCGCGCATGCGCATCCGCTATACCTCGGACGCGGAAATCGGCCAGATCTACCTGCCGGTCATCAACTGGCTTCTGCTGGTGCTGGTGGTGATCGTGGTGGTGGCCTTCAAGAAGTCCGACAATCTGGCGGCTGCCTACGGCATCGCGGTGACCACCACCATGGTGATCACTACTTTCCTCGCCGCCGTGGTCATGCGCAATGTGTGGAAATGGAACCCGGTGCTGGTGACGCTGATCGGCCTGACGTTCCTGCTGGTCGACCTGGCCTTCTTCTCCGCCAACCTGCTGAAGATCGCCGAGGGCGGCTGGTTCCCGCTGCTGATGGGCGGCAGCGCCTTCTTCCTGCTGATGACCTGGCACAGCGGCCGCAAGCTGCTGCGCGCGCGCAGCCTGGAGGAYGGCATTCCGCTSGARCCSTTCATCGSCGGCCTGCTGGCKCACCCRCCGCACCGSGTSGARGGSACGGCCGTSTTCCTGACCGGCAATACGGAGTCGGTGCCGGTCTCGCTGCTGCACAACCTCAAGCACAACCGCGTGCTGCATGAACGCGTGGTGTTCCTKAGCTTTGTGACGCGCGACGTGCCCTACGTGGACGACGATCATCGCCTCACGTGCAAGGACCTTGGCGGCGGCGTGTTTATCCTCAAGTCAGAATACGGCTTCAAGGAAACACCGGACGTGCAGCGGGTGCTGGACCTGGCCCAGCGCAAGCTCAATATGCAGTTCGAGTTGATGGAGACGTCGTTCTTCATCGCACGCGAGTCGGTCATTCCTTCAAAGCTGCCGGGCATGTCGATGTGGCGCGAGAGCTTGTTCGCCTGGATGCATCAGAACGGCGCCAAGCCTTCGGATTTCTTCCAGATCCCGGCCAACCGGGTGGTTGAGCTTGGTACCAAGGTGGAGATCTGACGCCAGGTTTGAGGGCTCGCATGCGCTGACGAGCCACGGCCGTGCAAACTGAATGTTTGATGCCCTATGGCTACAAGATCCGTCAATTCCTGGATCTTGTAGCCATAGGGCATCTTTTTTTGGTTTGATGTCTGTTGTTCACGACCCACCGGGTGGCGGTTGGCTAGTCTGTGCGCGGGACCGACCTCCGCACGTTTCGGATGGCCTGGGTGCTTCTGCCGCATCGGTAGCCGGCGCACGTTTGCTCCTGGCTACAGGTTGCCCCGGAATCAGCGATGCGCTAGTATGTATATACGTTAATGTATATCAAAGGGGGCGACGGTGAACCTGCAAATCGCGAAATGGGGCAATAGCCTCGCGCTACGTATCCCCGCTGATTACGTTCGCCACGCTGGTCTCAAGGAGGGCGACCAAGTGCAGGCCAACCTGACCGTGGATGGCGGTATAAGCATTCGTGCGGCCAAATGGGACCGGAAGGCTTTCGCGCAAGAACTGGAGTCGACTCGCGAGGCGATGCCGATGACGGAATCGGTCATGAAGGAGTTGCGGCACGGAGCGCGCTACTGATGGTGTACGTTGACACGAGTGTACTGGTGGCGCTCTGCGTGAATGAGCCAATGAGTCCCGCTGTTTCGCAGTGGTACGCGGCGTGTACCGAAGAAATGGCCTCTGCCGCGTGGTGTGTTACCGAATTCGCGAGCGCCCTTGGCATCAAGCAGCGGACAAAACAACTGTCGGTCGAACAGGGGGCATCTGCATGGCAGGCATTCGAACGCCTGTGTGCTGGCGACCTACAGTTACTGCCAGTCGAACCGCAGACATTCCATCGCGCTGCAGTGCTAACCCTGGATGCGTCCGCGGGGCTCCGTGCGGGCGATGCGCTGCACCTTGCATCTGCGCTGGATGCCAAGGCTAAGACCATGGCGACGCTCGATGACGTGCTGGCCCGCAATGCGAAGCGAATGAAGATTAATCCGCTCGCGTTTTGAGCGCCGCCTGGCGGGGCGCTCCTTATCGCCTACCTCGCAGATTCACATCTCCAAGGGGTAACTCCGTCATAATGCCGCACACGCGACAAAAGAAGCCCCTGTGCATGGCACAGGGGCTTTTATCCACGGGCGCCTGACGCTCAGCGCTTGAGCTTGGCGAACGCCGCCGCCATCGCGCCGGACGGCTCCGCTTCGCGGCGCTGGCCGCCGAAGCCCTTGCCCTGGCCGGGGCGCTGTCCCTGTCCCTGGCGCGGCCCGTTGCCGCGGTCCGATTGTCCCGCGCGGACCGGGCCCTGGCCGGGCTCGTCGTCCAGGCGCATGGTCAGGCCGATACGATTGCGCTTGACGTCCACCTCCATCACCTTGACCTTGACGATCTGGCCGGCCTTGACCGCCTCGTGCGCGTCCTTGATGAACTTGGTGGAGAGGGCGGAGATGTGGACCAGGCCGTCCTGGTGCACGCCGATATCGACGAATGCGCCAAAGGCTGCGACGTTGGTGACCACGCCTTCGAGCACCATGCCGGGTTGCAGGTCCTTGATGTCCTCCACGCCGTCCTGGAACGTCGCGGTCTTGAACTCGGGACGCGGGTCGCGGCCGGGCTTCTCCAGTTCGGAGAGAATGTCGCGCACCGTCGGCAGGCCGAAGGTCTCGTCGGTGAAGGTCGTCGGCGACAGGCCGCGCAGCGCGTCGCGGTTGCCCATCACGTCGGGCAGGCCCTTCTTGATATGGTCGAGGATGCGCTTGACCACGGGGTAGGCCTCCGGGTGCACCGAGGAGCGGTCCAGCGGATTGTCGCCATCATTGACGCGCAGGAAGCCGGCGGCTTGTTCGAATGTCTTGTCGCCCAGGCGCGGCACCTTTTTCAGCGCATCGCGGTTGGCGAACGCGCCGTTGGCATCGCGGTACTCGACGATATTGCGCGCGAGCACGGTGTTCAGGCCCGATACGCGCGCCAGCAGCGGGGCCGAGGCGGTATTCACGTCCACGCCCACGGCATTCACGCAATCCTCCACCACGGCGTCCAGCGCGCGCGCCAGTTCGCGCTGGTTCACGTCATGCTGGTACTGGCCCACGCCGATCGACTTCGGGTCGATCTTGACCAGCTCGGCGAGCGGATCCTGCAAACGGCGCGCGATCGAAACCGCACCGCGGATCGACACGTCCAGATCGGGGAATTCCTTGGCCGCCAGTTCCGATGCGGAGTACACCGAGGCGCCGGCTTCGCTGACCACGATCTTGGTCAGCTTGGCCTCGGGCAGCTGTTTCATCAGGTCCTGCACCAGCTTGTCGGTCTCGCGGCTGGCCGTGCCGTTGCCGATCGAGACCAGCATCACATTGTGCTGCTTGGCCATGCGCGCCAGCGTGGCGAGCGAGCCGTTCCAGTCGCGGCGCGGCTCGTGCGGGTAGATGGTGGCGGTGTCGATGAGCTTGCCGGTGGTGTCGACCACGGCCACCTTGCAGCCCGTGCGGATGCCCGGGTCGATGCCCATCACCGACTTCGGACCGGCCGGCGCGGCCAGCAGCAGTTCGTGCAGGTTGCGGCCGAACACCTTGATGGCTTCGCTCTCTGCGGTTTCGCGCAGTTGCGTCAGCAGCTCGGTCTCGAGGTGCGGCTGCACCTTGACGCGCCAGCACCAGCGGCACACGTCGGCCAGCCACTTGTCGGCGGGACGGTTCTGGTTCTGGATGCCGACGTGGCGGGCAATCATGCCTTCGCACGGGTGCGGCACCATGGCGTCCTGTTCCTCGCCCAGGCCGAGCTTGACCATCAGCACGCCCGCATTGCGGCCGCGGAACAGCGCCAGCGCGCGGTGCGACGGAATGGTGCGGATGGTCTCGCTGTATTCGTAGTAGTCGCGGAATTTCTCTTCCTCCGCGCCTTCCTTGCCTTCCATCACGGACGAACTCACCATGCCGTTGTTCCACAGGTGCTCGCGCACCTTGCCGAGCAGTTCGGCGGTTTCGCCGAATTGCTCCGACAGGATGTCGCGTGCGCCGTCGAGTGCGGCCTTGACGTCGGGCACGCCGCCATCGGCGGTGGGATTGCCGTTGACATACCTGGCGGCCTCGGTCTGCGGGTCCAGCGTGGGATCGGCCAGCAGGGCAAGGGCCAGCGGCTCGAGCCCGCACTCGCGCGCGATCTGGGCACGGGTGCGGCGCTTGGGCTTGTAGGGCAGGTACAGATCTTCCAGGGCCTGCTTGGTCTCGGCGCCTTCGACGGCCGCGCGCAGTTCGGGCGTCAGCTTGCCTTGCTCCTCGATGGAAGCGAGGATGGTGGCGCGGCGCTCTTCCATCTCGCGCAGGTAAAGCAGGCGCTCTTCCAGGTTACGCAGATGCGTGTCGTCCAGGTTGCCGGTGACCTCCTTGCGGTAGCGCGCAATGAAAGGCACGGTCGCGCCTTCGTCGAGCAGTTCCACGGCCGCGGCCACCTGGCGGGGTTGGACGGAGAGTTCGGCCGCGATGAGCGACACGATCTTTTGCATGACGGAAGCTGGCAGATTGGACATCAGGAAAACAGTCGGTCGAAAGCGGGGCATTTTGCCACAAGCTTGCCGCGGCGCGGCGCGGTGTTCAGGGCAGGGCACAGCCGGCGTTCCGGCGGAGGCTGGCCAGGCATCAATAAGCCGCCGTGCCCTGGGGCAAGAGGCGGGGCGGATGTTAGAATCCGGGCATGATCGTCAAGCCACATCCGGCCCCACTCGCGGCCGCGTTATCCGACTGCTCCGCCACCCCGGCCAAGGCCCGCTCTCTGTCCGCGCAGCTGCGGCTTGCCTTGCTGTGCGCCGGCCTGGCGGTGTTGCTCATGCCAATGCGCGGCCATGCGCAGGCGGCCCCGGGCGCTGCGCAGGCCCCTGCCCAGGCAACTGAGGCGCAAGCGCCGCAGCCGCCGTCGCGGGATTTCGCCGCGGAGCGCAAGGCCATCGTCGATTCGCGTGCCTGGACCGATTATCGCTACGGCAAGGCGGAGCACGATTGCTACAACAGTTTTTTTGTTACGCACTGCATCGACAAGGCCAAGGATGTGCGCCGCGGGGAACTGCAGGTGCTGCGCAAGCGGGAACTGGAGGTTGGAGAAGCGGAGCGCGCCTTCAAGGCGGTCGAGCGCGACCAGGCTCAGGCCATCAAGCGTGCCGAGTACGAAGCCGGCCAGCCTGCCCGCGAAGCCAATGAACGCGCCAGCCGCGAGAGTTTCGAGCGCAAGCAGCAGGAACAGCAACTGCGCGATGCGCAGCATCAGGCCGATGCTCCGCAGCGTGCCGCCAATGCCGAGGCTTACAACAAGAAGCAGGCTGACTTCGATGCGCGCATCAAGGCAGCGCAAGAGCAGGGCGCGCAGCAGGCCAGGCAGCGGCAGGAAAATGTAAAGGCGTTCGAGGCGAAGCAGCGCGAAGCCGAACAACGGCAAAAAGACGTCGACGAGCGCCGCGCCAAGGCCAAGGAACAGCAGGGGCAGGCCACGACGCCGCGTCCCTTCGGTTTCTGAGCGGTGCGAGCCGCGCCCACAGCCGGGGGCAATACCGGCGACAATGGCCGGTGCAAGACGACGCGACGCGCCACGCGGTGCCAGCGTCGGAAGCCATACCGGCCCGCCGGCGCCAGCGCCGGCTTTGATCGGGGGAGCCCATGGACCGCAACCTGAATACCTTATCGCGGCAGATCATGGAGTTGCAGATCGAACACCGCGATCTCGATTACCTGATTGACCGCATGGCGGCTGACGCCACGCACGACGAGCTGCAGCTGCGGCGCCTGAAAAAGCGCCGCCTCAAGCTCAAGGATGCGATTACCTTGCTCCAGCTTCAGCTCGAGCCGGACGTGCCCGCCTGATTCCCCTTGTCCACGGGCCGTCGCTGAAGCGGTCCGCCATAAAGCCTCGCCTTGCCCGCCTCCGAAGAAGACCTTTCCGCCACGCCCGCGGTCCCCGTAACGACCACCGTGTCCGCTGCGGCCGACACGCCAGATACGCCCGCAATGCCGGCCGCCAGCGGTACCGGGCCGTCCGGTGCCGCGGTATCGCATGCCGCCGAACTGGCTACCATCTTCGCCCCGACCGGGACCCTGGCGCAGGGCATCGAAGGCTACCGCCCGCGCGAGGCGCAAGAGCGCATGGCCGAGGCCGTGGCCAGCGCGATCGAGCGCGCCGACACGGTCATCGTCGAGGCCGGCACCGGTACCGGCAAGACCTTTGCCTATCTGGTCCCCGCCATGTTGTGGGGCGGCAAGGTCATCCTCTCCACCGGTACCAAGAACCTGCAGGACCAGCTCTTCCTGCGCGATATCCCCACGGTGCGGCGCGCGCTCAATGTGCCGGTGTCGGTCGCGCTGCTCAAGGGGCGGGCCAACTATCTCTGCCACTACCATCTGGAACGCGCCGAAATCCAGGGCCGCCTGGCCTCGCGGCAGGACGCCGCATGGCTGCGCGAGATTGCCCGGTTTGCCAAGGTGACGTCCACGGGCGACAAGGCCGAGCTTGCCTCGGTGCCGGAAAACGCGCCGGTATGGCAACTGGTCACTTCGACTCGCGACAACTGTCTCGGCACGGAGTGCCCGAACTACAAAGAGTGCTTTGTCATGCGCGCGCGCAAGGAGGCGCAGCAAGCCGACCTGGTGGTGGTCAACCATCACCTGTTTTTTGCCGACGTCGTACTGCGCGACACAGGCATGGCGGAACTGTTGCCGGCGGCCAACACAGTCATCTTCGACGAGGCGCACCAGCTGCCGGAGACGGCCACGCTGTTCTTTGGCGACAGCCTGTCGACCAGCCAGTTGCTGGAGCTCGCGCGGGATACCGTGGCCGAAGGCCTCTCGCACGCGCGGGACGCCGCCGACTGGGTGCGCATCGCGGCACCCCTGGAGCGTGCCGCGCGGGACTTGCGGCTGGCCTTTACCAAGGACAATGCGCGCCTGGCGGTGAACCAGATCGAAGCGGACCCGCGCATCAGCAAGCCTTTTTTTGAGACGCTGGACGCACTCGAAAGTGCGCTGGGGGAGTTCGTGACCCTGCTGGAAAGCCAGGCAGAGCGCGCCGAGTCGCTGGAGCAGTGCCACCGCCGCGCGGTGGAGCTCGATCAGCGCCTGGCGGCCTGGCGTAGCGAATCCAAGGCCGCGCCGCAGCCCGCCGCGAGCGGCGAGGCGCAAGATGGCGCGGTGGCGGCCCCTGCAGCCGCCTTCGGGCCGGACACGGTGCGCTGGGTGGAGGTGTTCTCCCACACGGTGCAGCTGCATCGCACCCCGTTGTCGATCGCGCCAATCTTTACGCGTCAGCGCGAAGGCCACCCGCGAGCCTGGGTATTTACCTCGGCCACGCTCTCGGTGAAGGGCAATTTCAGCCACTACGCTGCCCAGCTCGGGCTGGACAAGGACAGGTCGCTGACCTTGCCAAGCCCGTTCGACTACGCCGAGCAGGGCCTGCTCTACGTGCCGCGAGACCTGCCGGCGCCGCAGTCGCCCCAGTTCACGGAAGCGGTGGTGCAAACCGCGTTGCCGCTGATCGAGGCGGCGGGCGGTCGCGCCTTTCTGCTCTGCACCACGCTGCGGGCGGTGCAGCGTGCCTCCGATATGCTTTACGAGGCCTTCGCGGAGCGCGGCCTGGCACTACCCCTGCTGGTCCAGGGCCAGGCCAGCCGCACGGAACTGCTCGACCGTTTCCGTGAGCTTGGCAATGCGGTGCTGGTCGGCAGCCAGAGTTTCTGGGAGGGCGTCGACGTGCGTGGCGAGGCGCTGTCACTGGTGATCATCGATAAACTGCCGTTTGCGCCACCCGACGATCCCGTGCTGGCCGCACGCATGGAAGTGCTGCAGAAAAAGGGCCTGAGCCCGTTCGCCGTGCACCAGTTGCCGCATGCGGTGATCACGCTCAAGCAGGGCGCGGGGCGCCTGATCCGCTCCGAGACAGACCGTGGGGTGCTGGTGATCTGCGATACCAGGCTGGTGGAGAAGCCCTATGGTCGCCAGATCTGGCAGAGCCTGCCGCCCTTCAAGCGGACGCGCGAGGCCGAGACCGTGATCCGCTTCCTGGAATCGATCCGGGACGGCGGGGAGGCGCCAGCGGCGGACCAAGGGGGCGAAGCGCGGCCCGATTGAGCAGGCAACAAAAAGCCCGGTCGAGACCGGGCTTTTTGTTGCCGGGGCTTGCGCCTCCGGCCTACTCAATTGCATGCCTGCCGTTCAGAACACTTCCCACCAGGACTTGTCCTTGCGGCGTTCTCCATACTTGATGTAATCGCTGTTGGGGAAGTTCTTTTCCATCACGCGGGCGGTATCGTCGCGCAGATCCTTCATGCCCAGCGAGTCGTAGGAACGGATCATGATGTACAGCGCTTCTTCGTTGGCCGGGGCGCCATCATATTCCTTGAGCGCCTGCTGGGCGCGGTTGGCGGCGGCCAGGTAGGCGCCACGCTTGTAGTAGTAGCGTGCCGCATGGACCTCGTGCTGGGCCAGCGCGTTCACGATGTACTGCATGCGCGCGGCGGAGTCCGGCGTGTACTTGCTGTCGGGGAAGCGCGTGACGAGGGTGTTGAATGCGTCATACGCGGCGCGCGCGGCCTTGGGGTCGCGCTCGCTCAGGTCCTGGCCGGAAAAGCGGCCGAGCCAGCCCAAATTATCATTGAAGTTGATCAGGCCCTTCAGGTAATAGGCATAATCCACGTTCGGGTGATTCGGATGCAACTGGATGAAGCGGTCAACCGAGGCCAGGGCCGCGGCGGTTTCGCCATCCTTGTAGCTGGCATAGGCGGAATCGATCTGCGCCTGCTGCGCGAAACGGCCGAAGGGGTAACGTCCTTCCAGCTTATCGTACAGCTTGACTGCACGGGTGAAGTCGCCGGAATCGAGTGCGTCCTTGGCTTCCGAATATAATTTGTTAGCCGACCAGCCGGCAGTTTCGTCTGGTTGATCCGACAGCAGGCCGCACGCCGATAGCATGACGCAGCCGCCTGCGAGCAGAATCGCTCCAATTCTTGCGCGCCAGTTGGCGCGCTTCATGCTCATCGATTGCATGGGCAACATATCCCGGATGAAAAATAGCGTCAAGCATTATAGCCCAAGCCCCTTGCCGGCAACCGCCGCCAAGGGCATCGCGCAGCAAGCTGCCGATTCAGCCGACACTTTGAACGAAGTGGAGGACCTGGAAGACCTGACCGATGTGGCCGCGCTAGGCGGCCTGGAGGCTGGTGCGCAGGCATCGCCGATCGAGTTGGAAATGCAGCAAGTGGAGTTTGAAGTAGACGGTGCGTCACATGGCGAGCGCCTCGATAAATTGCTGGCCCGCCATCTCAGCGGATTTTCGCGCAGCCGCCTGCAGCAATGGATCGAGAGCGGCGCGGTGCTGGTCGACGGCGAGGTGCGCCGCTCGAAGGCTTCGGTCCAGATGGGCGAGCGCGTCGTGGTGCGGCCGCAGGCCCCGGCCGAATCGCGCGCCTTCGTGCCGGAAGACGTGCCGCTCGAGGTGGTGTACGAGGACGCGGCAATGCTGGTCATCGACAAGCCCGCCGGGCTGGTGGTGCATCCCGCGGCCGGCAACTGGGGCGGCACGGTGCTCAACGGCCTGCTGCACCGCTATCCCGAGGCCGTGGGCCTGCCGCGCGCCGGCATCGTCCACCGGCTCGACAAGGAAACCTCCGGGCTGATGGTAGTGGCGCGCACGCTTACCGCCCAGACCGATCTCGTGCGCCAGTTGCAGGCGCGTACCGTCAAACGTACCTATCTGGCGCTGGTGTGGGGCGAGACGCCCGAATCGGGCACCATCGATGCGCCGATCGGCCGCGATCCGCGCGAGCGGATCCGCATGGCGATCGTGCTCACCAACAGCGGCAAGCCTTCGCGCACCCATTTCCGCACGCTGGGCACGGTGCCGCTCGGGCGGGGCCATGTCTCGATGGTGATGTGCCAGCTCGAAACCGGCCGCACGCACCAGATCCGCGTGCATTTCGAATCAATCGGCCATCCCCTGGTCGGCGATCCGGTCTACCATCGCGCCGCTACGCAGCGCGGCCAGCGCCCGGCCATCAAGGCGCCGCTGCCGGTGCCGCTGGGGCGCCAGGCGCTGCACGCCTTCCGGTTGGGGCTGGTGCATCCGACGACCGGCAAGTCCATGTCGTGGGAGGCGCCGCCGCCCGACGACCTGCAGGCATTGATCGAAGCGCTCGATTTCGACCGCGCCGATGATGAGGACGAGGATGACGGCTGGGTGGAGGGCGAGGACGGCGCATGGGAGTACGGCGATGACGACTGAGGCGCCGTGGCTGGTTCCTGACTGGCCGGCCCCGGCGCGGGTGCGCGCGTTGTCCACCACCCGTCAGGGCGGCTTGAGCCAGGCCCCTTACGGCCTGGCGGACGGCAGCCCGGGCGGGCTTAACCTCGGCACCCACGTGGGCGACGATCCCTCGGCGGTCGCCGGCAACCGGGCGCGCCTGGCCGCGCGGCTGCCGGCCGCGCCAGGCTGGCTGGAGCAGGTGCATGGCTGCGCGATCGCCACCGAGGACAAGTTCGCGGCCGATGGCGCGGTTCCGCAGGCGGACGCAAGCATTGCCGCGACCCCTGCGCGGGTCTGCGCCGTAATGACCGCGGATTGCCTGCCGGTGCTGCTCTGCGATCGTGCCGGCACGGTGGTGGGCGCGGCGCACGCTGGCTGGCGCGGGTTGTGCGGCGGGGTGATCGAATCCACGGTGGCACGCATGGGCGAGCGGGCAGGCGCGCAGGCCGAGTGGCTGGCCTGGCTTGGTCCTGCGATCGGCCCGCAAGCCTTCGAGGTCGGCGCCGAAGTCCGGCAGGCCTTTCTTGCCCAGGCGCTGCCCGAAGAAGCGGGACCGGTGGATCGCGCATTCCGCGCCGGCGCGGACGGCAAGTATTTCGCGGATATCTATGCGCTTGCCCGCATCCGCCTCGCGCGCGCGGGCTGTACCGCGGTGTATGGCGGCGACGCCTGCACCGTCAGCGATGCGCGGCGCTTCTACTCTTACCGGCGCGATGGCGTCACTGGCCGCATGGCCAGCCTGGTCTGGTTGGTCGCCTGAATTCCCCTCGCCGTTAGTCCCGGGCGGGCGGCAGGGCTGGTCGCGCGCCCGTCGCCTGGGCGGGTTGGGTTGCCTCGGGCTCCCCGGCGGCCGCGGGGTCCGGCTCGCTCTTGGCCTGTTTTGCTTCCTCGGCCTTGCGCCGGCGCCGGCGTCCAGGCGTGCCCATGATGTACACCAGGATCGCCACCGGGAACAGGCCATAAAAGACGAAAGTGGCCACGCCCGCGACCACGGTATGTACGGTAATGGCCATCATCAGGACCACGTACAGCCAACCGATTGCAACGATGTACATCAGAAAGTCATCCTTCTCGTGCAAGCTTGCCCCGGGGCCGGAGTGGCTGCGCCGGGCTGCCCGCAGATTCGCGCCGGGCGCATTTTGCCATTAGCGCCGGTCCGCGCAATTTTCCGCATTGACAGGCAGAACATTGCAAGGCAACAATGGCCTCGAGTGGCTTGCGATTATGTGTTCGCGAGCATTCGCAGGCTCCGCCGGCACCATCCGGTCCGCGGAGAGGCGTGTCCGGCAAGCATACCGCATGACGTCACCAGCCGAGGGTGTCAGCGCGGGCCGGTTTCGAGGCTGGAGGCGGGGGTGAGTCCCGCAGTGGTGGCACGCCGCCCAGCCAGCTTTCAAATAAGTGACGGCAGAGAGACGAAACATCATGGCAACCGGCAAAGGTGCGGCAGCTTCCGCCAAGGAAGACAAGTCCCAACCGTTTTCATTTGCTTCGGGGCCATTTGATCCAGCGACATGGCTGGAATGGACCCGTCAGGCACAGGCCAACGGTATGGCGACCCAGCAGGGCATGTCCGGCATGCCCGGCATTCCCGGTTTCGAGGCTTTGACGGGTTCCGCCATGGCGGGCGTGAAGATCGCGCCCGATCAGTTGGCCGGCATCCAGCAGCGCTACATGAAGGACTTCAGCGAGCTGTGGCGAAGCATGGCCGAAGGCGGCGCCAATCCGGCGGAGGCACTGGCCGACCGCCGCTTTGCAGGCGATGCCTGGCGCAGCAGCGCGGCCTTTCACTACGCGGCTGCCTTCTACCTGATCAACGCACGCGCCATGAATGAGCTGGCCGACGCGGTCGAGGCCGATGCCAAGACCCGCCAGCGCATCCGCTTCGCCGTCTCGCAGTGGGTCGATGCCATGTCGCCGGCCAATTTCCTCGTCACCAATCCGGAGGCGCAGAAAAAACTGATCGAGTCGGGCGGTGAGTCGCTACGGGTTGGCGTGCTCAACATGCTGGAGGACCTTGGCCGCGGCAAGATCTCACAGACCGACGAATCCGCCTTCGAAGTGGGCCGCAACGTGGCTGTCACCGAGGGTGCGGTCGTCTACGAGAACTCCTACTTCCAGTTGCTGCAATACAAGCCGAGCACCGAAAAGGTGTTCACGCGCCCGCTGCTGCTGGTGCCGCCGTGCATCAACAAGTACTACATCCTCGACCTGCAGCCGCAGACCTCGCTGGTGAACTACATGGTGGAGCAGGGGCACACGGTCTACATGGTGTCCTGGCGCAACCCGGATGCCTCGATGGCCGAGATCAGCTGGGATGACTACATCGAGCATGCCGCCATCCGCGCCATCGAAGTCACGCGCGAGATCAGCGGCCAGGACCAGATCAACGTGCTGGGCTTCTGCGTGGGCGGCACCATCGTGTCCACCGCGCTGGCGGTGCTGGCCAAGCGCGGCGTGCGGCCCGTGGCCAGCCTGACATTGCTGACCACGCTGCTGGATTTCGCCGAGACCGGCGTGCTGGATGTGTTTGTCGACGAAGCCCACGTCAAGCTGCGCGAAGCCACCTTGGGCGGCGTCGGGGGCGCGCCATGCGCGTTGCTGCGCGGCGTGGAACTGGCCAACACGTTCTCTTTCCTGCGCCCCAACGACCTAGTCTGGAACTATGTCGTCGACAACTACCTGAAGGGCAATACTCCGGTACCGTTTGACCTGCTGTTCTGGAACGGCGACGCCACCAACTTGCCGGGACCCTGGTACTGCTGGTACCTGCGCCATACCTACCTGCAGAACGAACTCAAGGAGCCGGGCAAGCTGACCGTGTGCAATGCGCCGGTGGACCTGGGCAGCATTGACGTGCCCACCTATATCTACGGCTCGCGCGAGGACCATATCGTGCCCTGGGCATCGGCCTACGCCTCGACCGCGCTGCTCAAGAACAAACTGCGTTTCGTGCTTGGGGCATCGGGCCATATTGCCGGTGTGATCAACCCGCCGGCCAAGAAGAAGCGCAGCCACTGGACCAACGACAAGCTTCCGGCGTTGCCAGAGGACTGGCTCAGCGATGCCACCGAGCATGCCGGCAGCTGGTGGCCCGACTGGGCATCCTGGCTGGGCAAGCACGCCGGCGCGCGCAAGGCAGCGCCCACCGACTACGGCAACAAGGATTACCGCGCCATCGAGGCGGCACCGGGCCGCTACGTCAAGGCGAAGGCATAGGATTTGTCCGGGCCGGCACCCCATTGGGCAGCCGGCCTCTTTCACCCCTTATCCGCATTCAACTCGAGAGGACCTCCCAATGACTGACATCGTCATCGTATCCGCTGCCCGTACCGCGGTGGGCAAGTTCGGCGGCTCGCTCGCCAAGATCCCCGCACCTGAACTCGGCGCCATCGTTATCAAGGCCGCGCTCGAGCGCGCCGGCATCAAGCCCGAGCAGGTCAGCGAAGTGATCATGGGCCAGGTGCTGGCCGCCGGCTCCGGCCAGAACCCGGCGCGCCAGGCCGCGCTGAAGGCTGGCCTGCCCGTGATGGTGCCGGCCATGACCATCAACAAAGTCTGCGGCTCCGGCCTGAAGGCCGTGATGCTGGCGGCCAACGCCATTGCCGCGGGCGATGCCGAGATCGTGGTGGCGGGCGGCCAGGAAAACATGAGTGCCGCGCCGCACGTGCTGCCGGGCTCGCGCGACGGCTTCCGCATGGGCGATGCCAAGCTGGTCGACAGCATGATCGTGGACGGTCTGTGGGACGTCTACAACCAGTACCACATGGGCGTCACCGCCGAGAACGTCGCCAAGGAATACGGCATCACGCGCGAAGCGCAGGACGCGTTCGCGGCGGCCTCACAGAACAAGGCCGAAGCTGCCCAGAAGGCTGGCAGGTTTGACGAGGAAATCGTGCCGGTGCCGATTCCCCAGCGCAAGGGCGATCCGGTGCAGTTCGCCACCGACGAGTTCGTGCGCCACGGCGTCACGCAGGATGCGCTGGCTGGCCTGAAGCCCGCCTTCGACAAGGCCGGCACGGTGACCGCGGCCAATGCCTCGGGCCTGAACGACGGTGCCGCCGCGGTGGTGGTGATGTCGGCTGCCAAGGCCAAGGAACTCGGCCTGACTCCGCTGGCGACCATCCGAGCCTACGGTACCGCCGGTGTCGATCCCAAGGTAATGGGCATGGGCCCGGTACCTGCATCGCAGCGTTGCCTGTCGCGCGCCGGCTGGAGCGTGGAAGAGCTCGACCTGATGGAAATCAACGAAGCCTTCGCTGCCCAGGCCCTGGCCGTGCACAAGCAGATGGGCTGGGACACGTCCAAGGTCAACGTCAACGGCGGTGCTATCGCCATCGGGCATCCGATCGGCGCGTCGGGCTGCCGCGTGCTGGTCACGCTGCTGCATGAGATGAAGCGCCGCGGTTCGCGCAAGGGCTTGGCCTCGCTGTGCATCGGCGGCGGCATGGGCGTGGCGCTGGCGGTGGAACGCGAGTGACAATCTGCATCGCTTGCCGCAACGCATAGCGCGCAAGCTGGTCTGAGGGGTGTGCTGGCGGGGAGAGGGCTTCTTCCCGCTGGTTTCAATAAAAACTAGCCATCAAGGAGTAGATATGACTCAGCGCATTGCATACGTAACCGGTGGYATGGGTGGCATTGGAACGGCCATCTGCCAGCGTCTGGCCAAGGATGGCTACAAAGTGGTGGCCGGTTGCGGCCCCAACTCGCCGCGCCGTGAAAAATGGCTCGAGCAGCAGAAGGCCCTGGGCTTTGATTTCATCGCGTCGGAAGGCAACGTTGCCGACTGGGATTCGACCAAGGCCGCATTCGACAAGGTCAAGGCCGAAGTCGGTGAAGTCGACGTCCTGATCAACAACGCCGGCATCACGCGTGACGTGGTGTTCCGCAAGATGACGCGCGCCGACTGGGACGCCGTGATCGATACCAACCTGACCTCGCTGTTCAACGTGACCAAGCAGGTCATCGACGGCATGGCGGACCGTGGCTTCGGCCGCATCGTCAATATTTCGTCGGTCAATGGGCAGAAGGGCCAGTTCGGGCAAACCAACTACTCCACCGCGAAGGCAGGCCTGCACGGCTTCACCATGGCGCTGGCGCAGGAAGTGGCGACCAAGGGCGTGACCGTGAACACGGTGTCGCCTGGGTACATTGCTACCGACATGGTCAAGTCGATCCGCCAGGATGTGCTGGACAAGATCGTCGGCACCATTCCCGTCAAGCGCCTTGGCGCGCCCGAGGAAATTGCGTCGATCTGCGCCTGGCTGGCGTCCGATGAGTCGGGCTTCTCGACCGGCGCGGATTTCTCGCTGAACGGCGGCCTGCATATGGGGTGATGGGCTAGGGCCGCCTTTGGTATTCGGGTGGCTTTTTGTCTTGGGAGGTCCTCTTCGGAGGGCCTTTTTTGTTTTTGGTGGCGGAACTGGCAGGGCGGCCAATCCGGGCAGTCAACCGAAGTCCCCGCATGTTCTCCAAATAGACCTTGAGCTGCCCCATTCCCCGCAGCAATATTGCATTGCACTCCCTGCACCGCACCATGCCGACTGAACCGGGTAAAAACCTGCCCCCGCATTTCCCGCAATCCATTGCCCCGTGCGGGTTTTCCTTAACGGCCCCGGCTTTCAATAGTGCCTTGTTGGGCATAGAATCAGGGCAGCGGCTTGCCCGCACCAAAATAGATCATGCGTTGCAGGTCAACACGTTGTATCCCCCGCTGCCGGTTTCGATTTTGCGCACCGCACAGCATGCGGTGCAGCAGCATGCAACAGCGACGATAAAAGGATAGAGCACGATGGCTACCACCAAGAAAGGCGCAGAGCGACTGATCAAGAAGTATCCTAATCGCCGGCTCTACGATACGCAGACCAGCACCTACATCACGCTAGCCGACGTCAAGCAGCTCGTGATGGACACCGAGGATTTCAAGGTGATCGACGCCAAGTCAGGCGACGAGCTCACGCGCAGCATCCTGCTGCAGATCATCCTGGAAGAAGAGACCGGCGGCGTGCCGATGTTCTCCAGCTCCATGCTGTCGCAGATCATCCGCTACTACGGCCATGCCATGCAGGGCATGATGGGGACCTACCTGGAGAAGAACATCCAGGCCTTTATCGATATCCAGAACAAGCTGGCCGAAAACTCCAAGGGGCTATACTCCGGCGAGCCGTTCAGCCCCGACATGTGGTCCCAGTTCATGAACATGCAGGGCCCGATGATGCAGGGCATGATGAGCAACTACATCGAGCAGAGCAAGAACCTGTTCGTGCAGATGCAGGAACAGATGCAGAGCCAGGCCAAGAACATGTTCGGCACGTTCCCGTTCAACCAGCCGGACAAGAAGTAAGCCGTCGCCAGCCGCCCTGGCGAGGCGGCATGGTATTGCCTGGCAGGGCAACAGTTCTGTAACAGTTCTGTTGGGCGGGCCTGGCCCGGTTAGGGCCAGGAGTCGGGATCTCCCTCCATTGGCACAAGGCCGCTCGCTGCCGCCGACACTGCGTATTCCACCATTCGAATTCCATTTACCGCCCCCGCTTGCGCGCAAGACGGGTGACTGCGTTTGCCGAATCGATCTGACGTAGTCCCATTTTGGGACTATAATCAGTGCCATGCGAATTATTGCGAAACGACATCTGCTGATGTTCTGCGAGAAGCACCCGGGCGCAAAGCAGCCGCTGCTGGCGTGGCACGAGGAAGCCATCCGGGCGCGATGGTCGACACCGCAAGACATCAAGGACCGATACGCGTCGGCCAGCTTCGTAGGTAGCAATCGTGTGGTGTTTAACATCGGCGGTAACAACTACCGGTTGATCGTCGCAGTCGCATACCGCGTGGGCGTTGTGTACGTGAAGTTCATCGGGACACACGCCGAATATGACCGGGCCGATGCGGCAACCGTGGAACTGGAGTAACGCATGGACATTCGACCTCTGCACACTGACGATGACTATCAGGCGGCGCTGGCCGACGTGTCGGCGCTCGTCGATATCGATCCGGTACCCGGCACCCCGGAAGGGGATCGCCTGGAGATCATGGCAACCCTCATCGAGCGCTATGAAGCGGATCATTTCCCGCTGGAGCACCCGGACGCAATCGAGGCAATTCGTTTCAGGATGGAGCAGGGCGGTCTGACTGCACGCGATATGCAGCCGTATTTCGGAAATCTGAATCGGGTGTATGAGGTGCTGAACCGCAAGCGAGGCCTCAGCCTGGCCATGATCCGGCGCCTCAATCAGGAACTGAAAATCCCGGCGGAAGTCTTGATCGCCTGACTCCTGCCTTTCGCGTTAAGCAGGGCGTCCCGCCAGGCGAGCGCCACAAAGCCAGAATCCCGCGCAAGGCGGGACAGGACCGGGCAGGTGCGGACGCCGAACATGCCACCTGCAAGCGCAACGCACTGTGAAATCCAGTTGCGTCCCGGCGCGAAAATCCTGCCGAGATTTGCTGGTTGGGGCGATCGGTTAAAATCACGCATATCCGGGTGACGCGCGGCTTCATCGCGCTGGCTACCCTTCTCAAATGTGGCGATTCATATCGAGGACTCGCCTGCACAGTGCGAATCCCAATGCCTTCCGAAATCCAGGACATTCACCAGGTGCTTGCCGCCGAGGCCAGGCCCGTTCCGGCGGCCGGTTTCGTGTTTTCCGGTTTTCCGGCATATCGCCAGGACAAGCGCCACACTTCGGCGCCAGCTTTCGCATGAGCCGGCTGTTTCTGGCCCCCATGGAAGGGCTTGCGGACTACGTGTTGCGCGACGTGCTGACCGGCGCGGGCGGATACGACGGGTGTGTGTCCGAGTTCGTCAGGGTGACCGGCTCTCTGCTTCCCGAGCGCGTCTACGAGAGGGACACCCCCGAGATCCTCGACGGAGGCCATACTCCTAGTGGCACGCCGATGGTGATCCAGCTGCTTGGAAGCGATCCGGAATGGCTGGCGCTGAACGCGGCCCAAGCAGCGACGTTGTCGCCGCATGGACTCGACCTGAACTTCGGTTGCCCCGCCAAAGTCGTCAACAGGCACGGTGGCGGGGCCATGTTGCTGGCGGACCCTGAGCTGCTGAACCGGATCGTTTCGTGCGTTCGCGCCGCGGTGCCTGCCAGCATCGCCGTAACGGCAAAAATGCGGCTTGGCGTGTCCGATACCTCGCTGGCGATCGACTGCGCCACCGCGCTGGCGGAAGGCGGCGCGGCTTCCCTCGTCGTGCATGCCAGAACGCGCGACCATGGCTACCGGCCGCCGGCCCACTGGGAGTGGATCGCGCGTATCGATGCTGCCGTGGACGTGCCCGTTGTTGCCAACGGAGAAGTCTGGACGGTCGCCGACTGGGAACGCTGCCGGGCAGTCAGCGGCTGTGCCGACGTGATGATAGGGCGGGGCGCCGTATCCGATCCTTTCCTGGCCTTGCGGATACGCGGGCTGATGGAAAGGGTGGCATCCGGCGAGGAATGGCCGCTCGTGCTTCGTCACATTGCCGACTACCTGAAGAAGTTGCAGGCCCGTGTCGAATGCCGTCATGAGCACGGACGCGTCAAATTGTGGCTCAGCTATCTGAAGCGGACCTGGCCGCAAGCCGCCGAGCTGCATGCGGCCATCCGGCGCCTGCAAGATTCGTTCGAGATTCAAGACGTGATTGAGCGTGCCCTGGCGGACATGCCAGGGACTTCATCCGCGCGGATGTGACGCCGCTGCGCAGGGCAGGCTGGCCCATTGATGCGATGAGACTGGTTGCGACAGGTTTACCGCGGCATGTCGGGGATCAGGCGCCGAGAAACTTTGGCGAGCGGTTAAAATGCGCGATTGGCTTTGTACCGCCAGGCGGCCATGTCCCGCCTCGCCCGCCCCACATTTGGAAGTAACCGTGAAAAACCCTTCAGAATCAACGACTAATAAAGACCATATTCCAAATGTGGGATTCGTGAGCCTTGGCTGTCCAAAGGCGCTTGTGGATTCCGAGCAGATCATTACCCAGCTGCGCGCCGAAGGCTATGCCATCAGTGGCACCTATGACGGCGCCGACCTGGTGGTCGTCAACACCTGCGGCTTTATCGACGAGGCGGTGCAGGAAAGCCTGGACGCGATCGGCGAGGCGCTGGCCGAGAACGGTAAGGTTATCGTTACCGGCTGCCTGGGCGCCAAGAAGAACGCGGCGGGCGAGGACATCATCACCTCCGTCCACCCGAAGGTGCTGGCCGTGACCGGCCCGCATGCGCTGGGCGAGGTGATGCAGGCGGTGCACACGCATCTGCCCAAGCCCCATGACCCGTTCCTCGACCTGGTGCCGGCCGCCGGGATCAAGCTCACGCCCAAGCACTACGCTTACCTGAAAATTTCCGAGGGCTGCAACCATCGCTGCTCTTTCTGCATCATCCCTTCGATGCGCGGCGACCTGGTCTCGCGTCCGGTGGCGGAAGTCATGCTGGAAGCCGAGAACCTGTTCAAGTCCGGCGTCAAGGAACTGCTGGTGATCTCGCAGGACACCAGCGCGTACGGTGTGGATGTGAAGTACCGCACCGGCTTCTGGGACGGCCGCCCGCTCAAGACGCGCATGACCGAACTGGTCGCGGCGCTGGGCGAACTCGCCGCCAGGTACGGCGCCTGGGTCCGTCTGCATTACGTGTACCCGTACCCGCACGTCGACGAGATCATTCCGCTGATGTCGCAAGGCCATGTGCTGCCTTACCTGGATGTGCCGTTGCAGCACGCCCACCCGGACGTGCTCAAGCGCATGAAGCGCCCGGCCAATGCCGAGAAGACCATGGACCGCATCCGGGCCTGGCGCGAGATCTGCCCCGAACTGACCATCCGCAGCACCTTTATCGCGGGCTTCCCCGGCGAGACGGAGGAAGAGTTCCAGACGCTGCTGGACTTTATCGCCGAGGCCGAACTGGACCGCGTGGGCTGCTTTGCCTATTCGCCCGTAGAGG
The DNA here is from genome assembly GCF_056399885.1 of Cupriavidus sp. 01L45. Lineage (NCBI taxonomy): Bacteria > Pseudomonadati > Pseudomonadota > Betaproteobacteria > Burkholderiales > Burkholderiaceae > Cupriavidus > Cupriavidus sp. 01L45. Next base: position 7,842 of record NZ_JBFTSG010000041.1, on the reverse strand, counting down.
GTGCCACCGCCAACGATCTGCCAGGCGCCTTGCCTGACGAGGTCCGCGAAGAGCGCCGCGCGCGCTTCATGGAAGTGGCGGAGGAAGTGTCCGCCCGGCGGCTGCAGCGCAAGGTCGGGCAGACCCTGCGCGTGCTGGTCGACGAGGTCAACCAGGATGGCGGTATCGGCCGTTCCTCGGCTGACGCGCCGGAAATCGACGGCCTGGTTTATATCGACCCGCCGGCGCAAGGCTCGCCGCGCTACAAGGTCGGGGAATTCGTCTCGGTGAAGATCACCGGCGCCGATGGCCACGACCTCTGGGGCGAGGTCTGAGCCAGGCAAGGTCCGTGCGCTGCGATAGGTAAAAGTACGCTCGTTCGTTTTTTGCGGCGCGCCGTTATACTGTGCGCTGCAACATCAGCCCTGGAGACACAAAATGACACGTGAAGTGGTGGTGGTGAGCGGCGTCCGGACCGCAATCGGTACCTTTGGCGGCAGCCTGAAGGATCTTTCCCCGACCCAGATGGGCGCCATGGTCGTGCGCGAGGCGCTGGCCCGCGCGCAGGTCAGCGGCGATGAAGTTGGCCACGTGGTGTTCGGCAACGTCATCCAGACCGAGCCCAGGGACATGTACCTGGGTCGCGTGGCGGCAGTGGAGGGCGGCGTCACGATCGACGCTCCGGCGCTGACCGTCAACCGCCTGTGCGGCTCGGGCCTGCAGGCCATTGTCAGCGCGGCGCAGACCATTTTGCTGGGCGATGCCGATGTGGCCATCGGCGGCGGGGCGGAGAGCATGAGCCGTGCTCCCTACCTGGCGCAATCGGCCCGCTGGGGGGCGCGCATGGGCGACGCCAAGATGCTCGACATGATGCTGGGCGCGCTCCACGATCCCTTCCACGGGATCCACATGGGCGTCACCGCCGAGAACGTGGCCAAGGAATACGACATCASCCGCGSCCAGCAGGACGAGGCYGCGCTGGAGTCCCATCGCCGCGCCTCGGCAGCCATCCGTGCCGGCCACTTCAAGGACCAGATCCTGCCGGTCACGCTGAAGGGCCGCAAGGGCGACGTCACCTTCGACACCGACGAGCACGTGCGCCACGACGCGGTCCTGGAAGACATGACCAAGCTCAAGCCGGTCTTCGTGAAGGAAAACGGCACGGTCACCGCAGGCAACGCCTCGGGCCTGAACGACGCCGCTGCCGCCGTGGTGCTGATGGAGCGTGCCGAGGCCGAGAAGCGCGGCCTCAAGCCGCTGGCCCGCCTGGTTTCCTACGCCCACGCCGGYGTCGATCCCAAGACCATGGGCATTGGCCCCGTGCCGGCCACGAAGAAGGCGCTGGAGCGTGCCGGCCTGACCGTGGCGGACCTCGACGTGATCGAAGCCAACGAAGCCTTTGCCGCGCAAGCCTGCGCCGTCACCAAGGCGCTCGGGCTGGATCCGGCCAAGGTCAATCCGAACGGTTCGGGCATCTCACTGGGCCACCCGATCGGCGCCACCGGCGCGCTGATCACCGTCAAGGCGCTGTACGAGCTGCAGCGGGTGCAAGGCCGCTATGCACTGGTCACCATGTGCATCGGCGGCGGCCAGGGTATTGCGGCCATCTTCGAACGCATCTGATCCGAGGCTGACTTGCGGCGCGTAGCGACTCTATCCCTCTCCGTTTCCCTGTCACTGGCAACCGGACTGGCAGCGGCAACGCTGGCTGGCGCCGCGCTGGCCGCCGGCGGCACCGAGCTGTCCACGGGCACGCCCGGCGCCGGTACCGCCGGCAATAGTGCGGGCAGCCCAGAGGGCTTCGGCATCAACCAGGCGATCCGCGAGGGTGAGTCGAAACGCGGCACCCAGCTTTCCACCGGCGCGGCGCCCAAGGCGCTGGCGCCGCGTCCCGAATACGCGTCATTACCGGTCTACGTGGGCACGCTCGGCGACCAGCCGGTGCGCCTGCGGCTCGGGCCCAAGCCCGACGAGCGCGACAGCGTGCATGGCGAGTACAGCGTCGGCCGCGCCGGCGGCGTGCGCGTGCTGGCCGGCGAATATGAAAACGGCGCCTTCCTGATGGAAGAGTCCAATGACGGTACGCACGTCACTGGCAATTGGGAAGGCACCATCGACGGCGCCGGCGTGGTTCATGGCAACTGGACCGACCCCGTCAACCCGGCCATCGTGCTGCCCTTCATGATCCGGCCTTTGGGCGTGCTAGTGATCCCGCCCTTCGACATGACCCCCAACAGCGGCATCACCTACGCGCCGCCGCCGCCGAAATCGTCGATTTCCGGCCGCTGAGGGAGCGGGGCGGATAGCGCCGGGTAAGGCGCACGCAAGCCAACACGCCCCCGATTGCTGGTAAGCTCGAACGTTCATCGAGTCATTGCCAGACAAGGAATCGCCGTGTCCGACCGCCAGCCTCCCGAGAAGTCCGCTGCCCAACCCGCCTACCTGCAGACCGTGGCCGTCCAGCCCGAGCTGGATATCGCACCCGGCTTCGCTTCATTTTCCCCTCCCACGCATCGCGGCTCCACCGTGGTCTTCCGCAACCTGGCGGAGTTGCGCGCACACGGCGACGGCGCCACGACCTACTGGCGCTACGGCCTGCATGCCACGCCCACCAGCGAAGCGCTGTGCCAGCATCTGGCGCTGATCGAGGGCGCGCGCAAGACGCTGCTGCTGCCATCCGGCCTCGCCGCTATCTCGCAGGTGTACTTCGCGCTGGTCAAGTCGGGCGATGACGTGCTGGTCCCGGACAACGTCTACGGCCCTAACCGCGACCACGGCGAATGGCTGGCGCGGGACTTCGGCGTGTCGGTCCGCTATTACGATCCGATGATCGGCGCCGGGATTGCCGGCCTGATCCGCCCCAATACCCGCCTGATCTGGATGGAGTCGCCGGGGTCGGTGACGATGGAAGTGCCCGACACCGAGGCCATCGTGGCCGCGGCGAAGGCGCGTGGCGTGCTCACCGCGATCGACAACACCTGGTCGGCGGGCGTCTATTTCCGGCCCTTCGACAAGGGCATCGACATCTCGGTGCAAGCGCTGACCAAATACCAGTCGGGCGGCGGCGACGTGCTGATGGGCGCCGTGCTGACCCGCGACGAAAAGCTCCACGACCGCCTCAGGCGTGCCCGCATGCTGATGGGCTGGGGCGTGTCGGCGGACGATTGCTACCTGGTGCTGCGCTCGCTGCCGAGCATGCCGGTCAGGCTGGCGGCACACGACCGCGCCGCGCGCGAAGTGGCTGAATGGCTCTGCCAGCGCCCGGAGGTGGTCAAGGTCCTGCACCCGGCCTTGCCGGACTGTCCGGGGCATGACTTCTGGCGGCGCGATTTCAGCGGCGCCACCGGCTTGTTCTCGGTCGTGCTGCATGCGCGCTATACGCGGGCCCAGGTCGATGCCTTTGTCGAGGCGCTGCGGCTGTTCGCGATCGGCTGGTCGTGGGGCGGAGCGCACAGCCTCGCGGTGCCGTATCACGTCCAGACCATGCGTCCCCAGGGCAGCTGGCCGCCAGCGGGCTGGCAAAACGCCGGCGAACTGGTACGCCTCTACATCGGGCTGGAGGATACCCGCGACCTGATCGCCGACTTGCGCGGCGCGATGGAGTCGCAACTGGTGGCATGACATGGAACGGGCTGCGCCGGACATGATCCGGGGCGGCCCGTCACTTGGTCACTTGGTCATTTAATGCGGAAACAGTTGCAGCAAGCCGTCCAGCCCGACGTGGTTGAACGCAACGCTTGCCTGCGCGCGCACCACCGGCTTGGCCCGGAAGGCCACCGACAGGCCGGCCACGGCCATCATCTTGAGATCGTTGGAGCCGTCGCCCATGACGATGGCCTGGGACGGCTCCACGCCGATCTGCGCGCACATTTCCTGCACCGTGCGGGCCTTGACGTCGGCATTGACGATCTCGCCCAGCACCTGGCCGGTGAGCTTGCCGTCAATGATCTCCAGCGTATTCGCGCGGGTGACATCGAGTTTCAGCCGAGGCTTGAGCTTCTCGGTGAAATGCACGAAGCCGCCTGAAACCAGCAGGGTGCGCATGCCCAGGGCCTGCACGGTCCGCAGCATGTCTTCCGCGCCGGGCGACAGGCGCAGGCGCTCTTCATACACGCGGTCCAGCACGCTGGCGTCCAAGCCCTTTAGCAGGGCCACGCGGCGGCGCAGGCTTTCGTTGAAGTCGGTGATCTCGCCGCGCATGGCGGCTTCGGTGATGGCCGAGACCTCGGCCTTGAGGCCGCAGAAATCGGCGATCTCGTCGATGCACTCGATGGTGATCAGCGTGGAGTCCATATCCATCGCCACCAGCTTGAAATCCGAGAGCTTGCGGCCGGCGGGCACGATGGCCCAGTCGATGGCACGGGGGGCACAGCAGGCGTCGAGCGCTTCACGCAGGGCGGGCGTCAGTGGTGCGCTGTCGCTGGCCGTTGCCACGGTTTCGTCACGCAGTGCGAGGGAAGGCGCGTGGGCAAGCGTGCGGATGGCATCGATGTCGGCGGAAGCGAGCGGGGCGAGGCTTTGCAGGATCAGGGGCATGGCGGGGGGCGCCGCGCGGCGAGGGCGTGGCGGCGGGTGCGTTGAATGCGGAGACCGTGCCGCGCTAGGCGGCGAAGGACAGTATTGTAACTGCCCCTGTGCCTGCCTCATAACGGGAAGCGAATTCGAGGTCGGCAGGTCCGTTGGCCGCACGTTATCGGGCAGCCGGCCGGTGTTTGCAGTGAGCCGTGGCTAAAGTTGCGTGCTTGAGGAATGTTGTGATCCCTGCCGGGGCGAGGACGACAGGGTTTCGCAGAGCACCCGTGAGTTCAGGTGGATGTCCGCGTTGCGGTATTCGGCGGTGAGGCCGTAGCGGGTGTGTTGGCGGGGGTTATCCATTGGGCGCCTCCTTGTGCGTGGCGGGCACGCGGTAGGAGGGGGCGATGGGAAAGCGGCATGCGAGACATGCCGGCGGTCCGGTACGGCTGAGCGCGTATTGACGCATGGTACGACCTCCTCTGTATGCGGCTTGAATCCCGCACCCCACTTCCAAATGGGGTGGGCGGGCGCATGGCAAGGTTGGAAGACCGGACAAAGGAACCGGCAGGGCCGAAGCCCTCCCCGCCAAGGCCCGCCCTCTGAGGACGTGCGCAGGCGTGACGGATGTAAAAATACCGCCGGCTGGCGGTGATCCGCCTTTGTTCGGGCTTCCAAACCCGGTCGCTGTGGTTGCAGCGACAAGAGAGTATAGCGTGAGATTGTCGAGTGGAACTCTGTGTAGGTGCGGTCGGTAACTGCTCTTAGATAGGTCGGCAGTTCATTCACGCCAAGCTGTGTGACCAACATGGGTCGAGAAGCGGTTGAATGTCATAGCTGCTTTACATGACTGCTTCCGACCCTTCTGCGCCATTCGAGGCTTCCACAACTCGAAGTCGGCTATCCGGGATCAACGGACATCCGCCTCCTCTGTCGCTCCGGCAGTTGATTGGCCAAAGGAGCCGTTCGGCCGCAGGCGGCCCGGGCCCATTAGGAGCTGAATCGCCTGCGGGCCGAGACCCTCGGACGGTTTTGGTCGACCGGGCCACCAAGCAATGCGCCGTGCGGCGCTTTTTACAAGATGATGGCCGTCTTGACCGACTTGCCTTACCAACGGTCATGCGCGTGCGAATCATTTACATGCTGGTGTCATCGGGCGGCCGGAAATAGCCCGCCTGTGAATTGAGGGGGGACGTTGCTGACGCAAGCGGCGCAAAGTGGCACGGATTGTGCGGCTGTTGGCGGGCGCTTACCCGCATTCCGCAGTTTGGCGCTTTCAAGACCGAGGCAACAACATGKACAAGTCGAAGATCCCGGCAGGCCAGCGCCAGGCGTTGGGCGCACTTATGGATGACCACCGTGCCGTCAAGAAGCTCTTCAAGTCGTTTGAGGAGAGCAAATCCGACAAGGAATCGATTGCCGGCGAAACCTGCAATCAACTCGCAATGCACGCCCGGATTGAAGAGGAGATTTTCTATCCGGCGCTCCGAGGTGTTTCCGGTGATCTCGATGACCTCCTCGACGAGGCGAATGTGGAACATGGCGTCGCCAAGGACCTCATCGCGGCGATAAGAAGAGCCGCCGATAGCGACCGCCTGGAAGCGACTTACAAGGTGCTTACGGAGTACGTGGGGCACCACGTACAGGAGGAAGAGGGGGAGTTGTTCGAACTCGTCATCAAGCACAATATTGACCTCCGCGAGGTGGCAACGCAATTGGCAACGCGAAAAGAAGAACTCATGGCGCTTGCAGCGTAACTTCCCGCTTTAGGGCCCGCAGCTTCTGGTAGCTGCGGGCTCTTTTTTGTCGCGGTGAAGCCATGAGCTCATGGCACGTGCCTTGCGATGTTATGTCGGTGCGGCGATCCGCCGCATTGTTACGGAGAGAAAAATGGCAGAGCAACCGCAATCGGAACAGACCCCTGAAGATTTTGATCAGGAGGAGCAGCAGCCAGAGAAGGCTGGCGAAGAAGAGGTGCCTGAGGAGCCCATAGAACCGGCTGACACTGAAGGCGAGAAAACTTGATGTACTTGCGCCGGCGTGAAGAAAGGCCCTGGTCTTCTCGCCCAGCCCCTCTCGCATCAGCGCGGTTTTCGAGGCAAAGGCACGACGATGAAAAATCCCTGGACTAAGAAGAATCCCCTCATGAGCATCTGGCTGAGCAGCGCCAATTCCGTAGCAGGTGCAGCTCGCGGACGGATCACTGCCGAAGGCCGGCGTCAGTCAACCGCAGTCAGGAAGGCAGCGACCAAGCAGGCTTACGGCTTCTGGAGCGACATGCTATCTGGCCCCAAACGCCCACCGGCCAAAAGGACGAAGCGCCGATAGCAGATCGGAGGAGCATCGCTGATGCTATGGAAGGGGCGGCAGATGTAGGCACGATATGCAGGATTGCAGAAGGCAACCTTGCGACGGTACCTTTTTCAACCTCGCTCAAGAAGCAAAGAGCTGAAGGTCAGGGATGCCATATTTCACTGCGGGGCGACGCATGATCTGGTATACGGTTGTCGTGGTTCTCCTGACGGCTGCAGCCGGTATCGTGGCCTACAACTTCATCGAGGGAGAAAAACGTATCGAGCGCCATTTACAGCGTCTTTACTCGATCGACGATCCTCACTTTGAACGAGAACTGAGCGTGCTTCTGGGACCACCAGTAGTAGGGGGAAATCGCTATCGTTTGCTGAAGAACGGAGACGAGATATTTCCTGCGATGTTGAGCGTAATCCGCGGCGCCAGGAAGTCGATCAACTTCGAGTCGTACATCTACTGGAGCGGGGATGTCGGCAAGGATTTTGCTGAAGCGCTGGCTGAGCGAGCGAGAGCGGGGGTCAGGGTTCATGTACTGCTCGACTGGATGGGCAGTGCGAAGATCGACAAGGCGACGCTCGATGTCATGACCGACGCCGGGGTGGATTTAAAGCGGTATCACCCGGTACGYTGGTACACGCTTGGCAAGCTCAATAATCGCACTCACCGAAAGCTATTGATTGTCGACGGCACGGTTGGCTTCACTGGTGGTGTCGGTATTGCGCCGGAATGGACTGGTCACGCCCAGGATCCGCAGCACTGGCGCGACACGCACTTTCAGGTCGAGGGGCCGGTGGTGGGTCAGATGCAGTCGGTCTTCCTGGACAACTGGATCAAGGTGAGCGGCGAGGTGCCACACGGCGAGGACTATTTCCCCGTGCTGCCGCGTGTTGGGCAGGGGCGAGCGCAGATCTTCAGCAGTTCGCCCACCGGGGGCAGTGAAAGCATGGCGTTGATGTACCTGCTTGCTATCACCGCCGCCAGCCGATCCATCGATCTATCATCCGCCTATTTTGTGCCTGACGACCTGACACTGAAAGCACT
>NZ_JBFTSG010000040.1:0-85323 GCF_056399885.1 Cupriavidus sp. 01L45 | reverse complement strand
GGCCAACATCGCCTACAACCTTCTCAAGGTCGCGGCGGGCAACAATGTGGCGATCGGACCGATCCTGCTCGGGGTCAAGGCGCCGGTGCACATCCTGACGCCGTCGGCGACGGTGCGGCGTATCGTCAATATGACGTCGCTGGTGGTAGTGGGCGCCGCGGCAATGCAATCGCCCAAGGACTGAGTCGCCGGGTACCGGCGCCAGAAGCAAGCGATCACCGCCGGGACTGCGGATGCCCGGCGGTGATCAGCGATACATGAAAGCCAGCAGGGGGCAAGCCTTGTCCGATGCGCGAGCCCCCTCCCCTCACAGCTCGTTCTGGATGCGTTTGTAGCCGCTTACAAACTGATTGTTCGTACGTGCGACATCTTCAGAGAATTCGGCGGCATCCGCTGTCACTCGCGGGATCTGTTCCAGATCCGTTGCCGGCCCGATCCGCTCCGTGGACGGCACATGGAATCCGCGCGGCAGGCGGCAGCCATCCACCACGGCGTTGTGCCGCACAACGCAGTCATGGCCGACCGAGCAGTTGTACAGGACACTGTTGAATCCGATAAAGACGCGGTCCCCCACGTCGCAGGGTCCGTGGACGATGGCGCGGTGGGCAATGGACGTGTCCGACCCGATCAGCACCGCCGCACCCGCCCGGGAATGAATGATTACCCCATCCTGGATATTTGAGTTCGCGCCGATGACGATCGGCTGCATGCCGCCGTCCGGCCCGACCTCATCCGCCCGGATAACGACATAGGGTCCGATGAACACATTCTCACGGACCACCACGCGCCCGCAAATGATTGCGGTGGGGTCGACAAATGCACTCTCGTGAATAACCGGTAAATCTCCGCTTGGGTTCTTTCGAATCACAGCATGGTCCCTTGGCATGTTTTATCGCAGTGCATGGTCAAGGGCATCCCGCGGAGCACCCCGTCCCGCACAGTCTCCGCGCGCACTGGCGCCTGGCATGAGCACCATACAGCGGCGCCACCGGCTCAGGCAACGGAAAGGCGGCCGCCGGCGAATATTTCAATCCCGCTTGATCGTATTTCAAGGCACTTCGTTTTTATTCAAAGCGACGGACGAATACGAGCCTAATGATTACGGGCTCAATGATTCGTGAAATACTTTCAAAGCACTCCCATACTGCCGCTCCCGATTCTCAACGCATACTAGCGTCATCCGTTTTTGAGAAACCCAGCGAGAGCGATTATGTCCAACTCCCCGTTGATCACCGGCTTCGATGTGCGCCCGGTCATTGTTCCACTGCACCCTCCCCTGCGAACCGCAAGCGGTGTCATGGCGACCGCGCCGCTGGTGCTGCTCGATATCAAGACCAGCAGCGGCATCGCCGGCAGCGCGTACATCTTCACGTATACGCCGCTCGTCCTGCGGGGCATTGTCCAGGTACTGAAAGACGTCCTGCCGGTGATGGAGTCATGGGCACTCGAACCGCGGGCGAATATGGAAGCGCTCCGGCGCAAGTTCGTCCTGATCGGCACGCCAGGCCTCCTCGACATGGCCCTGGCTGCGATCGACATGGCCCTGTGGGACGCACATTCGCGCGTCATCGGACTGCCGCTGGTGCGGGTGCTCGGTGGCACGCCGTCAAAGACCGTTGCCTATGCGAGCTTCGGCATGGAGCGTCCGAATGATGCCGCGCCGCTGATCGAAGCCGCCGTGCGGGCGGGCTTCCGCGCCATCAAGATCAAGATTGGGTACCCGACCCTGGAGGAAGACCTCCGGGCCGTGCGCGCCGCCAGGGCACTGATCGGCACGGACGGCAAGCTGATGGTCGACTACAACCAGTCCCTGTCCGTCCCCGAATCCATCCGCAGGGGCGAGGCCCTCGACGAAGAGGGCATCGAGTGGATAGAGGAACCGACAAGGTACGACGATTTCGCCGGCCACGCGAAGATCGCCGCCGCGGTCAGGACCCCCATTCAGCTTGGCGAGAACCTCTACGGCCCGCGCGAGGTGCTCCGCAGCATCCAGCAAGCGTCATCGGACCTCATGATGCTCGACCTGATGAAGATCGGCGGCGTATCGGGCTGGCTCGACGCCTCGGCGGTCTGTGCCGCTACCGCCATCCCGGTCTCCACGCACTTCTTCCAGGAGGCGAGCGCGCATCTCCAGAGCCTTACCCCGACCGCGCACTACCTGGAGTACTTCGGGCTCGCTGACGCGGTCCTGCTGGATCCCTTGCAGGTAACCGAAGGCGCTGTCGAGCCCGGCGAGCTTCCCGGACTGGGCATCCGGTGGAACGAAGACGCGATCCGCCGTTTCGCCGCCTGATTTTCCTGGTGCCCGGTTCCCGGAACCCGGCTTTCGAACGCCAGCGCCCGAATGTTCAGGCACCCAAGGCACCTAAAGCAGCTAAAGCACCCAACTGCCGGCAACGGCATTTCTTTCGGAGACAACCTCAAATGAAAACCTATCCCAAGTTCAAAGCCGCCGCGTGCCATGCGGCACCGATCTACTTCAATACGCCGGCGACCGTCGACAAGGCCTGCGCATGGATCGCCGAAGCCGCCGGCAACGGCGCCGAGCTCATCGCGTTTCCGGAAGCCTTCATCTCTTCCTTCCCGGTCTGGTCCGGCGTCTGGGCGCCGGTGGATGTGCATGAGTTCTTCGTCAAGCTGGCCTCGTCGGCAGTGGAAGTGAATGGCCCCGAGGTCAGGCAGATCCGCGATTGCGCCAAGCGGCACGGTGTCTTTGTTTCACTGGGCATCAACGAGGGCACGCCGATCAGCCCCGCCTGCATCTGGGACACCAACATCCTGATCGGCGACGACGGGTCCATCCTGAATGCACACCGCAAGCTCGTTCCCACGTATTGGGAGAAGCTCACGTGGACACCGGGCGACGGTAACGGCCTGCGCGTGTCGGACACCCGCATCGGCCGCATCGGTGCGCTGGTTTGCGGCGAGAACACCAATGCCCTCGCACGCTTTACGCTGCTCGCGCAAGGTGAAAACGTGCACGTTTCGTCCTTCTCTCCGCGCTGGCCGACCAATCCGCCGGGAGAGTCGGGCTACGACCTTGAAGCGGCGATCCGCCTGCGCGCCGGCGCGCACGCCTTCGAAGGCAAGCTCTTCAATATCGTGGCATCGGGCTTTCTTCCCCCCGAAGCCATCGACATGATCAGCCGCGACAATTCCAGGGCTCGCCAGTTGCTCGAAGAGTCGCCGAAGAGCGTTTCCATGATCCTGGGACCGGATGGCCAGCCCATCAGCGAGGTGATCCGCGACGAGGAAGGCATCGTCTATGCGGATATCGACCTCGCGAAATGCGTGGTGCCGAAGCAGTTCCAGGACGTGGTCGGCTACTACAACCGCTTCGATGTGTTCCAGTTGAAGGTCAACCGGCGCGCGCTGGCGCCAGTTGAATTCTCCTCGCATCCGGAGGAGCGCACTGCCGGGGCCGAGGACGACGACCTGAACGATCTCCTCTTCAATTCCGCGGGCACCGTCCCCGCGCGGCACAATGCCTGACCCGAAGCGCGATGGCGCGCTATTGCGATAGTGCACTAGTCAATATTGCAATGGTCAATCGCGGTCCGGCCCCCCAGCGCCGGACCGCCGATCTCTTCACGGCGTGAATTAAAACCAGTCTGAAACCACTCCGTGCCCCACCGGCGAAGTATCGAAACATATCGATTCAGCCGCATAAAAATGCATTGCTAGGAGACAAACATGGCATGGAGTCAAATCTATGATCCATTGGGAAGCCCGTTGCTCTCGACACTCGTCGCAGCGATCCCGATCGTCGTACTGTTGGCCGCACTGGCCTTCTTTCACATTCAAGCGCACCTGGCCGCGGGCCTGGCCCTGCTGGCCGGCGGCGTCGTTGCCTGCACGGTCTTCGGGATGCCGGCGAGCATGGCGGGAAAGGCAGCCGCATACGGCATTGCCTCCGGCCTCTTCCCGATCGGCTGGATCGTCCTCAACATCATCTTCCTGCACCGGCTGACCACGCAGAACGGCTTCTTCAAGGCGCTCCAGAATTCGATCTCCGGGGTCACGGAAGACAAGCGCATCCAGCTATTGCTGGTCGCGTTTTGTTTTGGCGCCTTTTTTGAAGGCGCCGCCGGATTCGGCACGCCGGTCGCGGTCACTGGCGCCATCCTGATCGGCTTTGGCTTCTCCCCGCTCGCCGCATCCGGGCTCGCGCTGATCGCCAATACGGCGCCGGTGGCATTCGGCGCGCTTGGCTCCCCTGTCCTTGCCCTCGCTTCCGTCACGGGGCTGGATCTCTTGCAACTTTCGGCCATGATCGGAAGGCAGTTGCCCTTCTTCTCGGTCCTGGTGCCGTTCTGGCTGATCTGGGCGTTTGCCGGTTTCCGGGGCATGAAAGAGATCTGGCCGGCCATCCTGGTCGCAGGTGTCAGCTTCGCGGTCCCGCAGTATCTCGTTTCCAATTTCCACGGGCCCTGGCTTGTCGACGTCATCTCCTCGCTCGTCTCCATGAGCTGCCTGGCCCTGTTCATGAAGGTCTGGAAGCCCCGCAAGATCTGGACATCCGCAAAGCTGTTCAACCGTCACGATGATTCCAGGGTCGAGAACCACGAGCCGCCGCAAACGGAAGCCCCGGAACGCCGCATCTCCGCGGCGAAGGCGTGGATGCCGTGGGTCATCCTGACTGTGTTTGTCTTCCTGTGGGGGATTCCGCAGGTCAAGAAGTCCCTGGATGTCCTCTGGACCTGGAAATACAGCATCCCCGGCCTGGACAAAATGGTGCTCAAGATGCCGCCGGTGGTCGCCGCGGCGATTCCCGAATCGGCCGTGTACTCGTTCAACGTCCTGTCGATGGCCGGCACCGGCATCCTGGTCGCGTCGGTGATCGGCGGCATCCTGATGGGATACTCGCTGCCCAGGCTGCTGCGGGAGTACTGGCAGACCATCAAGCTGGTCCGGTATTCGCTGCTGACCATCTGCGCCATGTTCGGCGTGGGCTACCTGACCAAGTTCTCCGGCCTGGACGCGACGCTGGGGCTTGCCTTTGCCCATACCGGTGTCCTCTATCCGCTCTTCGGCACGATGCTCGGCTGGCTTGGCGTGGCGCTGACCGGATCGGACACGGCCGCCAACGTGCTGTTCGGCGGCCTGCAGAAGACCACCGCTGAACAACTCGGCCTGTCGCCGTACCTGATGGCATCCGCCAACAGCTCAGGCGGCGTCATGGGGAAGATGATCGATGCGCAATCCATCGTGGTTGCCTCGACCGCCACCAAGTGGTACGGGCATGAAGGCGACATCTTGCGCTACGTCTTCTTCCACTCCCTGATCCTGGCCGTTCTCGTTGGACTCTTCATTACGCTGCAGGCGTATGTCTACCCGTTCACGCAGATGGTCATCCATTAGCTTGGCGCCTGCCCCTTCCCCAAAGAGGCAAGCATTTGGCCGATCCCCCGGATCGGCTTTTTTCCCTCGCCGCTTTCCCTATCACGAGGCAGGATTCCATGCATACGCGGATCGATCTCTACAGCGACACTAAGACCCGGCCTTCGCCCGGCATGCGCGCGGCAATGGCGGGCGCCACCGTTGGCGACGAACAAGCCGGCGAGGACCCGACGACGCTGGCCCTCTGCGCACGGGTAGCCGGTCTCCTGGGCATGGAGGCCGGCGTCTTTCTTCCGTCCGGGACGATGGCCAACCTGGTCGCGATCCTGGTGCATGCCCGGCCCGGCGACGAGCTGATCGCGGACAGCCAGTCTCACATCGTGTGCACCGAGGCCGCCGGTGCCGCCGCGATTGGCGGAGTCGCCGTCTATCCGCTCGAATCGCCGCACGGCATCTTCGATGCGGCACAGGTCGCCGGCGCGATCCGTCCGCGTGGCCGTACCTCGCCGCGAACCGCCATGCTGTGCGTCGAGCAGACGACCAATTTCGCCGGCGGCGCAGTCTGGAGCATCGGGCAACTGAAGGGCGTGCGCGATGTGGCGCAAGATGCCGGCCTGGCATGCCACATGGACGGCGCCCGCCTGCTGAACGCCAGCGCCGCTACCGGCATGGCGCCGTCGGACTATGCACAGGGATGGGATAGCGCGTGGATCGACCTGACCAAAGGACTTGGGTGCCCTGTCGGGGCCGTGCTATGCGGCACCGGGCGTTTCATCGAGCGCGCGTGGGAATGGAAGTACCGCCTGGGCGGCGCCATGCGCCAGTCCGGCGTCCTCGCGGCAGCCGGACTGTATGCACTGGACAACCACCTGGAACAATTGCCCCGGGATCATGAGAATGCCGCGCTGATTTGGCGGGCGCTGGCCGCCAGCCAGCTCTTCCGCTTCGATCCGCCGGTGCCGCAGACCAACATCCTGCGCTTCGCGTTCTCCGACGCCAGGATCGACAATGCGGGATTCGCCGGACGATGCCTTGAACGCGGCGTGAGGGTCCGGGCTATCGACCGTGGCTTCGTGCGCGTCACCACCCACCTCGACATCTCCGCCGATATGGCGGCGGCCGCTGCCGCCACGATGCTGTCGGTTGCCCACGAGATGCGCGGCGGAGCCTCAGGCGGTTGATTCAGGCTGATTCAGGCTGATTCCGGCTTACTTCAACGGATTGCGCAATATGTCGGTCATCCAGCGGACGAACTTCACAATATCGCTCCCCTCTTCGCATCCCGGCGGGTAGGTGATGTAGTACGCGTAGATCGAGCGCACCTGAAGGTCGAACAAGGGAACCAGGACGCCCGAACTGATCCAGCTCCGCGCCATCCTGTTGCGCGCCAGTGCAACGCCCTGGCCGTTCACCGCCGCTTCCAGCATCAGCCCGAGGTCGACAAACTGCGCGCCGATGCTCGGCTCCGGCCAGTCCAGCCCGGCGGCCACCAGCCAGGGCCGCCAGGGCTCAAGCGGACAACGCAGGAGGCGTGCCGTGGATAGTTTCTCGGGCGACTGGAATGGTCCGACATCGCGAAGGTAGCTGGGACTGCAGACAGGAAAGACCGGCTCATCCAGTATCTTCACCGTTTCGAGGCCCGGATAATTTCCTGTGCCAAAGCGGATCTCGATATCCGCATTCTCGGATTTGAGCCCCACCAGCGGCACGGACAGCTGAAGAATCAGCTCGATATCGGGGTGCGCATCCTGGAAACCGGTGAGATGCGGCACCAGCACCTGGCGCGCAAAGGTCGGCGGTGCGGCGACGCGCAACTGGCGGATCTCTCCGGCCGACCTTGGCCGGGCGCTGTAGTGGCTCAACGCGTTCAGCGCTTCCTTCACCACTTCGAGATACTCGGACCCTCGCGCCGTCAGGGTGAACCCGCCCTGGACCGAATTGAAAAGCTCGATGCCCATGACGTCTTCAAGCTGGCGGATGCGATGACTGATCGCACTGGGCGTGACGCACAATTCTTGCGCCGCCAACGTCCCGCTGCGCAGCCGCGCGACGGCTTCGAACGCGGTCAGGCATTGCAGCGGTGGAACTCTATACGTCATGGAAAGTGCTCACGAGTGTACCTACCCCAACCGCTGCGGATGCGACGGACAACAGGCGTTCAGAGCTACGCGAGGGAGGAGAACCCGAGACGCCGGAGCACACTATCGGGGCGTATCCTCCATGCCCGGTGCGCGTATGCCTGCGGCAACGGAACCTCGCGCAAGTATAACCGCACAGGTCGTGCGCGTTGCCGACGGGGCTTCACCGGCGCGGTCCAGCGGGCGATCGCGGTTTCGCAATCGCCGCGGGACAACACAGGTCAGCCCGCGCGCAGCAAGGCATCGAAATCCTCGTCGAGCGCGGACGCCAGCAAGCGGGCAACATGCACCGCCGGCGTACCCGTCCCGTCATGGATCTGGTGACGGCAGCTCGTTCCATCGGCGACGACAACCGCGTCGCTGCCGGCGCTTCGGACCGCTGGCAGCAGGGATAGCTCCGCCATGGCCCTGGACGCTTCAAAGTGCTCCGCTTCATAACCGAAGCTGCCAGCCATTCCGCAGCAAGACGACTCCACCGTGTCGACCTTGAGTCCCGGAATCCATTTCAATACCGTCTGTACCGGGCGGAAGGCATCGAACGCCTTCTGGTGGCAATGGCCATGCACAAGCACCTTGTTGCCGGGAATGCCTGTGAGCTTGAGCGCCAGCCGGCCGGCTTCCTTCTCCGCCACCAGGAACTCCTCGAACAGGTAGGCGGACTTCGCCAGGCGCCGGGCTTCGTCGCCGAATCCGTAGCTCAGGAACTCGTCCCGCAGGGAGAGCAGACAGGATGGTTCCAGTCCGACGATGGGTACACCGGCAGCGACGTAAGGCTTCAAGGCATCCAGTGCGCGCCTTGCCTCGGCTTTGGCTTCGTCGACAAGGCCCGCCGCCAGGAAGGTGCGCCCGCAGCAAAGCGGCCGCTGGTCCGGCGAGACACTGAAGTGAACGTCATACCCGGCCGCGCTCAGCACACGCTCCGCGGCAACCGCGTTCGCCGGCTCCATATAGTTGTTGAACGTATCGACAAAGAGCAAGACGGTCTTCTCGCCGATCGCTGTCCGGCCTGCCGTCTTGCGCCTCGACAGAAACGAACGCTCGAAGCGCGGCAGCGACCGCTCGGGAGCAAAACCGATCCAGCGCTTCATCAGCGAGGACAGCACCGGGATCCGGTCCGCCAGGTTGACCAGCGGCGCGAACTTGCTCGCCAGCGGCGCATAGCGCGGCATGAATGCCACCAGGCGGTCGCGTAATCCCAGTCCGTGCCGTTGCGTCCAGGCCGAGCGCGCCTCGATCTTTACCTTCGCCATGTCCACGCCGGTCGGGCAGTCCCGCTTGCAGCCCTTGCAGGAAACGCAGAGGTCCAGCACTTCCTTGACCTCGGGGCTGGCCAGCCCTTCCGCCCCCAGCTGGCCGGACAATGCCAGCCGCAGGGTGTTGGCGCGCCCGCGGGTCACGTGCTTTTCATCCTTCGTCACGCGGTAGCTGGGACACATGGTGCCGGCATCGAACTTCCGGCAGTGGCCGTTGTTGTTGCACATCTCCACGGCCTTCGCCAGCCCCTGGGCGCGGTCGCCGCCCAGGCCGGGGGCGGTCTCCACGCCCGAGATGGGGTCCCGCATGACATTCCATGCGGTCCAGTCGAGCGCGGGCTGCAGCGCGATCGCCTGGTACTCCGGGGAGTAGCGGAAGTGCCGGCTGTCGTCCATGCGCGGCGGCTGGACAATCTTGTCCGGGTTGAAACGGTTATCCGGGTCGAACAGCGACTTGATCTCCCGGAATGCCTGGTGGATCCTGGGGCCGTACTGCCACGCCACCCATTCGCCCCGGCACAGTCCGTCCCCATGCTCGCCAGAGAACGCGCCCTTGTACTCGCGGACCAGCTCGGCGGCCTCCTCGGCAATGGCCCGCATTTTCGCGGCGCCATCGCGCCGCATGTCCAGGATCGGCCGGACATGCAGGGTACCCACGCTGGCGTGGGCGTACCAGGTTCCTTCCGTGCCATGCCGATGGAACACGCCGGTAAGACGGTCGGTGTACTCCGCCAGGTGCTCAAGCGGTACCGCGCAGTCTTCGATGAAGGAGACGGGCTTGCCATCGCCTTTCATGCTCATCATGATGTTCAGGCCGGCTTTCCGGACTTCCCACAAGGCCTTTTGCTGCCCCATGTCGGCCATTGGCTTGACCGAGCCGGGCAAGCCCAGGTCGCCCATCAACTCGACCAGGCCATCCAGTTGCCTGAGCAGGGAATCCTGCTGCTCGCCCGCGAACTCCACCAGCAGGATGGCCTGTGGATTGCCGACCAGCGCCTTCTCGATCACCGGGCGGAAGGCGGGATTGCCCATCGCCAGGTCGATCATCGTCCTGTCGACCAGTTCCACCGCGCACGGACCCAGCTTGACGATGTGCTGGGTCATATCCATTGCCTGGTAGAAGGTGGGGAAGCTGACGACGCCCAGGACTTTATGCGCCGGGAGCGGCGAGAGCCTGAGCGTGAGCTGCCGGCTTACCGCCAGCGTCCCTTCGGACCCGACCAGGATATGCGCCAGGTTGGCCAGGCCATCGTCCGTGTATGACCGCGGATTCTGGCAATCGAAGATATCGATGTTGTAGCCACCGACCCGGCGCAACACCTTCGGGACCCGCTCGACAATCTCGCGATTCTCGCGTTCGGCGATGTGCCGCAGTCCCGCCAGTATCTCGCCCAGCCGCCCCGGCTGCGGATCGCCGCGCACCGAAGCAAAACTGGCCTGCGTGCCGTCGGCAAGGACAGCGTCGATGGCGTGCACGTTGTGCACCATGTTGCCGTACTCGATCGAGCGGGAGCCGCACGAATTGTTGCCTGCCATGCCGCCGATCGTACATTGCGCCCCCGTGGAGACGTCCACCGGGAACCACAAGCCATGCGGCTTCAGCCAGGCATTCAGGTGGTCCAGGACAATGCCCGGCTCAACGGTGACCAGCCTGGCCTGCGCATCGAAGCTGACTACGTTATTGAGCCATTTGCTGTTGTCGATGACGAGCGCCTCGCCCACGGTCTGGCCGCACTGGCTGGTCCCCGCCCCTCGCGCCAGGATCGGGGCTCCGCTATCCCTTGCTATGTCCAGCGCCAGGATCAGATCGGCCTGGTCGCGCGGCACCACGACGCCCAGGGGCATGATCTGGTAGATCGACGCGTCGGTGGAGTACCGCCCACGGCTGGCGGCATCGAAGAGTACGTCCCCCCTGAGTTCCTTGCGGAGAAGCCTGGCGAGCGGACTGCCTGAACCGGCACGCGAAGGCACGAGATGAACGGGTTTCACCAGCGGAGACGGGGATAGGATAGTCATGATAGGTGGCGGTGGGCCTGGCGGATGCCGGCCACGCGAGCGGGGCTTCGGCGAGACCACGAAAATGTCTCGGGGGAAGCCCGGCCGCGCTGACGGAAGATGAAGTGAATGCGGCCTGGTCCGGGCACCCGTCCCGGACCGTCAGTCACATCCCTGGCGCTGCGCTAACGGGTGGCCTTCAGCTTTTGACCAGCGGTGGAACGACCTGATCGCCAAGGAATTCCATCGCCGCCAGCACGCCACTGGCGGCGGTCTTCACGCCGGAGATCTTCAGGCCCATCTCGCATCCCGCGAGCGCCCCGACCAGCGTCAGGTCATTGCAGTCGCCCAGATGGCCGATCCGGAACATCCGGCCACGCAACTTGCCCAGCCCGGCGCCCAGGGAAATATCGAAGCGCTCGTAGGTATTCCTGCGGACCACGTCGGCATCGACACCATCCGGCATCATGACGCCGGTCAGCACGGGGCTGTACACCGCGGCGTCCACGCACTGGATTTCGAGCCCCCAGGCCCGCACCGCGCGCCGGCATGCCTCGGCAAGACGCTTGTGGCGGGCAAAGACATGCTGAAGCCCCTCCGTCTCGATCATGTCCAGCGCTTCCGACAAGCCATAGAGCAGATTCGTATTCGGCGTATAGGGCCAGTATCCGGTCTTGTTCATCTCCAGGATCTCAGACCAGCCGAAGAAACTGCGGGGCAACGTGGCGTGACGGCTGGTCTCGATGGCCTTGGGGGACAGCGCATTGAAGCTGATCCCCGGTGGCAGCATCAGGCCCTTCTGCGAACCGGAGATGGTCACGTCCACGCCCCATTCATCATGCCGGTAGTCCGCCGAGCCAAGGCTGGAGATCGTATCCACCATCAGCAGCGCCGGATGCCCGGCGGCATCGATGGCGGCCCGTACCGCCGCGATATTCGAGGTCACGCCCGTCGACGTCTCATTGTGGACGACGCAAACCGCCTTGATTTCATGCCGCGTGTCAGCGCGCAACCGTTCTTCGATCATCGGGGCATTCACGCCGCGCCGCCATCCCTCGATGCCGGGAAGCCCGAGAAACTCGGGCTGCAGGCCGAGACTGCGCGCCATCTTGTCCCACAGCGTCGCAAAATGTCCCGTCTCGTACATCAGGACCTTGTCACCCGCGCTCAGGGTGTTCACCAGCGCGGCCTCCCAGGCGCCGGTTCCGGACGCGGGATAAATGATGACCGGATGCCGCGTCTGGAAGATCTTCTTGATACCATCGAGCACCTTCAGGCCAAGCGCGCCGAACTCGGGTCCGCGATGGTCGATCGTCGGATAGCTGATCGCCCGCAGGATCCTGTCGGGGACAGGACTCGGCCCCGGAATTTGAAGAAAGTGGCGACCGGAAGGATGAAAATCCAGCTTAAGCATTGCGTTCTCCTCTGATGAATTTTGAATACAATTCAATTTAGCAGAACGATCTCCATAAATCCGGCAAGCCGGCTTGAAGTTTTCTCAATCCCGTTTGAGCATCGATTTGCCGACATTTCCGTTAGTATTTCCGCACAAGGAAGCTAATTGGAGTCCTGCATGCAAACGGCACCGCCGCCGGCCCGCCCCGGATCCGCGCCATTGCTCCCGAAGGTGATGCGCCAACGCCTCCATGACGCGGTGGTGGACCATATCAGGAGTCTCATTGTCGAAGGCAAGCTGGTGGCCGGCCAGAAGATGAATGAGCGCGAACTCTGCGAGGTCTTTGGCATCTCGCGAACGCCGCTGCGCGAAGCGATGAAGGTGCTTGCTGCCGAAGGACTGATTGAGCTCACCCCCAACCGTGGCGCGTCGGTGGCCAGCATGTCGGCACCCGAGATACGCGAGGCTTTTGAAGTCCTTGGGGGCCTGGAGGCCCTGGCGGGGCAACTCGCGTGCGAGCGGATGACCGACGCGGAGCTGCTGGAAATCAGGCGCCTGCACCACGATATGATCGCGTGCCGCACGCGCAACGATCTTGCCGGCTACTACGCACGGAACCAGACGATCCATGACAGGATCAACGAGGCAGCGCGAAACTCGGCGCTGCGCCAGATCTACCAGACCGTCAACCGGCGCTTGCAGGCGCTGCGATTTCGCTCGAATTTCCAGGCGCCGAAATGGGACAGCGCGGTGCAGGACCACACGCAGATGCTGCTGGCGCTGGAAGCGCGGGACGGCGCCAGGCTTGCCGGGATCCTGCAGCGGCATTTGCTTGATAAGCGGGATGCGGTGTTGGGCACGCAGACGTTGCCGGGTGATGTTTATTCTTGCGAGTCGGGTGCATTTCACGCTTAATGCACTTATATTGCGCGAGCGAAGATGGACGGCAATGGATCGGCAATGGATCTCGATTCTTTTTTCCTGGATTTCAGTGACGATGCCCTGAACGACACGCTCCCATACCTGTGGCCGGATGCTTGTTTGATCCATGTCAACGGCAATTCGCTGGAACTTCCTATGCTCTCCGGATGGCCGTTTCCGCTTGCACGATCCGGGCCGAGGCCGATTACCAGTCCAAACACCTGGTTCCGGAGGCTCAACGGTACGAGTGCAAATTGCAACGGCAGCAACGGAATCGCCAGCGGCAACAACACCTTATATCCGATTGCCCGGCTTGCATTCCGATCCGGATCCCCCCAACGCTAACGGCCCTGAATGACCATGAAACTGCCCTTCGTCACGAGTATGCGAATGCATTCCCTGCTTCTGACTGCAAGCATTGCGCTGACGGTGACGCTGACGGTGATGCCGGCGCGCGCGGAAGGTGGCGCGGGGCTGGCCCAGCAGCTATGCGCGACCTGCCATGGCGCGAGTGGCCGCAGCGACTCGCCCAGGTTTCCGCGACTGGCTGGCCAGACCCCCGAATATCTGCAGGCACAGCTCAAAGGCTTCCGCGATCATGAACGCGGAGAATCCGATGCACGCTCGCACATGTGGGGAATCGCCGCGCAACTCGATAACGCGACGATCCAATCGCTGGCCGACTATTACGGGAGTCAGACGCCGGCGCCGGGTGTGGCCGGCGACCCCGAGCTGACGAGCAAAGGACAAACGATTTTCGAGCAAGGCTTCGCTGACCGCGGGGTGCCCGCCTGTGCTTCCTGCCACGGCGCACGGGCCGAGGGCGCCGGCGCATTCCCGCGACTGGCCGGGCAGCATCGCGCCTATCTGCTACGCCAGATCGAAGTGTTCAAGAACCGTTCGCGCGGCAACTCGCCCGTGATGAGCGCGGTGGCGCACGATTTGAGCTACGACGAGGCCAGCGCCGTGGCCGCCTACTTGCAATCCAGGTGATCGCCTCCCCTTCCAATGCAGGCGGCGGGGTCGGTGCCGCGACCTGCGCGCGCGCCTTATACGCCATTTCGCGACCTCGCGACCGCGTGTAGTCCTCTCTGCACTATAGGGAAGCAGGCAAGACGCAGCCTGCGAATGCCGCGTCTCAGACTGGAGAAGCGCTAAACCTGGGCCGCCCGCGCCTATGAATGGGCTTCTTGTCCTGGATCAAAGTTTACCTGCCGGCTTTGACTAGGTTGGAAGTGTCTTGCGACCGGGTACTGCATGCGTTTCCTGGCATCGCGAACTCCGAGCTTCTCCCGCAGCGTGCGGAGTGAGTGCAACGGCGCGGTGCAGCCGGAACCGGTGTGGCAAAAAGCGGGGCACTGGACGAAATTTCCGGTGCCATGCCGAAGTCGAGGCGGCCGATTGCGAACAGGCGGCCAACGTCCCTCGATCAGCTAAAGCGAAATATCGCCGGCGGCGAGCCGTCCATATTGTTGCAGTGAATTTCATTTCACAAGAGGAGACAGCCATGGAACGGAAGATTCTGGTGCTCAGCCTTCTGGCTATGGCGCTCGCGGCACCGCCCAATCATGCTCAGACTCCGCCGGCGGGCACGGCCCCGGCCGCGGCCGCGGCGAGCGCTGTCGATCAAGGATCGATTCAGGCACTCAAGGACATGGGCGCCTATCTGCAGACATTGAAGCGCTTCCGGGTATCGAACGATCTGACCGCCGAACGGGTGCTGGCGGATGGGCAGAAACTACAGCACATGGCAAGGGCGGATATGGACGTCGTCCGTCCGAACAAGCTGCGCGTCATGATGCTAAGTCCGCGCTCAGAACGCGAACTGATCTACGACGGCAAGACTGTTACCCTCTATACCCCTGCGCAAAAGTATTACTCGTCGGTGGAATTTTCCGACACCATCGGTGGCCTGATCGCCCGGTTGCAGGAAAAGTACGGCGTGGAACTGCCGCTAACAGATCTCTTCATCTGGGGTACCCCCGCCGCGCCACTCGACAAGATCGAGTCCGCAATGAATGCCGGCCAGGACTTTGTCGGAAAGGACCTTTGCGATCATTACGCTTTTCGTCAGGGCAATATCGACTGGCAGATCTGGATTACCACCGGAGGCAAGCCGCTGCCGCGCAAGGTCGTCATCACCAATCGGGCGGATGAAGCCCGTCCGCAATCGGTCTCCCTCCTTGAGTGGAACCTGACGCCGAGCTTCACGGACTCGGTGTTCAGCTTCACGCCGCCGAAAGGCTCTTCCAAGATCGAGATCGTGCCGGTCAAGACAAAGTAAAGGAGCCATCATGAAGAGATCATTCAGCAAGTTGCTTCAGATGCCGCTGGCCTTGCTTGTCCTCGCCAGCTTCGCGTTGGTTCCCGCGGGCGAGGCGGCAGCTCGTGCCGGCGGCGGCGGCGGCGGTGGCGGAGGTGGTGGTGGTGGCGGTGCTCGCGCACAAGCGGCTGGTGGTGGCGGCGGCGGCGCTCACGCGCAAGCGGCTGGCGGCGGTGGTGGCGCCAGGCAGACTGCTCAGGTCAACAATAGCAAGGCCGACGCGCGGACCAACAATGTCCGCAACACCAGTGTGAACAACGTCAACAACGTCAACAAGAATGTCAACGTGAATGTCCAAGGTAATAGTGGCGGTTGGGACAATGACTACCACCCGGTCGGGGCCGCTGTCGCGGTCGGTGCCACGGTTGCCGTGACTTCGGCCATTGTCGGCTCGATGGTGAGAACCGTGCCGCCAGGTTGCGTACCGGTCAACTATAGCGGCATGGTCTACCAGCAATGCGGCACTACCTGGTATCAGCCGCAAGGATCCCAATATGTGGTCGTGAATCCTCCGTATTGACGCCTGCGTGTTCGGCTTCAACATCTCATGGTGATCCCCTACTAAAGCAGACAGCTGGCAGCGACGCGCTCTCGACCTCTGCCAGCCACAAGGCCAGTTCCCACCAGTCCGCCGCGGCGTTCGCGCACGGCCCGCCGCCGAAGGCCGCCAGTGCGGCCTCGATGCGCTGCGCCGTCCCGGCCAGCCCGGCATGTGGTGCCGGCGCGGATCCGACGGCGGCCGGCACCGGCTGTCCCGATAGCCAGCACCACGGCGCGGGACTGTGTCATCAGGACCAGCGACTCCATTTCCAGTTCGACCCCGAGCACACGCACCGTGCCCGCCACACGCCGGATGGGATTGCCACGCGCTTCGGCGATCCGCAGCAGGTTCGCCAGTGCGTCGACGGCGCCCCGGCACGCGCAACCGGCTATGCAGCCGCCTCGACCACCGCCACCGCCCTTTCCGCCGCCGGGGACAGCGTGCGCTGCGCCAGGCGCACGATCACGAACTCCACGGTCATGGCGGGGGTCCCCGCCAGTTCCAGCGGCACGAGCGCGCCGGCCTCCAGTTCGGCCCTGAGCGCGCGCGCGGGCGCCAGCAGGACTGCATCGGAATGCCGCGCCAGGTGCGCCAGTGCGCGAAAGTCGTTGCACTCCACCTGCAAGGGCAGGGTTTCGCCAGGCCGGCAGCCAAGCAGCCTGCGCAGTTGCCCGTGGCCGTACGGCGGCAGCGTCACCGACACCAGGGCGGCCTCGCGCAACAGCGCCGGCGTGACCCGCCCGCGGCTAAGCGGATGGTCCGGGCGCACATACCAGCCCGAGCGCTCCGGCCGCAGCCGCCGAACCTCCAGTTCCGCCACCGGCGGAATCGTGCGGTGCTCCGCCACCAGGAAATCCAGCGTCTCGGCGTGCAAGGCGGCGAGCAGCGCCGGCGCGCTATTTACCTCGGCCGTCACGCGCAACTTGGGCCATTGGCGATTCATGGCGGATAGCACCTCGGGCAGCAGGATGGCCGCGGGAAATGGCCCCATCCCCAGCTGGACGCTGCCGATCTCGTGCTGCTGCACCAGCGCGAGATCGCGCGACAGGCAACGGGTTTCGAACAGGATGCGGCGGGCCCGCTCGGCCACCATGCGCCCCGCCGACGTCAATGTGACCCCGCGCGCGCCGCGGTCGAACAGCGGCATGCCGGCCTCGGCTTCCAGCGCCTGGATGCTGCGGGTCAGCGCGGGCTGGCTCAGGTGCACGCGGCGGGCGGCCGCCGCCAGCGAACCCTCTTCCGCCACCGCGATCAGGTGTTCCAGGCGCTTCAGGTTCAAGACATGCGCTCCATGCATTGCTGGGATAAAAAACTTGCAATTGAATTATAGGTTCCGGTCGACTCCAATAGTCGCCTTGCCCGTTTCACAGAGCCTTGCCATGTCCCTTCGCCGTACCTTGCCCGCCCTGCTGGCGCTCCTCGCCTTCCAGGCTGCCACCGCCCAGACGGCCAGCGCGCCGGCTTCGCCCGCGACCGCCCAGGCCAATGCGGCGTGGCTGCAGGCGCTGCCCTTCGGCGACCGGCAGGATTTCGAGGATGCCCATCGCGGCCTGGTGGCACGCTTCCCCGAAGCCACCATCCGCACCGCGGATGGCCGGGTGGCGTGGGACTTCAACGCCTATGCCTTCGAGCGCGCCGATGCCGCGCCGCCTACGGTCAACCCCAGCCTGTGGCGGCTCGCGCAGCTCAACAACGAAGCGGGCCTGTTCAAGGTCACTGACCGCATCTACCAGGTGCGCGGGGCCGACCTCTCGAACATGAACATCATCGAGGGCGACACCGGCATCATCGTGATGGACCCGCTGATCACCGCCGAGACCGCGAGCGCGGCCCTGGCGCTGTACTACGCGCACCGGCCCCGCAAGCCGGTCGTCGCCGTGATCTACACGCACAGCCATGCCGACCATTTCGGCGGCGCCAAGGGCATCGCCGACGAAGCCGACGTCAAGGCCGGCAAGGTGGCCGTGATCGCGCCGGCCGGCTTCATGGAAGAAGCCGTCAGCGAAAACGTGCTGGCAGGCAACGCCATGAGCCGGCGCGCGCAGTACATGTACGGCACCACCCTGCCCCGCAGCGCGACAGGGCAAGTCGACGCGGGACTGGGCAAGGCCACCTCGCGGGGCACGGTCACGCTGCTCGCACCCACCGACCTGATCGCCAAGACCATCGAGACGCGCCGCGTCGATGGCATCGACATCGAGTTCCAGCTCACGCCCGGCACCGAGGCGCCGGCCGAGATGAACCTCTACTTCCCGCAGATGCGCACCCTGTGCATCGCGGAGAACGCCGCCCGCACCCAGCACAACATCCTGACCATCCGTGGCGCGCAGGTACGCGACGCCAAGGCGTGGTCGTACTACATCGGCCAGGCACTGGCGCGCTATGGCGAGCGCAGCGACATCCTGATCGCGCAGCACCACTGGCCCACCTGGGGCCAGGCGCGCATCAACGAGTTCCTGTCGGACCAGCGCGATATGTACGCCTACCTGAACGACCAGACGCTGCGCCTGATGAACCATGGCATGACGCCCATGGACATTGCCGACACGCTGCGCAAGCTGCCCGAGCCGCTGGCCAGCAAATGGTATGCGCGCGACTACTACGGCTCCATCAGCCACAACGTGCGCGCCGTCTACCAGCGCTACCTGGGCTTCTACGACGGCAATCCCGCCCACCTGAACCCGCTGCCGCCGGTGCAGGGCGCGAAGAAGACGATTGAATGGATGGGCGGGCCGGACGCGGTCCTGGCCAAGGCGCGCGAGGCCTATGCCCGCGGCGAATACCGCTGGGTGGCGCAGATTGGCAATGAACTCGTCTTTGCCGACCCGTCCAACGCGGCGGCCCGCGCGCTGCAGGCCGATGCGCTGGAGCAGCTCGGCTACCAGACCGAGAACGCCACCTGGCGCAACGCCTACCTCACCGGCGCGCAGGAACTGCGCAACGGCGTCAAGCGGGGCGCGTCCGGCGGCACCACATCGCCCGACATGGTGCGCGCGCTGACCGTACCGTACTTCTTCGACTACCTTGCCGTACGCCTGAACGCCGACAAGGCCGCCGGCAAGGCCATGACGCTGAACTGGAACTTCACGGACCTGCGGCAGCGCTACGCCATGACCCTGCGCAACAGTGCGCTGACCTACCTGGCCGACACGCAACATCCGCGGCCCACGGCGTCGCTCACCCTGGACAAGGCCACGCTCGACCGCATCAGCCTCAGGCAACTGACGCTGCCGGAAGCGATCAGCAATGGCAGCATCCGCATTGACGGCGATCCCAAGGCGGTGGCGTCGCTGTTCGGCATGCTGGATAGTTTTGACGGGTACTTCAATATTGTCACGCCGCAGGCGGCGCCTTGAAGGCGCCGCAATCATGGAGAGACCGATGCCGATGCGTGTGACCTGCCCCCTCAGCGCGCTTCTCTTTTGCTGCGTCGCCGCATGCGCAACGCAAGCGCCGGTGGCGCCGGCCAAGCCGGAAACGCCGGCTCCCGCGGCGAATATGCCTGGCTCCGACCGGGATGCGAATGGCTGCATCCCCTCGGCCGGATACGCCTGGTGCACGCGCACCAGGCAATGTGTGCGTCCGGGCGAGCTGGCCCAGAAACAGGGCTTTAAGCTCACCCTGGAATCATTCGACGGCTACTGCGCCAACCCGGAGCAATAGAAGTCTGCCTGCGCGCCGGCGAAAGCTCGCCTCGGCAAACCCGTAATTTCCGGATCGCTATTTCCCCAATCCCTCCTCGAAGAACTGCAGCAGCGCCTGCACCCGTGCCGTACGCCCACGCCGCGTCGGCACCAGCAAAGTCACCGGGGCGCTGTCGAACTCCCAGTCGGCAAGCACGCGGACCAGCGAGCCGCGCGCCACCGCCTCCGCCGTATCCCATTCCGAGCGCAGCACTAGGCCCAGCCCTTGTTCCGCCCACTGGCGGGCGACGCTGCCATCGTTGGTGGTAAAGGCCGGCACGACCCGCAGCGTCTCGCGTGCCGGGGGCCGGCGCGCGGCGCCCGGACCCGGCCGGCGAAAGCGCCACAGCGTCACGTCCTCGTCGTTCTCGCGAATGCAGATGCAGGCGTGTTCCAGCAAGTCGCGCGGCTCGGCGGGCGTACCATGCGCGCGCAGGTAAGCCGGGCTTGCGCACAGCCAGCGCGCATTCGGCGCCAGCGTGCGGGCGATCCAGGATGAGTCCCGTACCGCGCCGATATGGATCACCGCGTCAGAGTCATGGCGGTCGGGCCAGGGCGTTTCCCGAAGGTCCAGTTGCAGGCGCAAGCCGGGATGGCGCTGCGCGAAACGCGCTAGCAGCGGGGCCACGTGGTGCCGCCCGTAGCCAAAGGGGGCGGCGATGCGCAGCGTACCGGTCAGGCGGCTGTCCTCCCGGCGAAAAGACTCTGGCAACGCCTCGAGCTGCGCCAGCAGCGCCGCGCCCTCCTGGGCAAACCGCTCCCCTTCCGGCGTGAGGCTCAGGCGCCTTGCGGTCCGCGTGGCGAGCGCCAGGCCCAGGGTAGCTTCGAGCTTGCGCAGGCGCATCGACAGCGCCGGTGGTGTC
The DNA here is from genome assembly GCF_056399885.1 of Cupriavidus sp. 01L45. Lineage (NCBI taxonomy): Bacteria > Pseudomonadati > Pseudomonadota > Betaproteobacteria > Burkholderiales > Burkholderiaceae > Cupriavidus > Cupriavidus sp. 01L45. Next base: position 64,870 of record NZ_JBFTSG010000040.1, on the reverse strand, counting down.
ACGTTGAGCGCGCGCGCGGCGGCGCTCAGGGACGGCGCTTGCGCCAGCGCTTCGACCAGCCGCAGGTCCTCGATCTGGATCATTCACTTCAGCTTAACGATTGATGTTCCGGTATTTAACCACGAGCCGCATACTCCTTCCTACACTGAGGGCCTGTCACGACTGCCGATTGCCGATTGCCGCTGACAACCACCCCACTCACGTAAAAGGCCCCCATGGATACCCCGGACCGTTCTCCCTCCCCTGCCTGGCCCCGCGCCGTCCTGTTCGACCTGCTCACTGCCTTGCTGGATTCCTGGACTATCTGGAACGCCGCCGCCGAATCGGAGGCGCAAGGCAGGGCGTGGCGGGCGGAGTACCTGAAGCGGACCTATGGTTGCGGCGCCTACGTCAGCTATGAGCAACTGGTGCGGGAGGCAGCCCGACATGTCGGCCTGCCCGCCAGCGCGCCGGATGCGCTCGAGGCCGGCTGGGATGCGCTCCCGGCATGGGATGGCGCGCGCGAACTGCTGCGGGCGCTGCGGCCGCATTGCCGCCTGGCGGTGGTGACCAACTGCTCCGAACGCCTGGGACGCCGTGCCGCTGCCCTGCTGGATATCGACTGGGATGTGGTCGTCACCTCCGAGGAAGCCGGCTTCTACAAGCCGGATCCACGCCCGTATCAACTGGCGCTGAAGCAGCTCGGCGTGCCGGCCGCGGATGCCGCCTTCATCGCGGGCTCGGGCTATGACATGTTCGGGACCTCGGCCGTGGGCTTGCGCACCTACTGGCATAACCGGGTGGGCCTGGCCCTGCCCGCGGGCGCGCCGGCGCCCGACGCCGAGTTCGCGACGCTGGAGCCGGCGCTGCCATGGCTGCGGTCCTTTCACGCTGCAACTTGCTAGGGAGCGCCCGCCATGCTCGGCATTTCAACTCCTCTTGGCCGCCGCCTGCTGGCGGCAGCCACCCTGGCCCTGGCCGCGCAGGCCATGGCACAAAGTCCGGCGTTTCCCGCGCGGCCCATCACGCTGGTGGTGCCGTTCCCGGCCGGGGGACCCAGTGACGCGCTCGCGCGGGGCTTTGCCAGGCAAATGGGCGATCAGCTCGGCCAGCCCATGGTCATCGAGAATCTCGCCGGCGCGGGCGGCACCATTGGCCTTGCCAAGCTGGCGAAGGCCGCGCCCGACGGCTACACGCTGGGCTTCGGCACGATCGGCACCCATGTCGCCAATGTGGCCTTGTACAAGAAGCTGCCCTACGACCCGGTCGCGGACTTCAAGCCCATCGGGCTCGCCGGATCGGCGCCGATGCTGCTGGTCGCGCGGGCGGACCTGCCAGCCGGCAACCTGCGGGAGTTCGACGCATGGCTGCAAACCCATGCGGCCACGGCATCGTACGGCAGCGCCGGCCTGGGCTCGGTCTCGCACTATGGCTGCGTGCTGCTGCTCGCGGCACTGAAGAAGAATGCCACCCATGTTCCCTATAAGGGCGTGGCGCCGGCCGTCAGCGACCTGATGGGCGGCCAGACCGACTTCATGTGCGACCAGACGACCACCGCGCTGCCGCAACTTGCCGGCGGCAAGATCAAGGTGCTGGCGGTGCTGTCCGGCGAGCGCCTGAAACAATTGCCCGGCACGGGTACCGCCAGGGAGGCTGGCTATCCTCTCGACGTGCGCTCCTGGAACGCCATCTTTGCGCCCAAGGGCACGCCCGACAGCGTTGTCACCCGGCTCACCGCGGCCATGGCCGGTGCCGCGGCCGATCCGCAGTTGCGCCGCCAGATGCAGGCGGTGGGCGTCGACGTCCCGGCCCAGGGCGGCACAGCGCCTGCCGTGGTGTCGAACCTGATTTCGCGCGGCCTGCGCGACGATGTGCCGGCGCTCAAGGCCAGAGGCCAGCTCCTGGACTAACCACCTCTAAAGACCCCAAGACGATATGCCTATTTCCTCCGACACGCTCGCGAGCCTGGAAACGCCGGCAGCGGTGATCGACCTCGCCCGCATGCAGCACAATATCCAGCGCATGCAGGCACGCATGAATGCGCTTGGCGTGCGCTTCCGCCCGCACGCCAAAACCAGCAAATGCTCGCCCGTGGTGCAGGCGCAAATCGCGGCCGGCGCGCGCGGTATTACCGTTTCCACCCTCAAGGAAGCCGCGCATTTCTTTGCCGATGGCGTCACCGACATCCTCTACGGTGTCGGCATGGTGCCGGGCAAGCTGCCCCAGGCCCTGGCCCTGCGCCGCCAGGGCTGCGACCTGAAGATCGTCACCGATAGCGTGGCGTCCGCCGAGGCCATCGTCGCATTCGGCGCCGAACACAAGGAAACGTTCGAGGTCTGGATCGAGATCGACACCGATGGCCACCGCTCCGGCATCCGCCCCGGCGAAGCGGCGCTGCTCGCAGTCGGCCGCGTGCTGCACGAAGGCGGCGCCCGCCTGGGCGGCGTGATGACGCACGCCGGCTCCAGCTACGACCTGGACACGCCCGAAGCCCTGGCCGCGATGGCGGAACAAGAGCGGGCCGGCTGCGTCAGCGCGGCCAGCCGGCTGCGCGAAGCCGGCCTGCCTTGCCCGGTTGTCAGCGTGGGCTCGACCCCCACGGCGCTTTCCGCAACCGGCCTGGCAGGCGTCACCGAGGTGCGCGCGGGCGTCTATGTGTTCTTCGACCTGGTCATGCGCAATGTCGGTGTGTGTACGACGGAAGACGTGGCGCTGAGCGTGCTGACCACCGTGATCGGGCACCAGGCGGACAAGGGCTGGGCCATCGTGGACGCGGGATGGATGGCCATGAGCCGCGACCGCGGCACCCAGAAGCAGAAGTGCGATTTCGGCTACGGCCAGGTCTGCGGCATCGACGGCGCCGTGCTGCCGGGGTACGTGCTCAGCGGCGCCAACCAGGAACATGGCATTCTCTCGCGGGAAGGCTCTCCGGAGCCCGACATCGCAACGCGCTTCCCCATCGGCACGCTGCTGCGCATCCTGCCCAATCATGCCTGCGCGACAGGGGCGCAATTTCCTGAATATCACGCGCTCGCGCAAGACGGCGAGCTCGCCACCTGGAGCCGGTTTCATGGATGGTAATCAGAATCACGCAGTCCAGACCGCACAGACTGTGCAGACGGTCTCGCCCGCCGGACTCTCCGCGCCGGGCGGACACTACAGCCACGCAACGGTCGCCAATGGCTTTGTCTTTGTGTCCGGCCAGCTTCCGGTCACGCCTGACGGGCAAAAGCTCTCCGGCGCCCCCTTCGACGAGCAGGCGCGGCAGGTGCTGGCAAACGTGGAGGCGGCGCTGGTCGCCGCCGGGAGCGGTATCGCCGGACTGGTCCAGGTCCGCGTCTATGTGGACAGCATCGAGAACTGGCCGGTCTTCAACGCCATCTACGCGGCATGGGCGGGCAACGCGCGCCCGGCGCGGGCGATCGTGCCGACCGGTCCGCTGCATTTCGGGCTGAAGGTCGAAGTGGAGGCCACGGCGGTTGTCCTTCCGGCCGCATGACACCGCTGCGCTGAACCAAGCGGCCGCAAGCGCTAACACGCTGCCATGCGCGGCCGATCAATGACTACAATGCAAGGCAGCCATTCGACAGCAACACGCTCCGCTCACGACCCCATGTGACGCGGCCGGCAAAGGCTGGGAGAGCCGCATGAGCAACGATCCGAAGCACTTCAGGCCACTGGACCCGGGAAGGGTCAACATGATGGATGCGCTTGAAGTGCAGTACTGGTGCACGGAGCTTAACTGTACGCAGTCCGAACTCCGGGAGGCCGTGGCAAACACAGGCGATCACATTTCCGCTGTCCGGGCCCGCCTGGAGGCGTTGTACCCGGACAAGCGGCACGGATAGCGCATCCGCCTCCATACAGGTCCCGCCGTCAGCCAAGCTGCGGCTGCGTGGCGGCAAAGCTGGGCCGCTCGCGCATGACCGCCTGCGCGCGCCGCACGTTGGGGCACTTCTCCAGCAGCTCGGCCCCTTCAGGGAACATGCCGACATAGGTCAGGATCGGCGCGAGGAACAGGTCCGCCATCGACAGCGCCGTGCCAGCCAGGTAGTCGCGATCGCCGTATGCGTCCTCCAGCGCCTGGAGTTGCGCGGCGATCTCCGGCAGCGCCGCATCGATCATCGCGCGATCGGGCTGGCCGTTCTCTCCCTTTGGAAAGAGGTACTGCAGGACGTAGCGGCGGACCATCGTGTCGTAGGCATGGCAGTTGATCAGGCTGATCCACTGCTCGCAGCGCGCACGGGAGACGGGGCCGGATTTTTCAAGCAGGCTCGGTCCGTCAAAGGCTTCCTCGATATAGCCCAGGATCGCGCGCGTTTCGTAGAACGCGATCGGTCCGTCGGTCAGCACCGGAATGCGCCCGAACGGATTGTGCGCGAGCACCTCCGGCGAATGCGGCGGCACCGGCTTCAGCGTGTAAGCCACGCCTTTTTCCTCAAGCGCCATGCGCACCGTGCGGCAGTAGCTGCTGCGCGGATCGCCGATCACGGTCACGGTGCCGGCGCTGCCCGCCGGATCGAGGTAGTCGCTGAGGCGATTGAACACCGATTGCCATCCCCCCATATGCGAGTCGCGCTCGCGCGCTTCCGGGAAGCCGCTGTGGCGCATGTGCAGACGGGTGCCGCCCTCCTTCTCCGTCAGCGTGACTTCGATCAGCGTCTTGATCTCCCGCGGAATTTCGCCGGATTCCCAAGTCCAGGTATAGGCGAGGAAGTCAGCGCGGTCGATCGCCTGGTACTCGCCGCCCACGATGTGCTTCGCGCCATCGCGCCCGCCCATCACGATGCGGTACTTGCCGCCGACGCGTGCGTCGGCGCTGGCTTCCAGCACGCTCATGCCGCGCGGGCAATGCCACGCGGCCAGCGCGGCCTGGCTGGTAAATGCATCGAAGACCTTCTCGCGCGGGGCGCGGATGAAGCGTTCCATTTCCAGGTGGAAGGTAGCGGCTTGGGTCATGATTTTTTCCCTCGGGATTTGCTTTCGCTGCGGGCGCCTTCGGTGACGCCCGCCGCATGGGTGCGTTCGACGAACTCAACGAGGCGATCCAGGTTGCCTTCCCAATGGCGCCGGTAAGTACCCAGCCAGTCATGCGCGTCGCGCAACGCATCGGCCCGCAGGTGGCAGATGCGCCAGCGCGCGTTGACTTCGCGTTCGATCAGTCCGGCTTCCGCAAGCACGCGCAGGTGCTTCGAAATCGCCGGAGCGGACATCTCGAACGGACGCGCCAGCTCGCTTACCGGCGCCTCCCCTTCGGCCAGGCGCGCCAGGATCGCACGGCGGGTCGGGTCAGCCAGGGCGGCAAAGATGGGGGTGAGCGGGTCGATGGAGGATGGCATGGGCTCATTTAACCAACAGGTTAAATGAAAGTCAAGGCGGAAAATCACGGACGCCGCGCGATTTGGGCTGATGGAATAAATCCCCCGCCCGGTGCGTTTACCGTGAGGGCAAGGGAGGCGCGACAGATGCGACATGTGCATTTGCGTGCGCATGCGCTATGCTGCACGGATGTCCCCGATAAACACGACCCGCGCAGACGCTGGAGAATGGTCATGCAATATCGCTTAGTCAGATGGATGGCCGCCGCCGCCGCCGCGTTCGCGCTGTGTGCCTGCGCGACCCTGAATCCCGTGCAGACCGCGCAAAATATGATCGGCAGTCCGCAAAGTACCGTGCGCGACACGTTCGGCGCACCCACCGAGACCTATCAGCTCGCCGGGGGCACCAGCCGTTGGATCTACTCCAAGCAGCCGCTCGGATTCGAGGTCTACGCCGCGGATTTCGACGCAAGCGGAAACCTTTCCAACTTCCGCCAGATGCTGACCGAGAAGGAGATCTACGAGGCACGGCCCGGTGTCTGGACCAAGCGCGACGTGGCCGAGCGCTTTGGCATGCCGCGCGAGCCGGTCCAGTATTACCCCCTCATGAAGCGCGAGGCATGGTCGTACCGGCTCTATACAAACGGCTACATGCCGGCCCACTTCAGCGCCTATTTTGACGACCGCGGTGTACTGGACCGCACCATGATCATCCTCGACATGATCGGCGGCGACAGCCGTGACGCCAGCAAGTAAGGCCATTGGCATCCGGCGCGACGGCGCCGGAATCGCCGTTCAGCCGCCAAACACGGCAATACACTCCACCTCCACCCTGGCGCCGAGCGCCAGTCCGTTGGCGCCGAGCGCGCTGCGCGCCGGATACGGTTCCTCGAAAAACTCCTTGTAGACCTCGTTGAACACCTGCCACTCGCCGATATCGGCCAGCATGATGGTGCATTTGGCCACATGCTTTAGCGACAGGCCGTGCGCTTCGAGCGTGATGCGGATATTCATCAGCGCCCGCCTGGCTTCTTCGCGGATGCCGCCCGGCACAAGGCGGGTGGTGCCGGGCACGATGCCCATCTGCCCGGAGAGGTACAACAGCTCGCCAACCCGCACGCACTCGGAGAAAGGCAGCCCTGCGGGCAGAATCTTGCCGGAGTTCAGGAATTCCATATTGCGCCCCGCATCAGTAAGATCTTCGAACGCCACATCCCGGATCGCCCGGTGGCGGCCTCGCGGTTTTCAAGTCTAGGAGAACGGATCCGGGATCGTGCTTATTTGCAGGGTTTGCCTGATAGTTGGTGCCGCAGCCGGCCCTCGCCCCCCGCTTGAGCCGGCCAGCCGTACCGAGCACCAGGAGCCGCAGGAAAACATGAAATTCGTCGTTGYAACCTATGGAACGGAAGGCGATACCCGCCCRCTGGCGGCACTGTGCCGCGCCCTGATGGACGCCGGCCACGAAACCCGGCTGCTCGCCGATGAAGCCACCCTGGGCACCGCCCGGTCCCTTGGCGTCCCGACAACCGCGCTGGCGGGAGACATCAAGGGAACCCTGCAGCCCGAGAACGCGATCGCCAGCGTCGTTGCCGGGAACAGCGGGCTCACCAGCACCGCGAGCGCGCTGGCGGGCATTGCCAATGCCAACGCCGAGGCCTGGCTGCGGGCGATCGTGGCGGCGGGCGAGGGCTGCGATGCCATCATCGTCTCGGCGCTGGCCGCCTTTGTCGGCTTGTCGGCGGCAGAACATCTCGGCGTAAAGGCCATCGGCACCGGGCTCATCCCGATCACGCCTACGGCGGCATTCGCTTCGCCCTTCCTGCCGCCGAACCGGGTGCCGGGCCTGCTCAACCGCGCGAGCCATCACTTCGTCAACGGGCTGCTGTGGCGCGCGTTCCGCAAGCAGACCAACGCGGCGCGCGCGGCCGTATGCGGGCTGCCGCCACGGCGGGAACTCTGGACCCGGCACCCGATGCTGTACGGGATATCGCCCAGCCTGCTGCCCCGCCCCGGCGACTGGCCCGGCAACACGCATGTCTGCGGGCAATGGATCCCGCCGTCGCCGGACTGGTCCGCGCCGCAGTCGTTACGCGACTTCCTCGCGGCCGGGGAGGCACCGATCTACATCGGCTTTGGCAGCATGGCGGGTTTTGACCGGCAGAAAACGCTGGAAGCGATGATCGCCGCCGCCGCGGGCCGCCGGGCGTTGTTCTATCCGGGCTGGAGTGGTGCGGACGCCACCGTGCTGCCGGCGAATTTTCATGTCATGGGCGACACACCCCATGACTGGCTGTTTCCCAGGACCTCGCTGGTCATCCATCATGGCGGCTCCGGCACAACCCATTCCGCGGCGCGGGCCGGCGTGCCATCGGTGGTGGTGCCGTTCGCGGGCGACCAGTTCTTCTGGGCCGACCGGCTCAGGCGCGCAGGCATTGCCGCCGGCGCCGTGAACGGAAAGCACCTGCAAGCCGCTGCGCTGGCGCGTGGCATCGCGTTTGCCGAGAGCACCGAAGCGCGTTCCCGTGCCCAGGCACTAGGTGCCAGCATGCGGGAGGAAAACGGCGTGGCCGGTGCGGTTTCCGCTATTGAGCACATCATGTCCCATTGAGCCGCGACCGCAGAATCAGAGCCCTCGGAAGCCCCAACATTCGATCTTCGAGGACCGCGAATAACAGCTGCCGCCCGAATGAGCTTCGGTGTAGCCGTGTGGAGCGCCCCCAAGGGCGGGCCACACCCCAGCGCGATGCGAAGCGAGCCGTACCCCGGTGTACCTTTTTTGCCTACTTTTTTGGCAAGACAAAAAAGTAGGTCGCCGCCCCGCAGGGGTGGTGAAACCGCCTTTGACTTTAAGCCTTTGAAGTTGACCTTGAAGTCAAACATCTCAGCATGCCGGCAGGCGCCGCGGATGTGAGAGTGCTCTCCATCAACTACAACCACGCGTGGTAGTGAGCCGACACCCTTTCTGTGAACACCAATAAGTTCATGGGCGAACTAGCAGGCATGCTCGACACATTCAGGCCTGATTTCAATATCGTGACGCCGTAATCCGCGCTGAATGACCAGGCCATGGCCAGGGCCCGGTCAGTTAGCCGGGCATGGCCTGCTCTTCCAGGGTGGCCGAAGTGGCACCGGGACGGTGGTGGCGCCACGCCGCCAGCTCGCCCGCCCCCAACGGCGCGGCGAACAGATAGCCTTGCGCCCAATGCACGCCGTGCTGTCGCAGGTAGGCGGCCTGCTCCTCGTTCTCGATCCCCTCGGCGGTCAGGTCCAGATGCAGCCGCTGGCCCAGGCTGATGATGGTGTCGAGCACCACGGCATTGACGGAGTCCGTCCCAATGCCCATGACGAACGAGCGATCGATCTTGAGGAAATCGGCGTGGAGCTGTTCAAGGTAGGACAGCGAACTCTGTCCCGTGCCGAAATCATCGAGCGCCCAGAGCACGCCCCGCGAACGCAGCCGCTCGATGTTGCGTTGCACCTGCTCGTCATTCGGCAGCGCTTCGCGTTCGGTGACTTCCAGGACCAGCAGCGGGCCGCCGGGGCCGAACTTGCCCAGGAGTCGCTGCACATCATCGACGAATCCGGGGGTCGCCAGGTGGGAAGCGCTGACGTTGACGCCGATGTGGTCGCGCGGTCCCAGTCCCAGGCGCGGCAAGTCGGCGGCCACCAGGTCGAAGATATGCCGCGTCAGGTCGCCGATGAGGCCATTGTCTTCCGCCAGCGGGATAAAGATGTCCGGCCGGATATGGCCCTGGCCCGGCCGGTGCCAGCGCACGAGGGCCTCGAGCCCGCTGCACTCTCCCGTGGCCAGCCGGATGACCGGCTGGTAGACCATGTGAAATTCGCGCTGTCGCATGCCGCGGTAGATCTCGTTGACCAGGGACAGCCGGCGCCGGCAGAACAGATGCGCCAGGTATCCTGAGAGCAGCGCCGCCAGTACCAGGAACGGTGCGTAGTGACGCCACAGCTCATGGCGGTAAGCGGTGATGAGCGCAGGGGCCACCGCGACGCGCACCTCGATGGGAAAGACGGCGGACCTGGCCAGTTTCATGCTGTTCCGGTAGCGCGGGCCGGTCGGCGTCGTCAACGGCGCGCCGGTCGGCAACTGGCGTAGCGAGTCGCTGAGCAGGATCTGGACCTGGAACTGGCCGCGGTACGAGGCGGCCGCCTGGATGTCCAGCAGGTACTGCCCGTCAATGACAGCCAGCACGCCCGAACCGTCGCCAATACCGTGCGAGACGATAACCGCGGGCCGGTCCGGGACCATGGAGGTGCCAGCGCTCGGGGTGATCCGCTGCCCTGGCGGCAAGCTGGTCATCGCGTCGAATGCCAGGGCGAGGGGGATGTCGTTGAGTTTGCCCAGGACCGGAGAGCAGTAGAGTTTCTCTTGATGGACCAGGATGAGCGAGCGGAAATACGGACTCAGGGTGCTCGTCCGCGTGAGTTCGCCGATCACCTCCTGGCATGGCTTGCCGAGCAGCGCCATGGATTTGTCGACATTGGCGGTGACCACCCTGAGGATGTTGTCCATCTGCTTCTGGATCGCCACCGCCGTGACCAACGCTTCGCCGTCGGCGCGTTGCCTTCCCTGCAAGAACACCAGCGGCACCATGACGAGCGCGGGAATCAGCATGGCTGCCAGCACGATTGCCAGGTGCCAGTATTGCTCACGCCGAGGCTTGATGATCTGCACGTCCGAGGCTCCTGCGCGTGACGTGCATCCGGGAGGCCAATTCCAGGGACCCCATGCCCGGTGACGTGTTCGCGCTACGGTGTTATTGATGTGTACTCGTCCAGGGCGGTTTCCTGATGTTTTTGCGCTTGCCGCGCGCGCTTTGCCCTTGCGGATTAGCGCAAAAGGAAGAAAGCCGAGTCATGTACTGCAGGCGTTCAACCCTCGCTGACCTTGCGCGAGCGCCAGTGCCCGTCGCTCTGCTTGCAGAACCAGCCGGTCCAGTTGTCTTCATGGTCGGCGCGTTTCAGCTGAACCCTCAACTGGCGGCAGGACTGGCCTTTGTCGGTCTTGGCGTTCATCGGAGTCAGATTACCCTCGATCGGCTTGCGCTTTCCCGACGCCGGGTAGGTCCATGGCACCGCCGCTCCGTCGGTGCCGTCGTTCAGCGTATTGCCAACAGCCTTGGATAGCGCGGCCGATTCCTTTTGGTTCATGCTCCCGATCACGGTGCCATTGATGAACGTGTCGAAATATGCAAGAGCCGGCGCGGCCGGAACAAGCGTGACCGCGCAGAGCAGCGTGCTTCGAAGAAAAAGACGGGGTGACATGAAAGCAATCCTTATGTGGGACGGTGGAAGAGCGGGGAGCATTGCGCTGCAAACGTCTGTCGACTGGAGCAAATCCCGCAACTGGCTATTTGCAGAACATGGAGAACGTTTCCATAGTAACGTAATAGCCACACATAATCGAGTGCACATCCCGGACGCTGATCTGCATCCCGGCACAATCAGTGCGAGCGCAAATAGCCGGTCTGGTACCGGGCATCGGGCATCGGGCTCCCACGTGGTGCAACAATCATCAAGCGACGGACCGTAGCCATCGCTCTATCACCCCATCAGGGAGCGCCACGTCCTCGGACTCCTCATCGCCCTTACGGGAGTCTAGCCCGTAGCCAGTCCCATCGGGTCGGCGGCAATGCTATGTGGCCCGAGCCATCGCTAGCGCCAACGTCATAGACCACATCATCTTTTGACCGGAATACCCGCCGTGCTTCGGGGCTAAGGTATGTGCACTCCGCCAGCAATTCGCCGGTACGTGCATCATAGAGACGGAATAACGTTCCATAATCGCCCGTTAGAAGGCAGGTTTCACCAATATAGCCCCCTACGGAGTCACGCTCGCATTCGTGCGCTGCCGATCTGTTGATTGCATCGCAACTATACGGCACTGCAAATATCGCAACCAAAAAAATTAAAAATATTTTAATGAAAATTTTGACCCTTTTTATTATCGCTCCATGTAATATCATAAATCAAACTCCACAAAAATAGGCTTGACAAGCCTAACCTCGATTCTATCGGAATATAGAATCAAGTCACCGCCCTGCTTGTGGTTGATCTGCCAAGTGCGATAGTCAACGTTTCGCACCGGATAGTAAACATCATGCTCTGAAATCATTCCTCGCCGCGCAACCGGTCCCAGATGCCGACTACCGGTCGATACCTCTCCAATTGCCGTGGCACTTGGAACAATGATAAAACCATATTTATTCCAATGACCAAGATACTGAAAGCCGCGCCCTACCCCGAGACGCACCGGCGACTGGTCTCGCAGAGGCGGCGCCGGGCGCTCGGTAGAAATGTGGAACTCTTCTATATCCTCAACGGTGCAACCTTGCTGCTCACGCCTTAACGCCCACAACGGCTTGATAAATCTCGGTTCAAAAAACGGTATCCGCGTATCCAAATTTTCCACAAAATCTCTCCACCCATCAAAATATCGTTTTTAACAAATATACGGTGGCAGTGATATCGGACAAATCCGAATACGGGGCGGAGGCGGAAAATTCTTTAGCGAGATAGTCAGGGAAGCGCCACGTTCCCGTCCAGGATCGACGCCCTATCCACGGGCTGCAGCTCCCGTGGGAAGTACGCTCAAATAGCCTCTAACGATAGCGCCGTCCTGCGCCGCGATCCGGACTGCAGCCAACTTAAGCGGTATCGCATTCATAAGCGGCACTGGAATGCTCTGCTGCGGGTGCAACTCGCACAGGAGGCCGTCGAGATCAAGGCTGTATTGCACATGGCACACCAAGGCCAAGCTGAACAGCGCGCCCACCTCGACGAAGAACAGCAGCATTGGGCACGATCCCGAGATGCATTCAACGCGAAAGGGCAAGCAGTATGACTTCGGCATGAAGGCACGTGCTGGCATGGATGCGGATTCGGGGCAGGTGCGTACAGGGATCGGCGCAACCAAAGTGCGCTACCTAGGTGCGCTACCGAGCGGCGAGCGAGGAATCGGCGCTACTGAACACACCGGTTGCACTGAGCCATCTCTGGCTGGCTCGCAGAGCGCTGTTTGGGTACGGCGCGTGACGCCGGTTGAGGGGCGAATGGCCCCTCAACCGGCTAGAGAACGGGATTACTCAGCTGAGGTCCAAACCGTGCCAGCGGCGATGGTATTCCTGGGTCGCGAAACGGATTTTTCAGGCAAGACTCAAACATGGCCCCCTCTTTTCCGCTCTTTTCCCAGATCACGAAGCGCCCCATACGGCCTGGAACACCTTCACGGCTCGCTGCGCATGGCGGGGTGGTGTGGCCCGCCGAGGGCCACACACAAGAATCAACGGATTCAGCAGCCGTCATTGCAGGCGGCATTGGCCCACCGGCGGGCTCCGGCTGACGCCGGACAAACAACCCTTACGCAGCCGGTGCCAGCACGCTGGCAATAGCCCCCGCCACCTGCTTCACGTTGCCCTCGTTCAGGCCAGCCACGCACATCCGCCCCGAGCGCAGCAGGTACACGCCGTGCTCCGCGCGCAGGCGGTCCACCTGGTCGGCCGTCAGGCCGGTATAGGTGAACATGCCGCGCTGGGTCAGGTAGCGCGACAGCGCCTCGCCGCTGACATGGTCGCGCAGGCTGTCGTGGATCGCCGCGCGCATCCTGGCGATGCGATCGCACTTCTGCGCCAGCTCGCGCTCCCAGGTCACGCGCAGGGCCGGCGTGGTCAGTACCTTAGCCACCACCCGTGCGCCGTGGGTCGGCGGGTTGCTGTAGTTGGCGCGTACCGCGCCCGTCAGCTGGCCCAGGACCCGGCCGGTTTCTTCCGCGCTGTCGCAGACCACGCTCAGCCCGCCGCAGCGTTCGCCGTACAGCGAAAAATTCTTCGAGAACGAATTCGCCACCAGGCACGGCACGCCTTGCGCCACCAGCTCGCGCACCGCGAACGCATCGTCGTCCAGGCCGGCGCCGAAGCCCTGGTAGGCCATGTCGACGAAGGGCAGCAACTCGTTCGCCTTCAGCAGGGCAATGAGCTTGCGCCACTGGTCCTGGTTCAGGTCCACGCCGGTGGGGTTGTGGCAGCAGGCGTGCAGCAGCACGATGCTGCGCTTCGGGATCAGCCGCAGCGCGTCCATCATCGCATCGAACCTGAGGCCGCCGGTGGCGTCGTCGTAGTACGGATACGTGTTGACGGTGAAGCCGGTGCGCTCGAAGATCACGCGATGGTTTTCCCAGCTCGGGTCGCTGATCCAGACTTGCGCCTCCGGGAAATATCGCTTCAGGAAATCGGCGCCTACCCGCAGCGCGCCCGAACCGCCCAGGGTCTGCACGGTGGCGATGCGGCCTTCCGCGCGCGCCTTGCATTGCGCGCCGAAAACCAGCGCCTGCACGGCGTCACGGTAGGCCGCGAAGCCGGCCATGGGCAGGTAGGGACGCGGGCCCATGTCGGCCATCAGCGCGCCTTCGGCTTCCGCCACCGCCTGCATCACGGGCAGCTTGCCATCGCCGTCGAAGTAGATGCCGATGCTCAGGTTGACCTTGTCGGTCCTCGGATCTAGTTGAAAGCTTTCGTTGAGCGAAAGGATCGGGTCGCCGGGATAGGCATCGATATGTTCGAACATTGGATACTCTGGCTGGAATGGGTTGTGGCCGGCGGCCGGAGGGCCGCCAGGGTCATCATTATGCCGATACGCTCTGCTGCAGGGCCGGCGCCGCGTTCTTTTGCCGCAATCGGTAGCTCACGCCCAGCACGGCCATCCATGCCGGAATCAGGTACACCGAAATGCGCAGCCCCGGCGTGAGGTACATCACGTACAGGATACCCGCCAGGAAGACCAGGCACAGGTAGTTCGTGAACGGATAGCCCAGGCTCCTGAAGCGCGTCTCCTGCCCGGCGATGCGCTTGTCGCGGCGGAACTTGAGGTGAATGATGCTGATCATCGCCCAGTTGATGATGAGCGCCGAGACCACCAGGCCCATCAGCAGTTCGAAGGCTTCGCCCGGCATGAAGTAGTTGATCACAACGCAGGCGGCCGTGGCCAGTGCCGAAACTCCCAGCGCGGCCAGCGGAATCCCGCGCTTGTTGACCTTCAGCAGCGCTTGCGGCGCATTGCCCTGCTTGGCCAGGCCGTACAGCATGCGGCTGTTGCAGTACACGCCGCTGTTGTAGACGGACAGCGCGGCGGTCAGCACCACGGCATTCAGCACCGTGGCCACGATGTCACTGTTCATCGCATGGAAGATCAGCACGAACGGGCTGCCGCCGGTCACGACCTTTTCCCACGGGTAGAGCGAGAGCAGTACGCCCAGCGCGCCAACGTAGAAGATCAGGATGCGGTAGATCACCTGGTTGGTGGCCTTGGGGATGGTCTTTTCCGGCGCATCCGCCTCTGCCGCGGTAATGCCCACCAGTTCCAGGCCGCCGAACGAGAACATGATCACCGCCATGGCCATGACCAGGCCGCTGATGCCGTTCGGGAAGAAGCCGCCGTGCTGCCACAGGTTGGCCACGCTCGCTTGCGGGCCGGCCGTGCCGGACGCCAGCAGATAGCCGCCGAACACGATCATGCCGACGATGGCCAGGACCTTGACGATGGAGAACCAGAACTCCATCTCGCCGAAGGACTTGACGCTCGACAGGTTGATGGCGTTGATCAGCAGGAAGAACGCCAGCGCGGATACCCAGGTGGGAATGTGCGGCCACCAGTACTGGACATAGATGCCCACCGCCGACAGTTCCGCCATGCTGACCAGGATATAGAGCACCCAGTAGTTCCAGCCTGACATGAAGCCGGCAAAGCTGCCGCAATACTTGTTGGCGAAGTGGCTGAAGGAGCCGGCGACGGGTTCGTCGACCACCATTTCGCCGAGTTGGCGCATGATGAAGAAGGCGATGATCCCGGCCACCGCGTAGCCGAGCAGGACCGAAGGGCCTGCCATCTTGATGGTCTGGGCAATGCCCAGGAACAGCCCGGTGCCGATGGCACCGCCCAGCGCGATCAGCTGGATATGCCGGTTTTTCAAGCCGCGCTGGAGTGTCTCTTCCGTGTTCTTGGAATTGGGAACCATATTGTGTCTCTACCCACTCTTTTGGAATGTGGGCCTGCGCCTCTCGCGTGTTGCGGGCGCTTTGGCCAGGCACCGCCGGCGCGCAGTCTTGCTGCGGGCGCCGGGCGGTGTTGTTGCAGTCCGCGGCTCGGTGCCCCGGTGTCTAGCTGCCTTATGGGCTTCAGACCTTGAGCGTGCCGCGTTCGATCTGGTCGCGCTCCAGCGATTCGAAGAGCGCCTTGAAGTTGCCTTCGCCGAAGCCTTCGTCGCCCTTGCGCTGGATGAACTCGAAGAACACCGGGCCGAGCGCGGTCTTGGAGAAGATCTGCAGCAGCAGGCGCGGCTTGCCGCCTTCGGTCGTGCCGTCCACCAGGATGCCGCGCGCCTTCAGCTGGTCCACCGGCAGGCCGTGGCCCGGCAGGCGCTTTTCCAGGCCTTCGTAGTAGTAATCGTTGGGCGCGGTCATCAGGGGCACGCCGGCCATCTGCAGGCTGTCGATGACTTCGATCAGGTTGTCCGTCAGGAAGGCGATGTGCTGGATGCCCTCGCCGTTGAAGGCCATCAGGAATTCCTCGATCTGGCCGGCACCCTTGGACGATTCCTCGTTCAGCGGGATGCGGATCTTGCCGTCGGGGGCGGTMATGGCCTTCGAGGTCAGGCCGGTGTATTCGCCCTGGATGTCGAAGTAGCGGATTTCACGGAAATTGAACAGCTTTTCATAGAAATTAGCCCAGTAAGCCATGCGGCCACGGTAGACGTTGTGCGTCAGGTGGTCGATCAGGCGCAGGCCATGGCCCACCGGGTGGCGGTCCACGCCTTCGATGAATTCGAAGTCGATGTCATAGATGGACTTGCCTTCCTCGAAGCGATCGATCAGGTACAGCGGCGCGCCGCCGATGCCCTTGATCGCCGGCAGGCGCAGTTCCATCGGGCCGGTGGCGATTTCCACCGGCTGGGCGCCGAGTTCCAGGGCGCGCGCATAAGCCTTGTGCGAGTCCTTCACGCGGAATGCCATGCCGCAGGCGCTCGGGCCGTGCTCGGCCGCGAAGTACGCCGCCGGGCTGTTCGGCTCGCGGTTGACGATGAAGTTGACATCGCCCTGGCGGTACAGCACCACGTCCTTGGAGCGGTGGCGCGCGACCAGGCTGAAGCCCATCTGTTCGAACAGCGGCTCCAGGAGGTTGGGAGTGGGCGAGGCGAATTCCACGAATTCGAAGCCCATCAACTGCATCGGGTTTTCAAACAGATCGGCCATGGTGTGCTCAACAGGAAGTTGGGGGGACGAGAGAAATATTATTGCGGCAGCTGTGCGCCAACGCGTTGGTGCGCAGCGCCAGACACGTAYGGCGTGGGCTCTCAACTCCCTGTCCGTACCGTCAATCTGGCAATGAGTTTATATTCCGCTCCGGTAAATAGGATTTCGTTATCCACGCAGGCAAACCCTAGATCATGAGATAAAATTTCATCATTGCAGGAACAAGGGAAACAAAAGTGCACAATCCTGAGCTTGATCGCATAGACCGCCGCTTGCTGGCGGCGCTGCAGGAAAATGGACGCGCCTCCAACCTCGAACTGGCCGAGGCTATCCGCCTGTCGCCGGCGCAGACACTGCGCCGGCACCGCCGGCTGGAAGAGGCCGGCATCATCAAGCGCTACGAAGCCCGGCTGGACTCCGCCAGCCTGGGCTTTGGCGTCGTCGCCTTTATCCATGTCACGATGGAGCGGGGCCACATCCGGGATCTGTCGAACTTCAAGGGACTTGTCGCCGAGCTGGCGCAGATCCAGGAATGCTTCTCCGTCACCGGGGATATCGACTACGTGCTGAAGGTGGTGGCGCGCGATCTCAAATCGCTTTCCGATTTCCTGCTCGACACGTTGATGCGCATCCCTGGCGTGAGCGGGGTCAAGTCCAGCGTTTGCCTGGATGAGATCAAGTGCACCAGCGCGATGCCGCTCGATGCCTGAACCCGGGCGCCGGATGGCGGCGGCGCGCTCGCTGACACTCACTAATATAGGAGAGACCCGCCACGGGCCGCCTATGCTTGGATGAGATCCCTGGCTCACCCTCCCCGTGCCCCCTGCCCCCGACGCCGGTTGCCCCGTCATCCTGTTTGGTGCCTTCGATCGCCATAACTTCGGCGATCTGCTGTTGCCCCATGTCCTCACCTGCCTGCTGAAAGACCAGCCGCTGCGCTATGCCGGGCTGGCGCGGCGCAACCTGCTGCCGCACGGCGGCCACCGGGTCGATTCCCTGCTGCATCTGGCGGCGCGGCCGGACCTGCAAGCGCCCGGCATCATCCACGTGGGTGGCGAGATTCTTTGCTGCGAAGCGTGGGAGGCGGCTGTGATGCTGCAGCCACCGGGCAAGGCAGACGTGCTGATCGCGCGGCTCGACGACCGGCAGCGGGAGCGCCAGGCATGGGCGCGCAGCGTGCTGGGCGTGGAGGACCGGGCGCCTTACGTGCTGCCGCAGGGCCTGTTTCCCCAGGCGCGGGCCGTGATCTACAACGCCGTGGGCGGCGTCGGCCTGGACCAGCGCGACCCTGCCATGCGGGCGGAAGTGCTGGGCAAGCTGAGGGCCGCGGCCCATGTCAGCGTGAGGGATGGCCGGACCAGGCAGATCCTGCGGGCCAACGGCATCGCGGCCAGCCTTGTCCCGGATCCCGCGGTGATGGTCGCGGCGCTGTTCGGCGAGCGCATCCGCCAGCGGGTCCGCCACGGTGAGCCGGCGCGCATGACCGACGCCTTCCCGCAGGGTTATCTTGCCGTGCAGTTCAGCGCGGACTTCGGCGACGACCAAACCCTCGGCGAGATCGCCAGCCAGCTCGACCGCGCCGCGCGGTCAACCGGATACGGCGTGGTGCTGTTCCGCGCCGGTGCCGCGCCCTGGCATGACGACCTGTCCTGCTACCGGCGGCTGGCGCAACGCATGGGCACGCCCGCGCCGGGCATCGTCCGGTCCCTCGATATCTGGGACATCTGCGCCGTGATCGCGCACAGCCGCGGCTTTGCCGGCAGCAGCCTCCACGGCCGCATCGTGGCCATGGCATTTGCCGTGCCGAGCGTGAACATCACACGGCCGGGGCTGGATCCGGGGACCAGCAAACAGGCCGCGTTCGCCGCCACCTGGGCGCCGCCGGAGGCCCCGTGCACTGTGGCGGTGCAAGCGCTTGCCGATGGCATTGGCCAGGCGCAGGCGCTTGAGCGCACACGGCGGGAACAGACGGCGCGCGAGCTGGTTGCGGCATGCCGCCAAGGCTTCGTGGCTGCCTGAAAAGCACAGGCCTGCGCCAACGCCATATGAAACACACCGCGATGCTGTATAACCGGCGGGGCCGGTTCGCAGGCGCAATAGGGCAAAATACGCACCTGAGAGGCCCGGCAGGGCCAAAAAACACAAGACGCTGACGCCCGGCTCGTGCCCAGGTGTCCGGAATCGCATGAGCCTCCGGGGCTTGTCCAGCGTCGCGAGGGGACAGCTCGTCCTTTAACAGAGCACACCAGGAGCATTTAATGACCGACTCGAACCTATCTTTCTTCGGCAGGGTCTCTCTTGCCGTCGGCACCTTCTTCACCATCCTGGGCGACCGCGATTTCGCCGCCGGCGTGCGCCGCCTGCGCAGCGGCGAAGGCGCTGCAGCCGCAGCCCCGGTGCCGCAAGCTGCCGCACCGGCGCCGCGGCCTGCCGCCCCCGCGCTGAAGGAAGCGAGCCCGGCCGCGGCACTCCAGTTGCTGGGACTGCTCCAGCGCGACGCGCGTTTCGTGGACTTTGTCGAGGAAGACATCGCGGCCTATTCCGACACGGAAATCGGTGCCGCCGCCCGCCTCGTGCACGATGGCTGCCGCGCGGTGCTGCGTGAACACTTCACCATCAAGCCGGTGCGCGAGGAAGACGAGGGCAGCCGCGTGACGCTGGCCGACGGCTTCGACGCCACCGCCGTCCGGCTGACCGGCAACGTGGTAGGCAGCGCGCCGTTCAGCGGCAGCATCAGCCACCGCGGCTGGAAAGTCGCGGAAGTCCGCCTGCCCCGGCTGGCCGAACGCCATGACGCCACCGTGATCGCCCCGGCCGAGGTGGAACTATGAGCGCAGCACGCTATTCCATCGGCATCGACCTGGGCACCACGCATAGCGCCCTCTCCTACGTCGACCTTACCGCCAGCGACGGCGAGAAGACCAGCCAGGGTGTCCTGCCGGTCACGCAACTCACCGCGCCGGGTGCCATCGAAGACCTCGATCTGCTGCCCTCCTTCCTCTACCTGCCGCACCCGAGCGAACTCGCCCCGGGCGACCTGGGCTTGCCGTGGAACGCCACGCGCGACTTCGCGGTCGGCGAACTGGCGCGCACCCGCGGCGCAGCCACGCCGATCCGGCTGGTGTCGAGTGCGAAAAGCTGGCTGTGCCACCCCGGCGTGGATCGCCGGGCGGCGATCCTGCCGAACGACGCGCCGCCTGAAGTGACGCGCGTCTCGCCGCTCGAGACCTCCGTGCGCTATCTCACGCACCTGCGTGAGGCGTGGGATCACGCGCATCCCGAAGCCCCGTTCGGCGAGCAGGAAATCACCGTCACGATTCCCGCCTCGTTCGACCCCGCCGCGCGGGAGCTGACCGCCGAAGCGGCCGAAGCGGCCGGGTATGCACGCATGACCCTGCTGGAAGAGCCCCAGGCCGCGCTCTATAGCTGGATCCAGAAGAGCGACGGCCACTGGCGCAAGCAGGTAAGGGTCGGCGACATCATCCTCGTCGTGGACGTCGGCGGCGGCACCACCGACCTTTCGCTGATCGCCGTGGTCGAGCGCGATGGCAACCTGGAGCTGCACCGCGTTGCCGTGGGCGAGCACATCCTGCTCGGTGGCGACAATATGGATCTCGCGCTGGCCCATGTGGTGGCGCGCAAGCTGGCTGGCCAGGGCACGCAGGCCGATCCGTGGCAACTGCGCGCGCTCACCTATGCCTGCCGCTCGGCCAAGGAAACGCTGCTCACCGATCCGGCCACGGATGCCGTGCCGCTGGTCGTGCCGAGCCGGGGGTCCAAGCTGATCGGCGGCTCGATCCGCACGGAGCTGACCCGCGCCGAGCTCACCCAGACCATCCTGGAAGGCTTCTTCCCGCAAGTGGAGGGCTCGGCCCGCCCGGTAAGCCGGGCGCGCGGCGGGCTCACGCAACTCGGCCTGCCGTATGCGCAGGATGCGGCCATCACGCGGCATCTGGCCGCGTTCCTGGGCCGCCAGGTGGCGGCGCTCGCGGAACTCGAAGGCTTCCAGAGCGCGCAGCCGGAAGGCGCGACGTTCCTGCACCCCACCGCCGTCCTCTTCAATGGCGGCGTGTTCAAGTCGGGCTTGCTGGTGGAGCGCATCCTGCAGACGCTCAATGGCTGGCTTGCGGCGGAAGGCGCGGCGCCTGCGCGCCTGCTGGAAGGCGCCGACCTGGACCTGGCCGTGGCGCGCGGCGCTGCGTATTACGGCTACGTGCGGCGCGGCAAGGGCGTGCGCATCCGTGGCGGCACCGCGCGTGCCTACTATATCGCCGTGGAATCGTCGATGCCCGCCGTGCCTGGCTTCGAGCCGCCCATACAGGCGCTGTGCGTGGCGCCGTTCGGCATGGAAGAAGGGACCGAGGCCGCGTTGCCGCCGCAGGAATTCGGCCTGGTGGTGGGCGAGCCCGTCCACTTCCGCTTCTTCGGCTCGTCGGTGCGCCGCCAGGATCAGGTCGGCACCCTGCTCGACTCCTGGTCGCCCGAGGAACTGCAGGAACTCGATGAAATCCAGGCCACGCTGCCGCCCGAAGGGCGCACGCCCGGCGAAGTGGTCCCGGTGAAACTGCACGCGCGGGTCACCGAGGCCGGGACGCTGGAACTGGAAGCCGTGCCCCGCGGCGCCGGCGAGCGCTGGAAGGTCGAGTTCGACGTGCGCGGCAACCCCAATGCCTGACTGAGATGAAGCCGTACATCGTCGGCATTGACCTTGGCACCAGCAACACGGTCGTCGCCTATGCGGAGGCGGGGTCCGAGCAGATCCGCGTCTTCGATATCGATCAGCTGGTCAGCCTGGGAGAGGTCGCCGCGCGGCCTCTCCTGCCATCCGTGCGCTACCACGCGGCGCCCGGCGAACTCAACGGGGCCGACCTGCAGTTGCCGTGGCAACATGCCGCGAGCGCCGGAGCGCGCCGGACCGTGATCGGCCGCCTCGCGGCTACGCTGGGCGCGCAGGTGCCCGGCAGGCTCGTGGCCAGCGCGAAAAGCTGGCTGTCGCATGCCTCGGTCGACCGGACCGCGCCGATCCTGCCGTGGGGGGCGGACGAAGAGGTCGGCAAGATCTCGCCGGTGGCGGCCAGCGCCAGCTATCTGGCCTACGTGCGCGCGGCATGGAATCACCGTTTCCCGCAGGCTCCGCTCGAAGAACAGGACGTGGTGCTTACCGTGCCCGCCTCCTTCGACGAAGGCGCGCGCGCGCTGACGCTGGAAGCGGCGCGCATGGGCGGGCTGCCCGCCCTGCGCCTGCTCGAAGAGCCGCAGGCTGCGTTCTACGACTGGCTGTTCCATCATCGCCAGACACTGGAAGCGGACCTTGCGCAAACGCGCCTGGTGCTGATCTGCGACGTCGGCGGCGGCACCACCGACCTGACCCTCATCAAGGTGGAGATGCAGGACGGGCAGCCGCAACTGACCCGCATCGGCGTGGGCAATCACCTGATGCTCGGCGGCGACAATATGGACCTCGCCCTGGCGCATCTTGTCGAAGCGCGTCTCGCCACGGCGGAGACACGGCTGTCGGCGGCCAGCCTGTCGCAGCTCGTCGCGCGCTGCCGCGCCGCCAAGGAGCAGCTCCTCGGCGCGCAGCCGCCGGACTCGGTCACGGTGACGCTGCTGGGCGCGGGCTCCCGGCTGATCGGCGCGGCGCGCTCGGTGGAAGTGACGCGGCAGGAAATCCAACAGCTCATCGTCGATGGATTCTTCCCCGCAGTGTCGTCCAGTGAACGGCCCGGCCGCGCACGGGGCGCCATTGTCGAGTTTGGCCTGCCCTATGCGGCCGACCCGGCGGTCACGCGGCACGTTGCGGCCTTCCTGAGCCAGCACGCCGCGCAGTCGCAAACGGCACTGGGCGCGGCGCAGACGCTTGATGGTGCGCTGGCGATGCCCGATACCCTGCTGCTCAACGGCGGGGTGTTCCGCGCCGATGCGCTGGCGGGGCGCGTTGCCGGCACCCTGGGCACCTGGCGCGGTGCGCCCGTGCAGGTACTGCACAACGACAACCCCGACGTAGCCGTTGCCCGTGGCGCGGTAGCGTACGCGCGCGCCCGTACCGGCCAGGCGCCGCGCATCGGCGGGGGATCGCCGCGCAGCTACTTCCTCGTTCTCGACGATGGCGCGCAGGGGCAGCAAGGCATCTGCCTGTTGCCGCGAGGCACGGAAGAAGGCCACGAGATCCATCTGGAGGATCGCGCCTTCGCCCTGCGGCTCGGGCATCCGGTGCGCTTCCACCTGGTTTCCTCCGTCGCCGACACGGCCTATCGGCCGGGCGAGCTGACCGATCTGTCGAAGGGCGACTTCGTTCGCCTGCCGCCGATTGCCACCGTGGTGCAGCCGCGCGGCGCGAGCGGGCCCCGGGAAACGCCGGTGCAGCTCACCACGTCGCTGACCGAGGTCGGCACGCTGGAGGTGCACTGCATCGACATGGCGGATGCCTCGCAGCGATGGCTGCTCGAATTCCAGCTGCGCGCCAACGGCACGGCAGCGCCCACGCCCGCTGAAACGCCGGATATGCCAAACGCAGCCTTGCCGCAAGCGGTCGAAGCCATCGACCGTACCTTCGGCGCGCGCTCGCAAGACGTCGGCCCCAAGGAGGTCAAGCGGATGCGGGCGCAACTGGAACAACTCCTGGGCACGCGCGAGCGCTGGGACAGCGCCCTGCTTCGCGAACTGTTCGGCACGTTCTGGGAGCGCGTGCGGCGGCGGCGGCGCACGGCCGACCATGAACGCCTGTGGCTGAACCTGGCCGGCTACTGCGTGCGGCCGGGGTTCGGCTACCCGCTAGACGACTGGCGCGTCGAACAGCTCTGGTCGCTGTACGAGCAAGGGATCCAGTACGTCAACGAAAGCCAGATCTGGTCGGAGTGGTGGACACTCTGGCGGCGGGCGGCGGGCGGCCTGGACGAGAGCGCGCAACTGCGCTTGCTGGATGACATGGCCTTCTATCTGCAGCCGCCCGGCAGCACGCGATATAAACGGCCTGCCGGCCCCGCGAGGGCCGGCTACGCCGACATGGTGCGCCTTGCCGGGTCCCTTGAGCGCATCCCGGCCGAGCGCAAGATCGAACTCGCCGAATGGCTGCTGGCCCGGCTGCGCAAGCCCTCGGAAAACAGCCAGGGCTGGTGGGCCGTGGGCCGCATCGGGGCACGCCGGCCGTTCTATGGCAGCGCGCACAGCGTCGTGCCAGCCGAGGTCGCCGCGCAATGGCTGGAAGCGATTCTTGCGCTCGACTGGAAGAAGGTCGAGCCGGCCGCGTTCGCCGCCGTCCAGATCGCCCGCATGACGGGCGACCGCTCCAGGGACCTGTCCCCCGAGATCCGCGCGAGCGTGGTCCGGCGGCTGGAAGCCGCCCACGCACCGCAAAGCTGGATCGCCATGGTGCGCGAAACGGTGGAACTCGATGAGGCCGACGAGGGGCGCGTGTTTGGCGAGTCCCTGCCCGCCGGGTTGAAACTGATCGTGGGTTGATCCCCACCGGGAACGCCATGCCAGATCCGGGTGCCGCGTCTTGTCGACCACATCGCCGCCTGCCTGGCGAACGGGGGCGAGGGGCGCGGCGCGTTCCGTACGCGCGCCAGCCTGATATCCGCCCCGCTCTGACCCCGGTTATTCGGACTTCCCCGGCAGTTCGATGATGCCGCCGTCGTGGCCGTCCATCACCACCACCGCATCGCCTGCCCAGTGCACTTCCGCCACCGGCACGCCGGACGCAGGGGTCTCGCCGACCTGCATGCCATTGGCTGAATACACCCGGACATAGCCGTTCACATAGTAGAGCTTGTCCGATCCCTGCCCAGGGGTGGACATTGTCGGGATCAGGTTCATCCAACTGAACAGTTTGTACTTCTGATAGTAGAACGCCTGGTTCGGGCTATATACCCTGGCCCCATGAGGCACGCCGTAGTACAGGTAAAGATACGATGGATAAGCCAGGGCGGCGACCGCCACGGCGAAGCAAACAAGGCGAATCCGTTTTTTCATTGTTTTCCAGGCTCGCTTCGAACCGTGCCTCCGAAAGGATAGCCAGGGTCGGGTGAAATGCGTTTGCGCCGGCGCGCGGCTCAGCTTCTTTTCGGCGCCGGACTGAAGAGATACGGCACCACCGCCAGCGCTACCACCACCGCCGCGGTGAGGAAAATCGCGGCGTAGGTCTTCGAGACCGGCCAGCGCTGCAGGTCGCCCATCCGGGCAATCATGCCGAACCCCCACGAGGTCAGCGCCGAGCCGAGGAAGACGAACGTGTTGAGCACGCCGAGACCTCTCCCGCGCGAAGACGGCGGAACCAGGCCACGCCCCTGCGCCATGACCAGCGGATGCAGCATGCCGATGGTCGACAGCAACGCCATCAGGCCCACGCCGGAAACCATGCCGCTCGCAGGCCAGATGGTCAGCAAGATCGCACCCGTCATCGCGAAACAGGACCATGCCGCGATGGTCGTCTTGAGCGAGCTGCGCCGCACCAGCACAGGCAGGAAGAATGCGGTCAGGAACCCGCTGACGCTGAGCAAGGCCAGCGCGACGCCACGGGCGCCGGAGTCGAGGCCATACACATTGGCCAGATAGGGCCCGCTCCACGCATTGCGGAACGCCGTGCCCGCCGACATGGCGACGCACATCGGGATGAGGGTCCACAAGGGCGCGATGGCCAGCAGCTTCGCGCTCTGCGAGAGCATGGGCCACAGCGGAACATGGCGGGCCTCGGCGTGCCCTTCGTCCCGGACGAAACGCCAGACGCCGTAGCAGGCGACAACCATGCAAAGCGCCGCGAAGGACATGGCAACACGCCAGCCGAGCAGGTGCATGGCCCACCCGAGCGGCGCCGTTGCGCACAGTGCGCCAATCATGCCCGTGGCGTTGGACTGGCTGACAACCCTGGTGTAGTTCCTTTCGGAGAGCTGCTCGGAAGCGAAATGCAGCAGCCCCATGAAGACCGGTGCGCAGGCCAGTCCAAGCCCCGCCTGGGCAAGCATGGCGACCGTGCCGTTGGGCGCGGCCGTAAACAGCAAGGAAGACACCGCGCCGACGGCAAGAAGAAGGGCCGTGGGCTTGCCCACGCCATATCGGTCGAAGGCGATCCCGACGGGAATCTGCGCGACCGCGAATGCCAGGAAGAAGCAGGAGGACAAGCTGCCGAAACCCGCGGCGGTCAAGCCAAAGTCATGCTGGAGTTCGGGCGCCATCACGGCCAGGCAGCTGCGATAGAACTGGCTTAGCGCAAAGGCGAAGGTCAGCAGGACAATACCGCGCCGGGCACGCCGGGCCGCCGTACCGGCGCCATGCAATGCACTCTCCTCAGGCAACGCGGAGGAGAACCGGCGATTGCGCCAGTAACTGACCGGATTTTTCAACTTGAAATCTCTTGACGAAAACCATCAACCTTTGGCGGGGCCGACTCTTGAAAGTGCCTGCGCGCCCTGCGTGCCCGAAGCTTGCATGGCGGGCCGCCGTTCAGGTTGAAAGAGCGATATTCTACGCGGCCTCCCGATCATCTGCCGCCGGCATTGGTGTTGGCGGCTTGCAAAACAGGGCCGGACAGGCGTCCGGCGACGCGGGAACGGGCTGACAAGATAAGCGGCCCGCCCGTGGAGACTATGCGCCAGCGGTAAACAGCGCCATCGCGGCGATGCCGGCAATGATCAGGATAGGAACCGCCCAATACTGCATGGGGATCCAGAACAGCGTATGGCGCTTGCGAAGCTCGACGGGTTCCTGGGTCTTGGGATCGACCAGGATGCGCCCGGGGCGGGAGTTGAGGCGGCGCCCGAGATAGAAGACGGCCACGGCGGACAACATCAGTGCAACGACAATCGTCGCCACGTTGGAAAGATTCAGCACCGAGCCCAGCAGGCTCATGACAAGCATGACGGCAAGCGGAAC
Source organism: Cupriavidus sp. 01L45 (assembly GCF_056399885.1). NCBI lineage: Bacteria > Pseudomonadati > Pseudomonadota > Betaproteobacteria > Burkholderiales > Burkholderiaceae > Cupriavidus > Cupriavidus sp. 01L45. The sequence continues at coordinate 38,442 of NZ_JBFTSG010000040.1, read as the reverse complement.
GATGACAACGAGAAAACCTAAACCTTGCCAAATCAACAACATTAAATGCTCCAGCTCAATGGATATAAGAATGAAATGCCCCGGTCGGGCGGCATTGCCGGTGAATTATATCGATGAGACGGATTGAGCACAAACCAGGATTCCGATGAAATTGGAGAAGGTGGATCCTTTGTCCACCCCCTTCCATACCCTTGCTTGCAAGCTTCGAACGAGGCCCGGCACGCGTTGATCCGGACCACCTTCCGCTTCAGAAGCCGACGTTATTGCGCCCCTTCAGTTTCAGCAGCGACCGCGCTTCTTCCGGCGTGGCGACCTCGAGCGACAGCGCCTCGATCACACTGCGCGCCCGCAGTACCTGCGCGGCATTGCTGTGCGCGAGCCTGCCGGGGCCATCCCACAGGGAATCCTCCAGCCCGACGCGCACATTGCCGCCGACCGACGCGGAAATCGCCGCCAGCGGCATCTGATGCCGTCCGGCGCCCAGCACCGACCAGACGTAGTCACTGCCGAACAGCCGGTCCGCGGTACGGCGCATGTGCATCAGGTCCTCCACATGCGCACCGATGCCGCCCCGCAGCCCGAACACGGACTGAATCAGCAGCGGTGGCGTCAGGAGCGCGCGATCGAGGAAGTGGGCCGCCGTGTAGAGGTGCCCGATGTCGTAGCACTCGATCTCGAACCGCGTCTGGTTTTCACTGCAGGACTGGAGAATGTATGCGATGTCCTTGAACGTGTTCCTGAAGATGCCGTCGTAGCTTCGCTCCAGGTAGGGACGCTCCCACTCGTGCCTGAGGTCCTTGAAGCGGTCCAGCAATTCGTACAGGCCGAAGTTCATCGTGCCCATATTGAGGGACGCGAGTTCCGGCCGCAACTGCGGCGCGGGCTGCAGCCGCTCCTCGACGCTCATCGTCGGCGCGCCGCCCGTGGTCAGGTTGATCACCACATCCGAAGCCGCCTTGATGGCCGGTGCGAACCGGCGAAATAGCGCCGGGTCCTGCGAAGGACGTCCATCGCCGGGATCGCGCGCGTGGAGGTGAACGATGGCGGCGCCGGCCTGCGCGGCGCCAATCGCGCTCGCTGCAATGTCCTCAGGCGTGACAGGCAGATGGGGCGACATGGATGGCGTGTGGATGGACCCGGTAATGGCGCAGGTGATGATGACTTTGTTCAAGATGCTTCCTCGTCGGGAAATGGGTTCGAGCGGGCCTTGTCCCGCCTGGCGAAGCCGGACTGCGCCTGCCGTTCCCGGACATGCCCATACCCGCGCACGCTGGCGGGCCAGGCCAGCAGTTCCCGCAAGCGCTCGGCGGGCCATTGCACCGCCACCTGTTCAATCGCGTCGAGGTCTTCTTCGTAGGCATCGCGCACGCGGCGATTCAGTACCGCCTCCGCGCCGCGTGCGAACGGGTCGAGCCAGCTGCCACGCAGGAAGCGCACGCCGGCCAGCATGCGGAACATGGGACGTATCCAGCCGCCAACGCGTGTCTTGCCGACCTTTCCGGTAAGTTTGTCCAGCTTGCCGAAGGGGCCGCCCGCCAGATGGAAGCCAATCTTGAACTCGCCTTCGAACGCATCGCGCAGGGACTGCAGGAACTCGGGCCTGGCATACAAGCGCGCCACCTCGAACTCGTCCTTGACCGCAAGCACGCGAAAGTACTGCGTCGCCACCTGACGGACCAGGGCCTCGGCGTCGCTGCGGCCTGCCAGCGTGCGCTGGACCGCCGCGATCCGCTTGCGGTAGCGATCGGCAAGCGCCGTGTTCTGATAGCCGACAAGTCGCCGGGCCCGGTCCTCGATCAGCCCGGCCAGCGATCCGCCCGCCGTCATCTGCATCCGGACCACCTGCACGGGCGCCAGCAGCCGCAGTACCGCCGCGTTGTCATGCGCGAGCCACCGGCCTAGCGCGAACGCCTTCTGGTTGGTGGCGGCCGCCACCCCGTTGAGTTCGATGGCCTTCTCCATCGCGGGCCGCCGCACCGGGATCGCGCCCTTCTGCCAGGCGTAGCCAAGCAAAAGCATGTTCGAGAGAATGGCATCGCCAAGGAGTTGCCGCGCCAGCGCCGCCACGTCGATAAATTCGGTTCGCCCGCCCAGTGCCGCGGTCAGCCGCTGCCTGAGACCTGTCTCATTGGCCGACCAGTCCGGCTGGCTGGTGAAGTCACTGGTGGGAACGATCTCGGTATTGACGAAGGCGCGCGCCAGCCCCGGACGCAACCGCGACAGGGCGTCGGCGCCGGCCGCGACGATCAGGTCGCATCCCAGCAGGACATCGGCTTCGCCGCTGCCGATGCGCGCGGCGTGCAGCAGTTCCGCGCTGGGGGCAATCCGGATATGCGACCCGACCGCACCGTACTTCTGGGATAGTCCGGTGATGTCCAGTGAACTGCCGGCCTTGCCATCCAGGTGCGCCGCCATGGTCAGCACGGCGCCAATGGTCACGACGCCGGTGCCGCCGATGCCCGCCACCAGGATCGACGCCGGTTCGAAATCGCCCGGGATGGCGGGGTCCGGCAGCACGGGAATCTTCAGTTCGCCTGGCGTGCCGCCCTTGGCTTCAGGCCGGCGCGGCTTTGCCCCGTCGAGCGTCACGAAGCTCGGGCAAAAGCCGCGCACGCACGACATGTCCTTGTTGCACGACGACTGGTTGATCTGCCGCTTGCGGCCCAGCGCCGTCTCCAGCGGCTCGATGGCCAGGCATCCGGACTGGTCGCCGCAATCGCCGCAGCCCTCGCAGACTTCGGGGTCGATATAGGTCCGCACCGGCGGGTCGGGCAGCTTGCCGCGCTTGCGCAGCCGCCGCGCCTCCGTGGCGCAGGCCTGGTCGTAGATGAGCACCGACAGCCCGGCGTATTCGCGCAGCTCGCGCTGCACGGCCTCCAGCGCCGCGCGGTCGTATACCGGCACGTCCAGCGCTGCGCGGCGGCGCTGGTCGTAAGCCGTCACGTCATCCGTGACCACGACGAGCTTCCTGATCCCCTCCGCGCGCAACTGGGCGACAGCCTTGTCGACGCTCAGCTCACCGTCGACCGGCTGGCCGCCCGTCATGGAGACAAAGCCGTTGAACAACAGCTTATAGGTCATCCGCAGATTGGCTGCCAGCGCCTGGCGGATCGCCAGATAGCCGGAATGGAAGTAAGTCCCGTCGCCCATGTTGGCGAAGACATGGGGCTCGTTCGTGAACGGCGCCTGCCCCATCCACATCATCCCCTCGCCACCCATGTGCGAGACGGTGTGCGTCTTCTTCGGGTCGTTCAGCATGGCAATGGTGTGGCAGCCGATGCCTGCCAGCGCCCTGCTGCCGTCCGGCAGCCTGGTGGACGTGTTATGCGGGCAACCCGCGCAAAAGCTCGGCCGGCGCAGCGGCGCGGCAGGTTCCGCCGCGCTCGTCAATGGCGCATTCGCATCCGCCACGGCCTGCGCCGGCAATCCCAGCAGCCGGTGGATGGCTTCGGCGATCTGGAGCACCGTCAGTTCATTGCAGATGGGCAGCACCGGGGCGCCCCGCGACGCGGACCACTCAGGCGCCCCGTCGAACTTGCCACGCACCACGGGCGCCCGCGCCATGCGCGCATCGAAGAGGATGGATTTCAGTTGCGACTCGAGCAGCGGCCGCTTCTCCTCGATCACCAGGATGGTGTCGAGACCCTGGGCGAAGGCGCGCACGATTTCGTCTTCGAGCGGCCATACCATGCCGATCTTCAATACGCGCAGCGACGCGCCGTGCGGACTGGCAGCGTCGATGCCGAGCCGCTGCAAGGCTTGCATCGTATCGGCGTAGGATTTGCCGGCGGTGACGATGCCCACGCGCGCGGCCGGGGCAGGCCACACGAGCCGGTTGAGCCCCGCCGCCCTGGCGAACTGGACGGCTGCCGGCAGCTTGTGCACGTACAGCCGCTCTTCCGCGACCGGCGCCATTTCGAAGGCGCGAATATGCAGGGGCCCGTTGACAGCGGGCAATGCACCGATCGGGCCGTGCTGCCCCACCTCGACTTCGCTGGCGGATTCCACCACGTCGGTCACAAGCTTCATGCCCACCCAGCATCCGCTGTGGCGCGACATCTCGATCCCCCGCAAGCCGAAGTCGATGATGTCCTGGACGTTCGCCGGGTACAGCACCGGAATGCCTGCCGCGATCAGCGAGAAGTCAGACTGGTGCGCGGTGGTCGACGACTTCGCGCTATGGTCGTCGCCCGCCAGGACCAGCACGCCGCCGGCGGCACTGGTGCCGGCCAGGTTGCCGTGCTTCAGCGGATCGCCGCTGCGATCGACGCCCGGCCCCTTGCCGTACCAGATGCCAAACACGCCTTCCACCGTGGCGCCGGGAAAAGTGCCGACGTATTGCGTGCCCCAGATGGCAGTGGCGGCCAGGTCCTCGTTGACGCCGGGCTGGAAGCGCACGTTCATTGCCTGCAGCAACGGCTGGATGCGCCACAGCTCCATGTCGAGCCGCCCCAGCGGCGATCCGCGGTAGCCGGAGATAAAGCCCCCGGTATTCTTGCCCAGGCGCGCATCGATGCGGCGCTGGTCCAGCGCGATGCGCAGGATCGCCTGGTTGCCGGTGAGGAAGACCTTGCCGGCGAGTTGCTCGAAGCGGTCGTCCAGCCGGGGCGACGGCAACGCCGTTGGCTCCGTGCGCGCGTTCATGGCTGACCGCCTGTGAGTACCCGGTTACCGCTGGCACGCGGAATAAGACAAGCCGTCATCGAAACGAACTCCGTGATGAATGATTAAGGTATCGATGGCAATCAGAAGCGCTGCGAGTACTGCACGCCGATGCTCTGCTGCCGCGTCGACAGGGTTTCCCGGCCGGCTACCGTGGGATTGCCTGAAAGTTGTGTGGCAACGGCCGAACCCAGTGCCGAGCTGCCGGTGGTGGTGTAGCCGGGAGACAAGGAGTAGAAGACCGACCATTTGCTGTTCGGCCCGGTCGCATAGCCAAGTCCGAGCGTGTAGTGCCGGCGGAACGTGGCAGGCGAGGTGACGTTGCTGGCCGTGTCCTCATCCGCGTAGGCCGCACTGTTTAGTGAAACGCCCCCCGACACGTGCAAGGCGGGGGTCACCTGGTAGCGCACACCGAGCTTGAAGACATTCATGTCCTTCCACCCATTGCCCGGGCCGCCGCCGCTGCCGCGCAAGGCGGTGCCGTCGAAGGGGCGATTGCCGAGCCCGGACGTTCCCGAATAGTTGATGCGCTGGTAGTCGAAGAGAAAGGACAGGTCGGGCGTGGGCGACCACTGCATGCCGGCCAGCATGTTCTCCGGAATATCCAGGCGGCCCTGGTCCGCCAGCAAGCCCTCATATTCCGTGAGCCGTCCCATCCGGATACGGGGCGAGTACGCCGCGCCGAAGCTGAGCGTATCGCTGGCACGCCAGTAGGAACCGATGCGCATCCCCACGCCGAACGAGGACGCCGTGCCCTGGTTGGTCAGGTGGTCCGGCGCCGCCGATTGCGGGGCCAGCGCCTGCAAACCCTCGGCACTGAACAACTGGGCCGCGATCAATAGCGAGAAGCCGACCGAGACCGTATCGGAAACCCGTGCGGATACCGTTGGCGCTATCGTCAACTGCTGGATGGTGGTGGTGGCCCTGCCGTTGCCGCATAGCACATTGCCACGGTAGGTGGCGCCGGGCGCCGCCGGCGGCGGTGCGAGGCAGGTTGTGGCGCTGCCCGTGAAGTAGGTGCCCGCGCCATTGCTATAGCCGACGAGGCTCAGCGACAGGTCGGGACCGATCATCTTGCTGACCGCCATGTCGGCAAGCGGCACCCAGCGGTTCGCGCTATCCGCGCGGGTGTCGAGCACGCCGGTCAATGGCGGCGGCAGGCCCGCCGAGCGGCTCATGCTGGTCCGGCCGTTGGTGGCGATCAGGTTGCCGTCGAAGCGGTTGCCGGCCCATACCGTGGTAGCGGGATTGCTGGCGCCACCAAACGCATCGCGCGTCGATGCGGCGGCGGCACCGGCCACGCCGCGCGCTTCGGCGCCGTAGCCAATCTGGAAGTAGCCGTTGTCGGCAAGCGCAAGCGCGGGGCACAGTGCTGCCGCGGACGTGACGATCCACTGTTTCGAATTCACTGCTGTCTCCATTGTCATTGTTATGGCCGCGGGAATGTCTCTGCCTCCTCGCGGGGGGGCTTGATGCGATCAGTGGCCGGTGATCAGATTGGTCAGGACGCCAAGTCCGGCGATTTCAACCTCGACCCGATCGCCGTCGTGCAGGAAGCGCCACTGCTCGATGCCGGCGCAGTTCGGCACGCATCCGGYGGCGAGCAGCTCGCCACCGTGCAGGGTCTCGTTGGACGATGCATAGCTGACGATGCGGTCGATGCGATGGGTCATCCCCGAGGTGCTGCCTTTGCCGCGCACCTCACCGTTGACGCGCACGATGACGTCGAGCGCATGCGGGTCGCCGATCTCATCCGCGGTGACGACCCAGGCGCCGAGACTGTTGCTGCCATCGAAGTCCTTGCCCTTGGCCGGGCCCGCGCTGGGCCGGGCGCGCATCTCCTTCATCAGCTGCGCGCGTTCGGAGAAGTCGTTGAAGATCACGTAGCCGAACACGTGCGACATCGCCGCCGCGCTGTCGATGTTCTTGCCCGGACGCCCGACGATGACCCCAAGCTCGGCCTCGTAGTCCAGCCTGGTGCCCGGCGCGGGCCGGCGCACCCTGTCCCCGTGACCGGAAAGATTGAGGCGCGCGCCTTTGTAGTACATGGGCGTCTCAAAGAAGGCCTTCGGGACTTTGCCCGCGCCCAGCATGCGCATCAGCAAACCTGTCAGCGGGCTGACGCCATGCGCCATGACCTGCCGGAATGCATTGCTGAGATGCTGCTCGTACACGCTGAAGCAACGGATCTGCGGGGGACGGTAAGGAACCTGGAGCCGGACCTCCCCCAGCGCATGGACCCCCGGCGCGCGGCCCGCCCCGGCGCCTTCCGCCGCCAGTTTCCGAATGGCCGGCAGCGTCTCATCCTGATGCTCGATCAGCGCCAGCAGGGAAGCGAAGCGCGCGTCCCCTGAAAAGGAAGCGGTCACGTCCAGCACGCGGCCGCCCGAAAGCGAGAGCCCCACATGGCTCGCCACGTCCGCCGAGGAAAACGTACACAGTCTCACGGCCTTGACTCCCTCAGCGCAACGTCAGGAACTGGCGGCTGGTCACCTCGCCGGGCCGCATCAGCAGGCTGTCGGGTTCGCCCGCCTTGTAGCGTTCGAGCAAATGCTCCGGATCGAACTCGACGCCGATCGAGTTTTCGGCGAAGGCGCCCGAGCGGAACCAGGCCTGCAGGTCTTCCGGCGCCGCGAAGTTGTCAACCTGGAGTTCAGCCTGTATGCCGTCGGGGTCGCGGTAGTACAGCGACGTGGTCGGCCCATGGTTGATGCACCATTCCGGCTTGAGGGCGTGCGCCTTCAGGCGTTCATAGGTGTGAAGCAGGTCGCCGAGCGAGCCGAAGGTGAATGCCACATGGTCCAGGCCCGTACTCTCGCGCCGCTTGGGCTCGAAATTCGCGGCGTTGATCAGCGCCAGGCGATGGTGCTCTTCGTCGTAGGACAGGAAGCAAAGCAAGGCATTGCGGAACATCACGCGCGCGCCCAGCACGATGCTCCACCAATGGATCGCCTCGTCAAAGCGCCGCGTGGTGAGCACGATATGGGCGAGCTTCGCCGGGGGACGCGCGTCCGGGTCCGGGCAGGGGATAGGAAACTGGTCCATGATGTCGCTCATTGCCTCTCCTTCGTGAGGTGTGCCGCGCTTGCGGCGCTGGTGGTGATGGTGGTGATGGTGGTGACGGACTGGGAAACCAGGCGGGTGACAACGTCCCGCAACGCCGCCCGGGGATCGGCGCACTGACGCCGGCTGCGCCAGGCCACGATGCCGTCGCCGCGCAGCAGCACGGCGCCGGACTCGTCGATCTCCAGCGCCGCGGCGAATGCCGACGGGTTGATGCGAAACTGCGCGGCGTCGCCGCTGCCGACAAGCGGACACGCCACCTCGATGCCCCAGTCGGAATGCAGTTGCGACAGGGCCGCCTGCCAGCGCACGCGCTCCTTTTCGTTGACCAGCAGCGTCATCGGTGCGCGCCGCGCCAGGTCCCGCGTCGAGAGTGACTCGCCATCGCGTTCGCTCCAGAGATGGGGAACCAGCGAGCCGGGACTTGTGCTCGGCCAGTATTCGGCGCCGGCATGGGGAGACTGAGGGTGCGGATGCGGCTCGCGGCAGACGAATCCGACCGAATGCGCGTAGCCGAGATCGGTGCCCAGCGTCACGAACACTTCGCGCTGCTTGTCGATCGCCCTTCGCACTTTTTCCCGGGCCTCGGCGCCGCCGGGCTCCGCGGCCGCCAGATGGCCCAGCGGCTTCAGGCCGGCGCCCGTCACGGTACGGAACAGCCCTCGTGCCGCGCGCCTGGGCAGCATGCGCACCCACGCGGACCGGGAAAGCGCGGACAACGTCTTGAAGCCCGCAGGCTCCACGCCAGCCGCACGCAACACCGCGTCGGACAGTTCGCTCAGTTGCAGCGTGCGGCGCGCATGGGCATCCGCGCTCGCGGTCCGCTCGGCGGCATAACTGGACAACAGCCCTTGCGCGAGGTCGCCGCGGACGAAGCCGCCCAGCAGGATCTGCAGCCGCCACGCCAGGCTCGCCGCATCCTCGATGCCATGGTTCATGCCAAAGCCCCCGATGGCGGAGAATCCGGCGGCAGCGTCGCCTAACAGCATTACCCGGCCCACCCGGCAGGTCTCGGCGCGCCGCAGCGCCATGGCCCATGGCCGGACCGACTGGACCTTGACGTCGATGCTGTCATCGCCGATCGCCGCCCGCACCAGCGCCCGCGCCCGCGCGGCCGGCATCTCGCCAGCCGGCTCGATCTCCGGCAGCACCGCCGTCGACAGGACCCAGTCCTCGTCGTCGGCGGTGTGGGCCGTAAGCGTGCCCACCACCCGGGGGTTGAGGATCCAGTACAGCGGGCTTGGCCGCGACGTGTTCAGCCTGTCCAGCCGCGCACGGAAATGGATCTGCGCGACCGCCTGCAACGGCGTCTCGGCCGACCGCACCCCGAGCAGGCGCCGCACGGTGCTCTGCGCGCCGTCCGCACCCGCGACGAAGCGCGCGGTGCGCCGCACGCGCCGGCCGCTGCGCAGTTCGCGCAGCGTCAACACGCATCCGTCATCGTCTTGCGACAGCGCCTCCAGCTCGTATCCCGCCAGGAACTCGATCCGCTCGCTGCCCGCAACGCGCTGCCGCAAGATCGGATCGGTCACGTTCTGGGACAGGTGCAGCGGGCGGCAAGGCCCGCTGCCCAGCAGGCGCGCGGTATGCACCGGGTCGTTGCCGATCGGCACGCAGCGCCCGAGATCCACCCCCGCCAGCGACGTGCACCACGTGATGTAGCGAAGCTTGAGCGGCGCCGAACTGATCTCGCGCAGCGCCTCGGCAAGTTCGGCATCGATGGAGCGGATCACCTCCATCGCGCGGGCAGACCAGACGTGTCCGCGCGGATGCGTATCCGCATTCGGCTGGCGCTCGATCAGCACGCTGCGGATGCCGCGGCTGGCGAGGAGCAGGGCCAGCACGGAGCCTGCCGTGCCGGCGCCGACGATTGCAACGGGGGTGGGATGCCCACCCTGGCCGAGCGGCGCGGCTTCGGGATCGTGTGTCACAGGTAAACCTTCGCGAGAGTGTTGATGAGTGCCTGCGCGGCGGGGCGCGGCGACAGCCGGGAGCCTTGGCCCGGACCGGACGCGCTTACGAGACAGGCGCGACAGGCCGTGCGCCGGATGGCAGCGGTTCGCGTGACGGGACGGGGACTTGAAGCACCCGGCAAAGGGCGCCGAGCACGTCCTCCAACCGCGCGTCCGTCGCCGCCGCATGCCGCCAGGCGATGTGCCCATCGGGGCGCACCAGGATGGCGGCGTCGGGCAGCCCAAGGTTCCATGCGGATAGTTGCGGCCTGTCGGCGTGATGCGTGACGGCGTCGAGGTCCACGCCGTGCACGGCTACGCCGCCAAGCTGCTGGCTCGCTGACTCGGCAAGTCCGGCGCACGCCTTGCCATGGCGCCCAAAGCCGGCGAGCAGGAAGTGCCCATGGCCAACCAGATCGTGCGAAGTGGCGGGCGACCCCGGCACGCCTTGCAGCCGGAAATGCGGCAGCCGCGCGCCCGGCGTGAGCGACTGCGCCACTTCGAGTACGGGATTTGACGCCATCGGGGCCGCCGCGCCGCCACCGCAGACCGCCGCGCTCCGGTACACGTAGCCCAGGTCCAGGCCGAGCGTGTTGAAATGCTCCATCTGCGCCTCGGCGGCCAATTGCACGTTTCGCCGGATGCCCGCGAACCCGGGCGTAGCCGCCCGTTGCACTTTCCGGGTCCGCGAGTCGATCGGTGCGACCAGCAGGCGCTTCACGGCGGAGCGCAGCGCGGCGGGCAGCGCGCGGGCCGGCGCGCTGGCGCGCAGCCGCGCCAGCGTCGGCAGCTTGTCCTCATCAAGGCCCAATGCCGCGGTGACCTGCCGCATCTTGCGGTGGTTTGCCACGCTGACGCGGCTGTTCGTCTCGGCGACAGGCTTGCGCTCGTCGCCATAGGTATCGAGCAGCCCCGGGCCCGCCCACCCCTTCATCACGCAGGCCAGCTTCCACGCCAGGTTGTGCGCGTCGGCGGCGCCCGTGTTCAGCCCGAGCCCGCCGGTGGGCGGGAAGCGGTGCGCGGCATCGCCCACAAGGAAGGTGCGCCCCTGGCTGTATGGCGCGGCAATGTGAGCCTGCATCGTCCAGTTCGACAGCGACGTGATGCGCAACGGCAAATGGCGGTCGCCGAGCGCTGCCCGGAGAATGCGCTCGCAGCGGTCCGGCGGAAAGTCGGCCGGCGATTCGTACTGCGGAAAGTACGGTGTCATGAAAACCGAGTAGCGCGCCGCATCGTGCACGATGAAGGTGCCGGGCGCCGCGGCCGACAGGACCCAGAAGAGGATCGACGGACTGTCCTTGACCAGATGCCGGATATCCGCCTCGAAATTGATGGTGATGAGATGCGCCAGGTTGGTCTCCCCGACCATGGGCAACCCCAGGCTGCGGCGTACCGGGCTGCCGGCACCGTCGGCCGCGATCAGCCAGTCGCTGCGCACCCGGTACGTCTCGCCGGTCGCGACATCCTTCACCGACGAAACGGCGCCGTGCCCGCTGTGCTCCGCGCCCTGCCAGGCATGGCCGAAGCGCGTCTGGCAGCGAACGCGGCGCGACACCTGGGCAAACAGCAGGCGCTCAAGATGATGCTGGGGAATATTCGCCGTGCGCTTGCTGCTGGCGGCCTCCATGCTGGCGAGGTAGCCGGCGCTGCCGATATCGATGCGGGCCAGGTCCCCTTCGGCAAGGTTTTGCCGCCATGTCACGAAGCGCGCTTCGGCGGCATGGGTCGTGATACCCGCCAGTGCCTCGTCGGTGACGCCGATACCGGCCAGGATCTCCTGCGTCCGGGTGTTGATGACATGCGCCTGCGGCGCGAGATGCAGGTCATCGCGCTGCTCGACCAGCAGCGACTCGATGCCCTGGTCCGCCAGCAGCGCCGCCATCAGCATGCCGACCGGGCCAGCACCTACGATCAATACCGGAACATCCAACTCGCGCATCCCTGCCTCCCAATGTTGCTGGCCGCCTCACGGCCGCCTTGGGACGTGAATTTATACAAGTATAAGTCAAGATCACACTGGTACTTATACTTATATCAGTGAGACTTCGATGAGGACGCGAAGGGAGAGCCCGGCGAAGCTGCCACCCAGGCAGATGCCAGGGGGCAAGCCCCAGGCATGTGGGAGAATGCCGGGATCGTTACCGTGAGCGAAACGCGTCCTGAGCCACCATGCCCCCTGTCGATAGCCGGCACACCAAGACTCCCGCCCGAAAGCGCGCCACCGAAGCATCCGCCGCCACGACACCCGCCTCCCCCGCGGTCGAGGTATCGGGGCGACAGCGTCTGATCGAAGCCGCCGAGAGCGAGTTCACGCAAAAAGGATTCGACGGCGCCTCGGTCCTGTCCATCGCCAACCGCGCGGGCGTGAAGCAACCGCTGCTGAACTACCACTTTGGCAGCAAGGAAGGGCTCTGGCGCGCGGTAGTGGAGAATGCGTACGCGGGATCCCTTGCCGCATCCAGGCAAGCGGCGGATGCGCTCGATCGCTCGGATCCGCTCGCCCGCTTGCAAGCCGCGCTAAGGGCCTTCGCGGTGAGCAATATCCTGCATCCGGCAGCGCACTCCCTTGTCCTCATGGAAGTCGCGCAGGACGGTCCACGACTGGACTGGCTGGTGGACAACTACATGAAGCCGTTTCATGAGAAGCTCGATGCGCTGATTGCGGAGTGCCATGCGGCGGAATTGCTGAAGCCCTACCCGGCTGAGCATGCCAGCGTCATGATGACCGCCATGCTGACGGCGGTGCAATCGGCTACCCATCTGCTGAAGCGGCTTTATGGCGTGGGGCCCATGACGCCCGCGCAGGCGGACCAGCATGCGGAACAGGTCATCGATGTGCTGATGAATGGCATGGCAGCACACCGGCCAGGCAGACGGCGTACGGCAAAGCCCGGCTAGTTCCGCGACCGCGCCGCGTCTACCGGACGGCAACGCTCCCGGCCACGCGCCGCGCCAGCTCGTCGGCCCGCTCGCCGGCAAAAGGCCTGGCGCGCGCCGTCATGCTCATATCGCAGTTGCYGGCCCTGGCAGCGCCATCCATCACCTGGCTAACCGCGCCCGCCAGCTCCGGACTGGCCTCGGCGCCACGGCCCAACCGCCACGACAACAAGTCCGCCACCGCCATGCCGCAGCGCCGCGGGTCGCGATACAGCGCGCCGTCGTGTGCAAGCAGCATCTTCACCTTGGCTTGCTGGCCCATCATCATCATGGTCACCAGCGGCAAGGCATCGGGCTGGTCCACCCCTGCGATACGCACGCCCGCATCGGTGCGGTCGGTCTGGTCGGCACCTGCCTTCAGCCATGCCAGGTACAGGTCGTCCGGCAGCCACGGCAAGCTCAGCGGCGCGATGCCGTTGTTCTTCATGCCTTGCGCGCTGTCCAGGTACTTCAGGCTGACGCCGGCGGCAACCATCCGCTCGCCCACGGCACGCGCGCTGGCCYGCAGTCCGTCCCAGGCAGGACTCTCCTTGCTGGCGGCCGCGCGCAACTCCAGTTCGCTCCACGTACGCAACAGCGCCGACATGGGCTCGCTGGTGAGCGGCGCCGCCGGCTTGCGCGAAGCCTGCGCCAGCCGGTCGACCAGCGCCGGCTGCAGGTAGCGCGCGGACAGGCTCAGCGCTTCGTCCATGCCGTTGCGCGCCACCCCGGTCTTGACGCCGTAGCCGCCCACCGAAGCATCCGCGCCATGATCGAGCGCAAAGGCCACGCGTTCCGGCACGGCAAGGGCCGCGCCCGGCTTCAACTCGGCGTACGACGCGCGCAGCGCCTCCAGCAAGGGCGTTTCCCACTGGGGGCTAGCGCCGTAATACATGCGGATGTACGCCGCGTTGATGTCGGCGCCCCTGGCCAGCAACTGTTCGGCGAACCAGCGGGTACGGTAGTTGGAGATGGCTGCGTGCAGCACGCTGCGACCCTGCTTGTCGCGCGCGTTCGGGTTGGCGCCGTGGGACAGCAGGTACTCCAGCGTGTCGCGATCGTCGCCGTAGTAGGACGTACGCGTGATCAGCAAGGGCGTGCCGTTGTGGTCGGGCGCCTCCACCGAGGCGCCCGCCGCCAGCAGCATGTCGGCGATGGCGTAGCGCTGCGCCGGGGGACGCGTATCGCGCCCRACCGGCATGGCGCCGGCCAGCATGGCCCGGCCCGTGCCCGGCCCGTCCGCCTTGGCGCCGGCTGCCAGCAAGGTGCGGACGATCTCCGCCTGCTTGTGGTACACCGCCGAGCCCAGCGCCGACACGCCATATTCGTTGACCCCGTCCGGATCCTGGCCACGCGCAAGCTGCGCGCGCACCGCTTCCAGGTCGCCCGCCTTGATCGCCGCGAAAATCTCCAGCCGCGGCCGGCACGTGGCCGGCGTCAACGCCGGCTCGCCCAGCGCGGCGCCGATGCGGGCTGCCACGTTAGACGGGATGGCCGTATTCGACGCCATCCGCAGGGTGCAGTACTGGCGGTAGTCCTCGCGCGCCAGCGCCAGGTAATAGTCGCGCCTTTGCGGCTCGCGTTCGCGTCCGCTTTGCTGCCAGCGGGCATCCGCGCGGTTCAGGTAGGCGGCGGTACGTGACGGGTCCCGGCGCAGCACCTCGCCCAGGATCAGGTCGGCCTGGGCCGCGTCGCCTGTCTCGGCCAGCCAGAATGCATAGTCGTTCAAGGCGAGCAGCGTGCCGGCGCTTTCGCCCCCGGGATCGATCTCGCGGTAGTCGTGCTCCATGACGAAGGTACGCAGCTGCGCCAGCGCGCGGCCGAATTCCGCCGTCTTCGCGCGGGGTATGGCACGCGCCGCCTGGTGCAGCGCGCGGAAGGCCGCCAGCGTATCGGCGGGCGCCTGCTGCACGAAGCGCACATCGGGCGGCACGGCCGCAAGCCGGCTCGGATAGCTCACCAGGGCGCCGCGCAAGGTCGCCATGGCCTGGGCCTGTCGTGCCGCGTCCCAGGGCCGCGTGCTCGTCACCGTGGCCGTGCCGGCATCGGCGCGCACCGTGGCGGCCTCGCCCGTGGCGTCGACAAGGTAGCCGTTCACCTGCTTGCCATCGGATTCGCTGTAGGCATAGGCCACCCAGTAGAAAACCTGTTCGCCCCTGGGCTGGGCCACCGTCACCCTCTCCTCGCGCGACGCACGCCATGCGTCCGGATCGATCACCAGCGCCGGCGAGCGGAACGCCAGCGCGTATGTCCCGCCTTCGCGCAGGTAGCGATAGAAAAACAAGCGGTTCTCGACCTGCCCGACCAGCAGCGCATCGCGCGCGTTCTCGGTGCCCCACACGCGCCGCTCCGGCGCGTTCAGGGGATACCGGCCCAGGCGCATGGCGTCGATGACTTCGCCGATATCGTAGGCCAGCGCGGCAGGCGGCATGCCGGCGGTGCAGGCGAACGCCAGTGCCACGGCGCCGAGCACGCGGGAAAGCCGGGCAACGCGGCGGCCTTGTCGGGAACAAATGATGGGGGGAGTACGGAACATCCTGACTGGACAAAGTGACGAGCGAGGCAGATGATACCCGGCCCGCGCGTCACCGCCAGGGCTATTTGCTCCGTGTGGCCGCGGTCTGGCCGGCCGGCCGGGCCGCGTCCTTTTGCATGAACACGCTGAGGGGGTCGTCGGCGTAGGTTCCGAACGGCCCGCACCGGACGTAACCCGCCCGGCCGTACAGGGCGAGTGCCTCGGGCTGGCTCACGCCGGTCTCCAGCACGAAGCGCGGGCAGTCCCTGGCGATAGCTTCGCCTTCGAGCCGGGTCAGCAGGGCCAGCGCAATGCCGCCGCCGCGATGTTCCGGGCGCACGTACATGCGCTTGATTTCCCCGAACTCCGGCTGCAAGACGATCGCGCCGCAACCGACGGCAACGCCCTGCCCGTCCCGCACCACGGCAAACAGCACGTTGGGTTGCGACAGCGCCTCGATATCGATGCCGTGATGGCTCTCCGGCGGATATAGGGGCTTCTGGTACGCGTCGAGTTCGTCGATAAGCCGGATCACCTCTGCTTGCGTCGGGCTTTCAAGCGCAATGTTCATGCTGGATTTCGAAAGTTGATATGGCTGTCAGCTACCCGGCGGCACCCGGCCGGTCAGCACCGGCGCCATGGCGGCGCATCAAATTCTATCCGAGGCGCACAGCCTGCATGACGGCGCCGGGGAATCCCGCGAAGGGGCGCGCGCCTTCATGGAGAAGCACAAACCCGACTTCCCTGGCCCGCGTTCGGCGTAGCCACGGCTTCCGCGCGCCCTGCCCGGCTACGGCGGGGTCGGGGAGTCGGCGGTAGACATATTCGTCAATCAAGCGTCATGTTCGATGCGCGAATGACTTCTCCCCACCTTTCCCGCTCGCCAGCCACAAAGGCGGAAAACGTTGCCGGTGACTGCCCGCCCGGAATCCCACCCATTTGCCGCAGCTGTGACAGGAGGTCGGGATCGCGCATGGCTGCCGCGAGGTGGTGTTCCAGCTGGCTGACGACGGCGGGAGGCGTTTTTGCAGCGACGAAGATGCCAATCCATGCCGTCGAGACGAAATTGGCAAATCCGGCCTGCTCCATGGTCGGCACATCGGGCAGGCTCGGCACGCGCTGCGCCGCGGCCACCGCTAGTGCGCGCAGCTTGCCGGAGCGGATATATGGCAGCGCCTGCGTCAGATTGTCGAACTGGAACGTCGTTTCCCCCGCAAGCAAGGCGGTCGTGGCAGGCGTGGAGCCTTTGTATGGCACGTGAATGGCATCCGTGCCGGTGCGTATCTTGAAGAGTTCGCCCACCAGGTGGCTGGTCTGGCCGATGCCCGCGGAGCCGAAGGACAGCTTGCCGGGGTGTTGCTTCATCTGGGCGACAAGATCAGCCACGCTCTTGACCGGCGACTGGGCATTGACCACCAGGACATTGGGAAAGGCAATGACATCGGTAATCGGCGTCAAATCCGATGGTTGGTACGTGAGGCGCTTGTAGGCGCTGTAGTTGATGGCTTGCGGGCCAACGTTGCCGGCCAGGAGGATATAGCCGTCGGCCGGCGCACGCAAGGCGGCTTGCGTACCGATGATGCCGCCACTGCCGGGTCGGTTGTCGACGACGATGGGCTGGCCCAGGCGTGCACCGAGCTTTGATGCCAGCAGGCGGATGGGAATGTCGATCGTACCGCCAGGCGCACCCGGTACGACGATCGTGACCGGTCGTGTCGGCCAGGCGGTCTCGGACTGCGCACCCGCGACAGCGGAAAACGCCAGCGCCACAAGGCCGCAGGCGAAGGACACTACCGGACGTCCCGATGGACAGAGTGCTCTCATACTGTTTGTCTCCTGGATGTACTGCTTCGGATTCTCCGACCGATCCATGTCAGGGCACGGGTGCCGCATCCGCGGCCTCGGCGAAGCGGCCAAGGTGCATGGCGGCATTGCCGAGCAGCAGCTCATTGCCGATGAGCCGTTTGCTGTAATGGCTGACCGGCGTCTCGTGTTGCAGTCCGACAGCGCCATGCAGCTGCAAGACATCAAACGCGATAGCGCGACCAGCCATGCCGGACAGGTACTTGGCCGCGCTGACCCGGCGCCTGCGTTCGCCGGGGAGCGCGGCATGCCAGCCGATCAATGCCCGCCGCACCAGATGACGTGCACCGCTCCAGGCGCGATAGTGATCGACCACGCGATGCTGCAAGACTTGCTGTTCCGCCAGGGTGCGTCCGAACTGCTTGCGTGTGCGCAGGTACTCGACGGTGATGCCCAGCACGCGCCGCATGGCACCGACGCTTTCAGCGCACAGGGCGATGGTGGCCAGTGCCATGGCATGCTCCATTGCCGCCAACGCGTCGTCCCCCCGGCCGATCAAGGCGCCGGCCGCCAGCGCAAGGCCGTCCAGCCGCACGTCAGCCGCGCCGCGCGCGTCGTGGAGCTGATAAGCGCGTACCACGACACCACCGGCTTCCGCCGGCACGTCGAATACCCCAAGACTGCCGTCTTCCAGCTTCGCGGCGACGATGAAGTGGTGCGCCTGGGCGCCACCCATTACCAGTGGATTGAGACCATCGAGCTGCCAGCCTCCACCAACCCGCCGCGCGGTGATCGTCGGGCGCAGCGCCCGCCCCGCGACGGGCTCATCGCCGCAGGCCACCGCGCAACGCGCATCGCCACTGGCCAGCGCCGCCAGCCGCGCATCGCGCGTGGTGCTGGCCGGCAGCGCGAGAAGGGCCTGGACCCCGAGTACCGCGCTCCACGGAAGAGGTTCCAGCACGAGCGCTTCCCCCAGTGCTTCCATTAGAGGCAACAGGTCTTCCATGGACCGGCCCAGGCCGCCAAACGCTTCCGGCATTGCCAGGTTGGTCAAGCCCAGACCGATGAGACCTGCCCAGGCCTCATTGTCGAAGCCGCCCTGCATGCCGATGATCTTCTGCCGGCGCTCGAAGCTGTAGTGGCCATCCAGCCAGCGGCGCACGGTATCGGCCATCATGGCCTGCTCTTCGCCGAGATGATCGTTGCGCGGCCGGTCGAGCTCGGTCTGCCCGGCAAATATTGCCTTTGCAACGATCTGGCGCTGGATCTCCGAGGAACCGCCCGCCAGCGAGCTGCCACGATAGCGCCACATATGCAGAGTCGTGTTGCCTGCGTGGGCCGAGGGCTCCTGCCCGGCTTGCGGCCGGCCTTCCAACGCTTCAGGATCGAACGGCATGGAGGCGGCACCATGCGCATCCATGCGGAACAGATGAAGATCCTGCAGCAACTGAATGCCTTCGAGTTTCAGCAGGGACGCTTCGAGGTCGGGACTGCCCCCGTCCGCTGCCTGCCGCACGGCCGGCCACCACGCCGCATCGAGCGCGCGCAGGCGAATGTCCAACGCGGCGTGGCGGCGCGCGACCAGGGCATGCTCAATGGCGTGCTCCATGTTCCCAGGCTGGCCTTCCTCATTGCGCCGCGCCCGGACCAGTTCCGCGGCGCGGGCCAACTCCGCCTTGCACTCAGCCACCCGAGCCACGAACAGGCGTTCGATCACCAGCAGTCCCTTGGCGATGGCCCATCCGCCGTCCGCTTTGCCGACCAGGTTGGCTTCAGGCACCCTCACATCGTCAAAGAACATCTGGACGTGGAACAACGCGCCGTTGATATAGCGGATCGGCCGTACCGTCACGCCGGGTGAGCGCAAGTCGATCAGCAGCACGGAGATGCCATCCTGCTTGCGCAACGCGGTCGGATCGGTGCGTACCAGCACCAGGGCCCAGTTGGCCCAATGCCCCAGGCTTTGCCAGATCTTGGAGCCATTCACGATCCATGCGTCGCCATCGCGGCGTGCCGTGGTGCGCAGCGCGGCCAGGTCCGAGCCGGCGTCGGGCTCCGAATAGCCCTGTGCCCAGAAATCGTCAAAGGAGAGCATCCCGGGCAGGAATCGGCGGCATTGCTCCTGTGTGCCGTGGCGGATCAAGGTTGGGCCGATGGTATCGATGCCGAGGTTTTCGATATATGGCGCATCGCTGGCCGCCAGCTCCTCCCGGAAGATGGCCTGTTGCACCAGCGACCATCCCGGCCCGCCGTGCCCGGCCGGCCAACCCGGCGCCGCCCAGCCGCGCGCATGCAGAATGCGATGCCATCGGGCCGCCTGCTCCCGGGTGACAAGGCAATGGGCGCGCGTCGCAGCGCGGATATCGGGCGGCACCGCGTCCCGCAGGAAGGCGCGGATTTCCTTGCGGAATGCCTCGTCAGTGCGTTGAACCGATCCGGTGTCTGACAGGTGCGACATCTTCTGTTCCTTCATGGAGGTTCGATTCGGGCAACAGGGTCCGCGTGGCGCTTATCGGCGATTGCCGAATGCCGATTGCCGATTGCCGGATATCAGGTTTGCCAGCGGGGCTTGCGCTTTTCCACGAACGCCGCGAGGCCCTCTCTTGCATCTTCGGTCGCGATGACGTTGCCAAACGACTCGACAGCGGTAGCCACGCCGCGACGGTAGTCGGAGTCGTTCGCACGCATGAATGCCAGCCGCCCCATCCGCATGATCTCCGGCGACTTCCGGCACAGGACCTGCGCCAGTGCGCGCGCCTCTTCCATGACGTCCTGCTCGGGAACCACGCGGCTGACCAGCCCCAATGACATGGCTTCCTCTGCGTCAAAGGTGCGCCCCGTGAACAGCAGGTCAAAGGCGCGGTGCCGGCCAACGATGCGAGGCAGATGTGTGTAGTGAATGGCCGGCGTCAGCCCGACATCGATTTCCGGATAGCCGAAGGAAGCCGTATCGGCGGCGACAATCATGTCGCAGTGAATGGCCAATGTCATGCCACCGCCGCGCGCGGTGCCGCCAACCGCTGCAATGGACGGCTTGCCAAGGCGGAATTGCGCATCGCACAAGCCGTTGTACAGCTTGTCGACCAGCGCGTAGCTGCGTGCTGGCGAAGCGCCAACCAATTCGCCCAGCTGCAGCCCGGCGCAGAATCGCCGTGGCACCGCGCTGCCAAGGATCACCGCGCGTACCGCGCTGTCTTCGGCCGCGCGGTACAGCGCCTGCAGCAAGGCGTCAATCATCTCTTCATTCAGCGCGTTGACGGGTGGGCTGTCGAGCAGGATTTCCGCGACGCGGTCGCGAACCTCATAGGAAACGGAAGACATGGCAGTCACTGGTCCGTAAGTGGCAAAGCTGTGGGCCCGAGGCTGGCTTCGGGGGCGTTGGCGGCAGCGACCACGCCGCTGGCCTTGAGTTCGGCAATGGTGCCGGGTCCATAGCCAGCCTGGCGCAACACCTCATCGGTGTGCTCGCCGAGCAGGGGGGGCGGACGGTTTGCCTTGCGGTCTTCACCGCGAAAGCGGACTGGCAGGCCGATGTTGCGGATCTTGCCGAGCACCGGGTGCTCGGACTCGACAATCAGGCCGCGCGCATCCAGCTGCGGATGCGCCAGCGCCTCACCCAGCGTATGAATCGGGGCACAAGCCACGCCGGCTTTGCGCAGCGCATCCAGCCAGTACGCAACCGGCTGCGTGACGATTCGCGCCTGCACCATGGCCACGGTTTCGTCGAAGTGCGCGACGCGTGCCGCGTTGGTGGCAAACCGGGGTGCGTCGACGGCGTCATGCAGCCCGGCAACCGCGCAGAAACGCCGCCACTGGGCATCGTTGCCGACGCCGATCATGACCGGCCCGTCGGCGGCCTCGAACACCTGATAGGGCGCCATGGCTGGATGCGCTGTTCCCATGGGCCGTGGCAGCTTCCCGCTGCACCAGTAGTTCTGCGCCAGATAGCCCATGAACCCCATGGCCGTGTCCAGCAACGACACCTCCAGCAGCATGCCCTTGCCGGTCTTCTGGCGCTCGAGCAGCGCGGCCAGGATGCCGCTCAGAGCGTGCATGCCGGTACCCAGGTCCACTGGCGAGAAGCTCGCGCGCGCGAGCTTGCCGCCGGATTCGCCCATGGTGCTGACCATTCCGCTGAACGCTTGCAGCATCACATCGTAGCCAGGCTCCTTGCCTAACGGCCCCGCACGCCCGTAGCCTGAGATTTCGCAGTAGATCAGCGCCGGGTTCCGCGCCGACAGCGTCTCGTAGTCCACGCCCAGCCGGGCGGCGGCTCCGCTGCCGAAGCCCTGCAGCACGATGTCGGCGCGGGCCGCCAGCGTTTGCACGATCTGCCTGCCCTCCCCGGTCTTCAGGTCAACCGCCAGGCTGCGCTTGTTGTGGTTGACGGCCAGGAAGGTGGCAGACTCGCCGCGGTCCTGTGGCAACCACGCGCGCGTGTCATCACCGCGGCCCACCGGCTCGACCTTGATGACTTCGGCACCCAGCTCTCCCAGGTATTGGCCGCACAGCGGGCCGGCGAGCACCTTGCTCAGGTCCAGTACGCGAATTCCCTGTAGTCCAGTCATGTGTATCCATCCGGAGCGGTTCGATGCCGGCACCGTACCGCGCGCGGCATGGTGCCAACGTACGGGGCCGGATCGCGGCCCCGCGGGCTACCCTATTCGGGCTTGATGTCGATGGAACGCGCCAGCGCCGTCCAGCGTGCGGAATCGCGGTTGACAAAGTCCTGGACGTCCGCCGGCGCCAGTTGGAACGGTTCGGCGCCGCGCGCAACCAGGGCCTTGCCGAAGGCGGCATCCTGGGTGCATTCGGCAACGGCCTCGCGCAGCGCCCTCACGACAGTGCCCGGTGTCCTGGCCGAGACTTGCAGCGAAAGCCAGAACTTGAGGTCCAGCGCCGGGTAGCCAGCTTCCTGCAGAGTCGGCACATCCGGCAGCAGGGGGGAACGGGCGGCCGAGGTGATTGCCAACGCCTTGAGCTTGCCGCCCTTGATCTGGCCGATGCATGTGGTCATGCTGTCAAAGAGAAAGTCCACATTGCCCGCCATGACATCGCTGCTGGCTGGCGCGCTGCCCTTGTAGGGCACCGGCACGGCGCTGAATCCGGCCTCCTTCAACAGCAGGGCGCCATAGATGTGCGGGGAGCTGCCGGCGCCATAGGTAGCGTAGCTGAGGCGGTCCGGCCGCTGCCGGCCAAGCCGGACCAGGTCGCCCAGGCCGCTGACATCGAGCTTGGTGGGGTGTACCACCAGCACGTTCGGCACGGTGGCGATCACGCCGACGGCCGTCAGGTCGCGCCGTGGCTGGAAGCGCAGGTCGGGAAACATCAGCGGGTTGACGGCATGCATGCCTACGGTGTTGAGGAGGATCRTATAGCCATCGGCGCTCGCATCCAGGACGCTTTGCGTACCCAGGTTGCCGCCGGCTCCGGGCTTGTTCTCCACCACGACCGGCTGGCCAAGCCTCTGTGCCAGCGGCAAGGCGATCTGCCGCGCCACGAAATCACCGGGCCCGCCGGCCGCAAATGGCACGACCAGCCGGATTGGCCGCGAGGGCCACTGGCTCGCCAGGAGCGGGCGCGACAACAGCGCGACACCTGTGCCTGCCAAAAAAGTACGGCGAGTGATTCTCATCACATCTCCCATCAATGTCGGCGCCGATCCGCGTACGCCGCGCGGCGGGCCCAGGACCGCACTATTGCTTTCCGCGGGATATATGTCCAAGATATATTCTTTATGCCGGCTATCATTTCGCGATATACCCTCGGAACCGGGGGGTTGCGAGACTGGACTGGCGCAGTCGCACGCGCCGGCATAGCACCGGCAGCGATGATGGGAGACAGCATTGGGAATGCCGGTAGATCTGCGTGGGTTGCAGTGCTTCCTTGCCGTGGCGACGGCAGGCTCGATCTCTCGTGCGGCGGAAGTCCTGCACATCGCGCAACCCGCCCTGAGTATCCAGATCAGGCATCTGGAAGAAGCGCTGGGCGTGGCGTTGTTCACGCGCAGTCACAAGGGCGTGGTGCCGACCGCGGCTGGCCAGCGCCTGGCGATTCACGCCCGCGACATCCTGAGGCGACTCGACATTGCCTGCGAGCACGTGCGTGACGTGATGAACGATCCCGAGGGCCGGGTGGCGATCGGCCTGCCGCAATCGATGGCCAAGATCCTGACGGTTCCGCTGGTCCGGGAGACCATCCGGCGCTGGCCCAAGGTGCGGCTGCAAGTCATTGAACTCAGCACGGGCTACATCCCCAGCCACCTGCTGACCGGACATATCGACATCGGCCTGACGTTCCAGAACAAGACCGATTCCGGCCTGCTGTGCAGCCATCTGGTAGACGAGGATCTTGTCCTTGTGGCGCCAGCGGGGCAGTTCGCCAGCGGCGGCAAAAGCGCCATGCCGCTGACCAGGACTGTCCGCTTCCGGGACCTGAGCAAGTATCCAATGATCCTGCCTGCCGGTGAGCACGGACTTCGCGCCCTCCTCGACGGCTATCTGCGGGCACACGAAGTCGACCTGCGCATCCTGGCCGAAGTCAATACCATCCCGGAGCTGATTGCACTGGCGTCGGCGGGTATCGGCTACACGGTGCTCTCCTACGCGTCGGTCTCCTCCGAAGTGCTCCAAGGTCTGCTGTCGGCAGCACGCATCGGTCAGCCAGCCGTTTCACGCCCGGTCTACCTGTGCCGCTCGGCCACCATGCCGCTGTCGATTGCGGCGTCCGCGGTGCAGGAACTGCTGGTGGAAACCGTGCATGCCCTGATTGCGGATGGCAGCTGGCCAGCGGTCATGCATGCCAGACAACAAACAGCGACATAGCGCGGCCTGCCGCCTCAACAAGTCACAAGACCAGACAAGTCGCCCAGATCAAATCCGTATCCGGGATCAGCCATTTGGTCCAGGCAGCGGCCGCGCATTGCTCGCATGCTCCCCTCAATCCGCCTGCCCGACCGGCATCCATCCGTTCGCAGAGATCGCGGCCGCCACCTGTTTCGCAATCGAATCGCCCAACCGCGCGGCATCCGCGGAAATGCTGTCGCGCTTCGCCTCGGACATGCCATGCAGGCCCGAGTCCGCCGCGGCGGACTCCGCGAGATGGCCCGCGGCCGCGCCGACGCCGGCAGTCTCGGCCACGCCCGGCATGTGGCCGCTGTCCGCATCGGCGGAGAAGCTTCGCAGCAGCACCGGCGAACCGTTCGCGGGCTTGTACATGATCTGGACCGATGCGCGAACCTCGCTCTTGCCGGCGCCAAGACCGACCAGCAAGCGACGCCGGCGCGTACCCTCATCGATCTTCTGGAAGCCTCCCTCGACGATCAGCGCATTGCTGTCCGCGGGCACGGGGCCGTCCGCGCGTACCACGTGCAGCCCCATCGACTGCAGTTTGCGCACGATTTCGTCAGACACCTGCTCACGCGCTTCGCGCGCCTTCTGGGACTGCTCGCTGGCGGCCGAACCGCCAGCGGCCATCGTCTTCAGCTTCTGGCCCATGCCGCTGTCCAGTTTCACCTGATCCGGGCTCGCATCGAACGAATACACATAGATGACGTCCGCGCGCACCTGCGCCTGGACGCTGGCCTGGCTCACGCCTTGATTCACGCCTTGATTCACACCTGTATCGCCCCAGGCACAGCCCGCCGTCAAGAGCGATGCCGTCGCGAAAGCTGCAACCGCCACGCGCGTGGCGCGGTCTGCGAGGGATTTGAATGAAGTCTGCATGTCGATCCGTCCTCGGCACCATCGTGCCGTCAATTGCCGTAAAGCCGTAAAGCCGTAAGAATGTCGCCGACAATCATTCGATCCGCAGGATCACAAGCCATCGGAGATCACGCCTGCCAGGGTGCGGCTCATTGGCTATCGGAGTCAGCCGCAACCCGCTGAAGCCAGTATGGGAGAAACCGGCTACGCCCCCCATGCGGCAATTATGTCGCCCGATGTCACCCTTGCCTTGCGCTCGGGCATATGGGACGCATGGCTGCGTCGATGCGTGGATGCGTGAGCTCGGCCTTACGCGAAATGCCGGTCAAGCGGCAATGCCACGACCGCTTCGAGACCGCCACCGTCGCGTGCACGGAACTGCAGTGAGCCGCCGTGCAGGCGCGCGATGCGTTCGACGATCGCGAGCCCGAGGCCGGTGCCGCCCGAATGGCCGCGCGCGTTCCTGCCGCGGCTGAAGGGTGCCTTGAGCTGCTCAAGCTCCTCCGCGCCGAGGCCGCTGCCCCGGTCGCATACGGCCACATACGCCGACTTGCCTTCGGCCCAGGTATGGATGAAAAGGCCGGTTCGGCCGTAGACGACCGCGTTCTGCATCAGGTTCATCAGCAGGCGCATCAGGCTCACCGGCCTGAACGAAATCGCCGGTATGTCGCCGAGCGACAGCTCGAATTCATGCCCGAGCCCCGCAAAATCCGCCGCCAGCTGACTGACGAGCGCATTGAGATCGCCAGGCTCCGGCACCTCGCGTTCGCCGCTGCCCGCGTAGTCCATGAACTGCTGAAGGATCGTGTCGATCTGATCGAGATAGCCTTCCACCGATGCCACGAAGGGTTCGTCGGCGCCGCGCGGAATCGCCATCGCCATCGCGAGACGCAGCTTGGTCAGCGGCGTGCGGATGTCGTGCGACACGCCGGCCAGCATCAGCGTGCGCGTCGCATCGGCCTGCTGCAATGCCTGCGTCATCTGGTTGAACGCGCTGCTTACCTGGGCGATTTCCGTCGGTCCGTCGGTGGGCAGCGGCACCGGGGCTTCGCCGGCGCTGAGGTGACGCGCGGCCCGCGCCAGGTCCTGCAGCGGACGGTTGATATGCAGCTGGATCAGATAGCCCGTCAGCGCCGCGAGCAACGCGAAGGCCACTGAAAGCACGAGCGCGGCGGTGATGCCGCTCGCCTGTGCGTCTTCGGCCACCGGCAAGGCGATCCAGCTGGGCGTGCCGGCGACGTGCACGCGAATCCATAGCCGCTCCCCGTCGCCCGTCTGCCATCGCACCGGCATGTCCGGGGGCAGATAGCGTTGCAATGCATCGACGAAGACGTCGCGCTGATACGTACGAAAAATACGGATCGGACTGGGGTGCGGATCCTGTACCACATGCTCCGGCGGCTGCGCCTGCCCACCGAGCCGCGCGGCTGCCGCGCGGCCCTCATCGGGCGGCATGGCGGCAAACACGCCGTCGAGCAGCTTCACGTAATCGGAAAAGATGTTCGCCGCGCGTTCGATGTGCGGGCGCTGCACGAAATGCAGCAAGACAATGAGCGAACAGACCTGCGTGAGCATGACCAGCCCCACCAGCAAGGCGATGTTGCGCGCGAGCAGCGAACGGGGCAGCGCGAGCCGCATTACGACTCGATGCCGGCCACCAGCATGTAGCCGACACCCCACACGGTCTTGATGAAGCGCGGCTTGGAAGGATCGTCTTCGACGATCTGGCGCAGCCGCAGGATCTGTACGTCGATGCTGCGGTCGAGCGCGTCGTGATCGCGGCCGCGGGCCCGCGCAAGCAGGTTATCGCGGCTCACCGCCCGGTTCGGCGACGAGCCCAGCGCATGCAGCAGCAGCATCTGCGCGGAATGCACCTCGACCGGTTCGCCGCGGCGCAGCAGCGCCTGCTTGCCGACATCGAACTCGAATTCGCCGAAGCGCAGGGTCTGCGAGGTCACGGTCGGATCGCCCGCCGCCATTTTCTGGCGGCGCAGCAGTGCGCGGATCCGTGCCACCAGTTCGTCCGGCACGAACGGCTTGGCGAGATAGTCGTCGGCGCCGGTCTCGAGCCCGGCCACCCTGTCGACCGGATCGCCCTTCGCGGTCAGCATCAGGATCGGCAGCGTCTGTCCCGTGGCGCGCAGCCGGCGGCAGATGGTCAGGCCGTCTTCCGGCTCCATCATCAGGTCCAGCACCAGCAGGTCGTATGGCTCGCGTTGCAGATAGCGGTCGAGCTGCTTGCCGTCGGCGATCACGCGCACCTGGAAACCGTGCCCGGTCAGGAACCGCTGCAGCATGTTGCGCAACTCGGCTTCATCATCGAGCACGATAATCCTGTTCACCTGCTCCATGGCGCGTCTCCGGCGATGGCCGGGAATCAGCGGGCCATCATTTTCTGACTCAGGTATTGCTCGATCTGCGGCAACGTGACGTAGCCGGCCCGCTGCGTGTCGATTTCGTCGAAGCGGCTGGCGACCATCGGCATGCCGGCCGCTGCCTGGTCTCGGGTCAGCTTGCCGTCGTGCGTCGTGTTGGCAGTGGCGAAGCGCGTCTGCAATTGCTGCATCGCACGCTCAACCCTTGCGCTGTTTCCTGCGGGCGGCGCGACGCTCTGGGCGGACGCACCTGCTGAAACAATACACAAAATAAGCATCGCGATCATCTTCTTCATGGCTTTCTCCGTGGTTTAGCCGACCCTCGCCGGCGGCGTGGGTGATCGATCCGATACTGCGGTCACGCCCAGTGCGCGGGCACCCAGACGCGGCCGACCCAGTGTCCCGGCACCATTACCGCAGGAGCTGGCGCCCGCGTCACGTAGACGGGACGCGGCGCGTACACAACCTTCGGCGGCAGCGGCGGCGCGACGTACACCACCCTGGGCGGCGGCGGGGCGACGTAGACCGTCTTCGGCGGCGGGGGCGGCGGCACATAGACCACCGGCGGGGGCGGCACATACGCTACCGGCGGAGGCGGCACATAAGCCACCGGCGCAGGCGCGATGACCACCGGCGCGGCACCGACCGCAACCGTGGCACCTACGGTCGTCACCGTGCCACCAGTCGTCACGGTCCCGCCATGCACGACCGTCGTGCCGCCCGCGGTCGTCACGACACCCGGCGCAACGCGGGTCGCGGAGCCCGAGTGCGTGACGGTTTCGCCGTAAGCACCGGTCGCGGTCCCCGAGCGGTCGCACGTAGCGCCGGCGCAGCTGGTCGATGCCGCGTGGCTGACGGTGTTGCCGTTCGAACCGGTGATCGTGCCGGATGACGAGTACTGCCCCGGCGCATCGCGTGTCACGCTGCCCGCCGTGGAAGCGGTCTGTCCGTTGGCCCCGGTGAGGTTGCCCGTATGCGAGCACGTACCGCCCGAGCAACTGGTGTCGCCAGCGTGCTGAACCGATCGGCCGTTCGGTCCGGTTGCCGTGCCGGAGTTCGAAAACTGCCCCGGCGCCGTACGGGACACCGTGCCGGTGTTTGTCGCGAGCCCGCCGTAGGGACCGACGACGCCGCCGGCATGCGAGCAGCTTCCGCCTCCGCATGATCCATAGTGCGCGCCGTTATAGACGCCGTGCGGCGTATAGGCCGTGCCGTGGCCGGACCAGCCCGCGAAGGCCGGGGTGCTGGCGAGGAAGATCAGCGAGGCGGTCGCTGTGAGGAGGTAACGGGGTTTCATCGGATGTCCTTCTGGTTCGGTTCGGGTCAGGTCACGCACCGCGGCGTGGCAACGGGACGAACTATAGGACGACATCGCCAGTTAATCGCCTTGGAAAAAATGTCGCGGTGTTACACCGGACCGCAGAGACGGTGCGCGCCGATTGCCATCCGCCGCGCCCGCAAGCCTCCCCCGCTGGCGGACCGATTCGGTGACATCGGGCGAAATACTTTCCGCCTGTTCCTGGCCGCGCCCGCCCACTAGAGTTGGCTCATCCGGCGCGACGGCGGTCATTCCCGCAGACGGCGCGCCTTCCCCCCGACCTTACCTGTGCTCATCATGCTTACTACCGGAAAAATCACGCTCTATGTCACGTTGTTCATCGTCGCCGTCTCGCTGGTCGAGGCCTGCGTGCTCACGCGAAAGCACCGCAACAGCGGCACGCCGTTCGACTGGAGTGAAACATGGCTGTCGCTGGCCGATCTCGCCGGCCGCAAGTTGTTCGCGCTGCTGCCGCTTTCGCTGGCGACGCCGATCTTCTCTTTCGTCTGGGAACATCGCCTCTTCACGGTCTCGATCAACAGCGCGCTGATGGTACTGCTGCTGTTTGTCGGCCAGGAGTTCTGCTACTACTGGTACCACCGCGCCTCGCATCGCATCCGGTTCTTCTGGGCGACACATGCGGTCCATCATTCGCCGAACCAGTTGACGCTGTCGTCTGCTTACCGGCTCGGCTGGACCGGCAAGCTGACCGGCACGGCGATGTTCTTCGCCCCGCTCGTCTGGCTCGGCGTGCGCCCGGAGGTCGTGCTCGCGACGCTGATGTTCAACCTCCTGTACCAGTTCTGGCTGCACAACACGTGGATGCCCAAGCTCGGCTGGCTCGAATACGTATTCAACACGCCGTCCGCGCATCGGGTGCACCATGCGTCGAACGTCGACTACCTCGACGCGAACTACGGTGGCGTGCTGATCGTGTTCGACCGCCTGTTCGGCACCTATATCGAAGAACGCGCCGACGAACCTTGCCGCTACGGCCTCGTGACGCCGACGCACTCGCGCAATCCGCTCGTCAACCAGTTCGAACACTGGGTCAGCCTCGCCCGGGATATCGCGTCGGCGGGCAATGTGTGGACCGCGATCAACTACGTGATGATGCCGCCGGGCTGGCGTGCGGACGGCACTGGCGAAACCACGGAGAATCTGCGCCGGCAGCACTGCGACGCACGCCACACGGTCTCCGTGAGCAGCAACTGAAAGGGAGCGGCGCGGTCGTGGCGAGTTACCAGCCTCCGCGCCCCAAGGCTGCCAGCGCCCGGCTATGCCCCCGCCGCCGCAAACCTGTCGGTAGCGGCAACCAGCTGATCAAGGATGCCGGGCTCGGTCCATGCGTGCCCGGCGCCTTCGATCAGATGCAGATCGGCATCCGGCCACGCCTGGTGCAGCGCATAGGCATAGCGAGCCGGGCACGGCATGTCGTAGCGGCCGTGCACGATGACACCCGGAATGCCGGCAAGGCGAGGCGCGTCGCGCAACAACTGCCCGTCTTCCAGCCAGCAGCGATGCGTGAAGTAGTGGTTCTCCAACCGCGCGAACGCCAGCGCGAAATGACTGTCGGCATGCTTCGCGCTGTTGGCCGGATCGGGCAGCAACGTGATCGTCTCCCCCTCCCATACACTCCACGCGCGGGCCGCCTCCAGCCGCTTCTCCATATCGCTGCCGGTCAGCAGCTTGCGATAGGCGGCCATCATGTTGCCGCGTTCGGCTTCCGGAACGGGAGCCTGGAATCGGGCCCATTTCTCGGGAAACACCTCCGAGACGCCGTATTGGTAATACCAATCCAGCTCCGCCTGGGAGACGGTATATACCCCGCGCAGCACCAGTTCGCTGGTCCGCTCCGGATACTTCTGCGCATAGGCCAGCGCGAGCGTCGAACCCCACGAGCCGCCAAAGACCAGCCAGCGGTCGGCGTTGGCCAGCTTGCGCAGGCGCTCGATGTCATCCACCAGATGCCACGTGGTATTGGCTTCCAGCTCCGCATGCGGCGTGGACCGGCCGCAGCCGCGCTGGTCGAACAGCATGACGTCGTAGCGCGCCGGATCGAACAGGCGGCGGTGATCGGCCGATATGCCGCCACCAGGACCACCATGCAGGAATACCGCCGGCTTGGCGCCGGGCGTTCCAACGCGTTCGTAGTAGACCACGTGGCCGTCACCGACATCCACCGTGCCGGTTTCATAGGGTTCGATAGCGGGATAGAGCGAGAGAAGTTTTGGCATGGATCAGGTCCGGTCAAGGCGTCCGAAATGCCAGAGTGTATCGCCTGCCGCAACATGCAAGACACAGGGAAAACACCCCATCGGCCGGACTACCGAACGCGGCCCCGTACGATTACGCGGCACGGTTGCAGGAGCGGCCTCGAATGGCCGCTCCCGGCCGCCTGGTGCGGAACCTGCCAGACAGCCTCCCGAAGAGATTTGGCCAGCGAATCCTGCCTGTCGGATTTCATCGCCGCATCCGTGGGTCAGTAGGCCTGATCGGCAACAACACGGGCCACCGTTTCCAGGGACTGCTTTAACGTGGACAGGTCGACGGAGCCGAGTGCCAACCGGATGGCATGAGGCACATGCGCTGCCGTCGCGAACGGATGGGCCGTCGACACGGAAATATGCTCGCGCATCAACGCCATCGCGATCGCGTCTGCCCGAACTTCCTGTGGCAGAGGAAGCCAGACGAAGTACGACGCGGGATGGCTGATCCTTTTCAGCCCGCCCAGGACTTCAGTGGCAAGGCCCTGCCGCAGCGTGGCATCCCGCCGTTTTTCGGCTTCGAGCCTGGCCACGGTGCCGTCCTCGATCCAGCCGCAGGCGATAGCCGTCATGGTTGCCGGGGTGTTCCAGGTCGTGGCCCGGATGGCCCGTTCCAGCCTGGGAACCCATTCGCGCGGGGCACAGACGAAGCCGACGCGCAGCCCGGTGGCGACACTCTTCGAGAAGCTGGACACATAGACCGTCGTCTCCGGGGCCAGCGATGCCAAAGGCGGTGGGGCGCCTTCCGCCAGGAACGCGTAGGCCGCGTCCTCGATGAGCATCAGTCCATGCTGACGAGCCATGGCGACCAGTTCCCGACGCCGCCTTGCGCTCATCACCCAGCCGAGCGGGTTATGGAGCGTCGGCATCGCGTACACGGCGCGTACGCGCCGTCGCCTGCACAGCGCCGCCAATGCGTCCAGATCCGGGCCATGTCCTGCGGCGGGAATTGGGGCGAGTTCCAGCCGATTGACTTCGGCGGCGAGCTTGAATCCCGGGTACGTCAGCGCGTCCACGGCCACCACGTCGCCGGGCTCGAGCAAGGCCATGGCGGTTGTCGTCAGCCCGTGCTGCGCGCCGCTCACGAGCAATACGGTTTCGGCCGATGCCGCCAGCCCCCGGCTAGCCAGGTGGCGCGCCACGGTCGCCCGCTCGTGCTCGCGCCCGCCGTGGGGCTGGTATCGAAGCAGGGCCTCCAGATCGCCTGCGGCAGCGAGCTGGCGCAGCGCTGCACGGAGAAGGTCTGCCTGATCCGGCAACGAGGGATAGTTGAAGCTCAGGTCCACCGTGTCAGCGCTCCAGGCATGCAAGTCAATGCCTTGTCCGCGAGGGAGCGCCTCCTTGACGAACGTGCCGCGACCGGTCTCCCCGCTCACCAACCCCATCGCTTGCAGCTCCGCGTAGACGCGCGTGGCCGTGACCAGCGCCAGTCCTTCGCGAGCCGCGAGCTCGCGGTGCGTTGGCAGTTGCGTCCCGGGACGCAGCCGCCGCGCACGGATATCGGCCGCGAGACGGTCGACCAGTTGCTTGTAGCGGGGCTGAGGCATGCCTGAACGTATCCATGACAATTATTTGAATGTATTGATTATCGGTTCCACGACGGCGCAATACAACGTCTCCACTCGCACGAGGCCTCCCATGCACATCGCCATCCTGACCTTTGAAGGTTTCAACGCGCCAGTGGGGGAAAAGGAGACCTACGTGACGCGCGCGATGGCGAACATTTTGCCGTTCCTCTAATGCGCACGGCGTCTCGACTTGGGAGGACCCGCCCTGGCCGTCAGCGTGACGCTGCCCATCCTGCGATTCGGCGATACACCCAATAAAAAGCGGGATGGCACCACCGCCCATCCCGCTTCGCTTACCACCAGGCTCCCCGGCTTACCCGCGGAAGCCCGCGTTCAAACCACCCCCTGCGCCAGCATCGCGTCCGCCACCTTCACAAACCCGGCGACGTTGGCCCCTTCCACGTAATTGATATACCCGTCCGCCTTCTGCCCGTAGTGGATGCAGTTGCCGTGGATGTCTTTCATGATGGCGTGCAGTTTCTCGTCGACCTCCGCATGGTGCCACGACAGGCGCATGGCGTTCTGCGACATTTCCAGGCCCGAGGTGGCGACGCCGCCGGCGTTGCTGGCCTTGCCCGGCGCGTAGAGGATGCGCGCGGCGAGGAAGCGGTCGACGGCGTCCAGCGTGGAGGGCATGTTGGCGCCTTCGGCCACGCAGAACACGCCGTTGGCGAGCAGGCGTTCGGCATCGTTGCCGTCCAGCTCGTTTTGCGTGGCGCAGGGCAGCGCCACGTCAGCCGGTACGTGCCAGGGTGTACGGCCGGCTTCGAAGTGCAGGTCTTGCTGCGCGGCAAAATCGGCCAGGCGCCCGCGCGATTCGTTCTTGAAGGCCATCAGCGCGGCGAGTTGCTCGCTGTTCATGCCCTTGGGGTAGTGCAGCACGCCGCCGGAGTCCGATACCGTGAGTACCTTGGCACCGAGTTCGATGGCTTTCTCGGCGGCGTACTGGGCCACGTTGCCCGAGCCGGAGAGCAGAACGCGCAGGCCGCTGAAGCCGCGCCCCCGGCGATGGAGCATTTCCTGCGCGAAATACACCGTGCCGTAGCCGGTGGCTTCGGGCCGCATCAGGCTGCCGCCGAAGGCCATGCCCTTGCCCGTGAAGACGCTGGCGGAGCTGTTGGACAGTTTCTTCATCATGCCGGCCATGAAGCCCACCTCGCGCGCGCCCACGCCGATATCGCCGGCGGGCACGTCGGTATCCGGGCCAAGGTGGCGGTACAGCTCGGTCATCAGGGCCTGGCAGAAGCGCATGACTTCGCCGTCGGACTTGCCCTTGGGGTCGAAGTCGGAGCCGCCCTTGCCGCCGCCCATGGGTAGCGTGGTCAGCGCGTTCTTGAAGGTCTGCTCGAAGCCGAGGAACTTGAGCACCGAGAGGTTCACGGTGGGGTGCAGGCGCATGCCGCCCTTGTAGGGGCCGATGGCGGAGCTGTGCTGCACGCGGAAGCCGCGGTTGACCTGGACCTGGCCGCGGTCGTCGGTCCATGCCACGCGGAACTGGATCACGCGCTCGGGTTCCACCAGCCGCTCCAGCAGCGCTTGCTCGCCGTAGCGCGGATGCTGCTCGACGAAGGGCCACAGCGTCATCATGACTTCCTTCACGGCCTGGAGGAATTCGGGCTGATCGGGGTCGCGCCGGGCAACGCCGGCCAGGAATGTTTCAAGGGAAGCGGATGTCACAAGTGTCTCTTCGATTCGATGTGCTGGTGCTTGGCAGGAGACGGCCGCCACGGATACCTGTCCGGCGGGCGTGCCGAGGGATGCCACGGTGCGCCCGGAACGGCTCGGGCGCGCAAACGCGGCAAAGTCCGGCGGCAGCCGCCGCCGGAGCATGTCAATACATTCAGGATTGGGACTGGATGTATCGCCAGGGGCGAAGCTTAGCATTGGCGCGGCCACGCACGACAGTCAAAACACCTTTGATGAGGAGACATATAAAGGCCGCTTGCATGTATTTTTGTGCGATCAACGGCCACATGGAGCGGATCGCAGCGGGAAGCCGCGCGCCGTACAATCGGCGGATTGCTCCCGGACGAGGCTCAAGCGCGTGGAAATTCCCATCGATCAGGCGGTCAGTCTTATCCACGAGGCGGCCTACGGCACCCTGGCCACCAACGCTGCCGCCCTGCCCGGCTACCCCTATGCCACGGTCGTGCCCTTCGTGGCCGACCACGCCAACGCACCCGTTATCTGCGTCAGCGCGCTGGCCGAGCACACCCGGAATCTGCTGGCCGATCCGCGAGTGAGCCTGTCCGTGCTGCAACCGGGCGCCACGGACGTGCAGAACGCGCGCCGGCTGACGCTGGCAGGCGATGCGGCCCGCTTCGAGCCGGGGCCAGCCGAGTTGGCGCGATACCTGCGCTATGAACCGGCTGCCGAGCCTCTGCTGGCCCTGGATTTCCACTTCTTCCGCATCAGCCCGAAAACCATCCGGTTTATCGGCGGCGTCGCGCGCATGGGCTGGATCGGGGACGATGCATGGCGGGCATTGCCGCAGGTGCCGCCGGACACCGAGGCTGGACTCGTGCAAGCGATGTCCCTGGCCGCCCCGGCCGGCGTTCGCGTGCTGGGCGTGGATTGCCACGGCATCGACTATGAAATTGCCGGGCTGCGCAAGCGCCGGGGCTTTCCCGCCGCGCCCATGCCGCTTGAGGCAATGGAAGAGGCAGCCCTCGGGCTTGTGGCCGGCCTCACCTAGGCGCGCCCGTTCAGGCGATCCGCAGCACCGGCCCGCGTTCCTTCAGCGCCGCCGCCAGTTCAGGTTCCGGCGCCATATCGGAGATCAGGTAGGCGGCCTTGTCGAAATGCTTGACCAGCACGCCGGCGTTGCGGCCGAACTTGGTGTGATCGGCCACCACGCAGGCCACGCTGGCGGCCAGCAGCATGCGGCTGCGCAACTCGGCGGCCGAGCGCGAGAAATCGCTCATCTGGCCATCGGCGGTGATGCCGCCGGTGCCGATAAAGGCGAAGTCGGCGTGGTAGCGCGACAGCTGTTCGATGGTGTCCCAGCCGTGGGTAGCGTCCTCGTTATCCTGCAGTTCCCCGCCAAGCACCACTACACGATTGCCGTTGCGCCGTCCGAGCAGCATGGCGATGGTGATGTCGTTGGTGTAGACCAGCAGGTTATGGTGGCCATGCAGGGCCTGGGCCACGGTGTGGGTGGTGGTGCCGTAGTCGAGGATCAGCGAGGCGCCGTCGGGCACCAGCTCCGCCGCGCGCATGCCGATGGCGCGCTTGCCTTCGGCATTGACCGCGGCGCGGGTCTGGGTGTCGGGCTCGGCCCGCTCGGGTGTGAGCGCGCCGCCGTGGGTGAGGATCAGCAGGCCGCGCGCCGCCAGCGCATTGAGGTCGCGGCGGACGGTCTCGCGCGAGACATCGAGTTCGCTCACCAGTTCGCTGATCGCCAGCGCGCCGCTGGCGGCGAGCTGGTCGAGAATGAATTTTTGCCGCTGCTCAGCCAGCACGTGGACTCCGCTGCATAGGAAAAACAAAGGTGGATTCTAACCCCGTCATACCGGGGCCAGCCCGATCAGCCGGCTGATATTGGCCGCGGCCTGCTGCAACGCGGGCACGATCTCGGCGGGGATGCGCTCTGGCGTGGCTTCGCCCGCCGAGGTGGAAATGCCCAGCGACAATGTCCGCGAGCCAGCTGCCGGCAGAGGCACCGCAACCGATACCTGATTGCTCTCCGGGTAGGCCAGCACGCTCCACTCGCCGGGCGGCAAGGGCAAGGCCGTCGCCAGCGCGCTGCCCGCCGGCAGCACGCTGCCCACCCGCAGGTTCATGACCACCAGCCGGCGCCGCTCGGCCGGCGCCATCGCCCGGCCGATGATGATCACGCCCTCCGGATTGGCCTCGCCAAGGTTGGCCGTGCCGGAGTAGGCGTCGGCCAGTTTCTGCAGCCCCTCCTGCACGGCATCGGTGACGCCCAGGCTTTCCAGCGCGGCAAAGCCGATCTCGAAGATACGCGTGGTGAGACGCCAGCGATTGCCTTCCCGCGCCACATACGCATCCTCTTCCAAGGTCAGCAGGAACCGCAGCACGGTGGGGTGCGGCAGGTCCACCGCGCGCGATAGCTCCGCCAGCGTTGGCCGGCCGTTGTGGCGGAACGCTTGCAGGATCGCTAGACACCGCTGGATCGATCTATTATTCTTCATCCGCTATTTCGTTCACCTAGAGCACGCTTCGTTCATTAGGTGAACATACTAAAGCAGAAAGAAGGCGGCGGCAAGCACCGCGCCTCACCGCTCACACAGGAGACAAGATGAAGACCATCGCCCCCGCACTTGCGTCCATCCTCGCCCTCGCGCTGCTGGCCCCGGCCGCACAGRCCGCCGATGCCTGGCCAGCCAAGCCGATCAAATGGGTCGTGCCATATCCGCCCGGCGGCTCGACCGACATGCTCGCGCGCATCGTCGGCCAGAAGCTGGGAGAGCGGCTCGGCCAGCCGGTGGTGGTGGAAAACAAGGCGGGTGCCGGCGGCAACGTGGGCACGGACTACGTGGCCAAGCAACCGGCCGATGGCTACACCATCGTAATGGGCAATATCGGCCCCATCGCCATCAACCCTTCGCTGTATCCGGACCTGCCCTACAACCCGCTCAAGGACCTGGCCCCGGTGACCATGCTGATGGCGGTGCCTAACCTGCTGGTGGTCAATCCAGCGCTGCCGGTGCATTCGGTGCGCGACCTGATCGACTACGGCAGGCGGCAGCCAGCCCCGCTGGGCTACGCGACGCCGGGCGCCGGCACCTCGCTGCACCTGGCGGGTGAGCTCTTCGCCACCACCTCGGGCGTGAAGATGACCCACATCCCCTACAAGGGCAGCGCGCCGGGACTGAACGACACCATGGCCGGGCATGTGCCGGTGATGTTCGACAACATGCCCTCCGCGCTGCCGCTGGTGAAGGCGGGCAAGCTGCGCGCGCTGGCCATCACCAGCGCCCAACGCTCCGCGCAGCTGCCCGATGTGCCCACCATGGCGGAAGCCGGCCTGCGGGGTTACGAGATCGCCGGATGGTTTGGCGTACTGGTGCCGGCGGCCACGCCCAAGGCCATCGTCGCCCGGCTCGACACCGAACTGGAGGCCGTGCTGAAGATGCCCGACGTGCGCAAGAAGCTCGACGAGATGGGCGGCATCGTCTCCGGCGCCGGGCCGCAGGCTTTCGGCCGCTATATCGAAGCGGAATCGCGCAAGTGGAGCACGCTGGTGCGCAGCGCGAATATCACGGTCCAGTA
Organism: Cupriavidus sp. 01L45; assembly: GCF_056399885.1. Taxonomy (NCBI): domain Bacteria; kingdom Pseudomonadati; phylum Pseudomonadota; class Betaproteobacteria; order Burkholderiales; family Burkholderiaceae; genus Cupriavidus; species Cupriavidus sp. 01L45. The sequence goes on along the minus strand of NZ_JBFTSG010000040.1, from coordinate 1,065 downwards.
AAGCCACAACCCATCCACCACCAAGGAGACAAGCCATGTCGCAATACCGCCTTATCGATATCCACCCCATTGCCGGCGCGCTCGGCGCGGAAATCCGCGGCGTCGACCTTGCCCGGCCGCTGTCCGACGAGACCTTCGCCGAGATCCGCTCGGCGCTGCACGACAACCTGGTGATCTTCTTTCGCGACCAGGAACTGACGCCCGAGCAGCACAAGGCATTCAGCGCGCGCTTTGGCGATCTGCTGGAAGTGCCGTTCATCCGCGCGCTGCAAGGGCATCCCGAGATCCTGCCGGTGATGAAGGGCAGGACCGAGCAGACCAAACGCAATTTTGGCGGGCTGTGGCACACCGACATGAGCTATGCGGAAATCCCGCCGCTGGGGTCCGCGCTGTACGCCCGCGTGATTCCGCCCTATGGGGGCGACACCATGTGGACCAATATGTATCGCGCCTACGATGCGCTGTCGGACGGCATGAAGCAGGTTCTGGACAAGCTGCGTGCCGTGCATAGCCCGGTGCGTTCATACGGCGCCGGCGGCGCGGTCGTCAACAATGGCGATCCCGCGCACAAGATGGATGTACGCACCGACGAGCGCGCCAGTAGCGAGGTCATGCATCCGGTGGTGCGCATCCACCCCGCCACCGGGAAGAAGGCGCTCTATGTCAATAGCACCTATACGCTGCGTTTCGAAGGCATGACCGAGGAGGAGAGTGCGCCGTTGCTGCAGTTCCTTTACTGCCATGCGGTGCGGCCGGAGTTTACTTGCCGGTTCCGGTGGACGCGGGGGGCGTTGGCGGTGTGGGATAACCGGTGTACGCAGCATCTGGCGATGAATGACTATGATGGGTTTGATCGGGAGTTGCATCGGACTACGATTGCTGGGGATCGGGTTTTGGCGGTGGGGGGGTGAAGGTCATGCGGTTATACACATCGTTGACCCACCGAAGCGATCCTGGCGCCCCGGAAAAGTGTTTACATTCAAGGACTTGAAGCGGCACTTGTAAACTGTCTGAGTCTCGCGTTTACTTCTGCCTTTTTGGGTGACGCGTTGACGATTGAATCTC
>NZ_JBFTSG010000039.1:0-87780 GCF_056399885.1 Cupriavidus sp. 01L45 | reverse complement strand
TAGAGCTGGGTGCCGTCCTTTGCCGTGATGTAGCTGCCTGAGGCCTTGCCGCGTGCCGTTGAGGGACTCGATCCCATTGCCGACGGTGCCGCCGCAGCAGGTCCGGGCAAGCTGGAAGCCGCCAGCGCGCTGGCGGCGGCCGCGCTGCCGAGCAGCAGGTTGCGTCGCGATACACCTTTGTTGAGGCTGCGAATTGAAGACATGGTAAGACTCCTTTCTTAGCGCGTGAGCGCGCCGCTGCGTTATATATGACCAGTCGTCTATTTAAAAATGCAAAAAAATTTCAGTACAACAACCGCTTCAGCGTGACTTGCTGAAATCGTCGGCAGGCGTCGCCATTGCGCTCGACCTTGCTGCGCAGGACCGCCCCCTCCCAGGCTTCGATGATGATGGACRCGAGCTGCGCGGAATCACAGTCCGCCGGCAGTTCCTGGCGCAGCCTGGCCTCATCAAGGCAGGCTGTGATGAGGCCTTCCCAGCGCGCCAGAATGCGCTCCAGAGCAACTCGAACTTCACCGCTGGTATTGGACAATTCGAGGGAAAGGTTGCCCACAAGGCACCCCAGCGTGAATTCTTCTGCCGCGTGGTCCCCTACCAGCAACTCGAACAGCTTTTCGATCCTGGCCAACGGCGTAATGCGCGCGTCGTACATCACTTTGCCGTGGCATTGTTCAATGGAATCCCAATAGGCTTCGAGCACTTCGGCGGCAAAGGCCTCCTTGCTGTCGAAGTAGCTGTAGAAGGATCCCTTGGGAACCACTGCGGCAGCTACGATGTCCTGCACGCCAGATCCGTTGAAGCCGGACCTGTGAATAACACGGCCGCCGTCGATGAGCAGGCGGTTACGGATCTCGGGGTTGGCGGGTCTTGGCATGTCGAAATGGTCAATGAGGGGATGGAAGGAACAATAGACGACTGGTTGTCTATTTGTCAAGCATCCGTTGACGATCGTCTACGCTTTCAGCGCGCGCATCAGCTCCGCAACCAGGCGATCGGCCTCGGACTGGCTGCGGAGATTGGTAAAGCCCATCATCAAGCCACGCCGCCCGGGCGCACCGTGCCGCCACGCGGTCAGCGAATCCTCGATGATCCACGCCCCCTGCTCACCGGCCCGGTCGAGCAGTTCGACGCGCCGTTGCAGTGTCAGTGCGACGCCGGTCGGGCTCTGATGCGAAGGCGTCACCACGGCCAGGCGCGCCTTCGGAAAGTGCTGACGCCCAAATTCTGACTTCTTCGGCAACCTCCGCGCTGCGTAGCAGCGCCATCGCGTGCTGGTAAAACTCTTGGCCCACCTCGGTCATGGCGAACTGGCGCGATGTCCGGTTGATGAGTCGAACGCCCGGCGAGCGTGAAACGGCGCCCAACGGCCGAAAAACTTGATGAAGTGGCGCGCGGCCTCCGGATTGTAAAGAAACAGAGTCCATCAGCCGCACTGGCAGAAGATGCGCCAATCTCACGGTAAGTACTTCAGCAGCCTGCTAGAGGACAATACCGTGCTCTGCCGCTGGCTCGGGAACATCGCTCTTCTCGCCAAGCATATCCATGAGTTCGCGTTCAATCTTCCGGCAGATCTGTGCCATGGGCACGTCATTGGCGTTTCCTTCGAACGGGTTCTCCGTGCTTTCGCCAACCTGCTCCAGCGCGAGGTACATCCACGAGATCATAGTGCTGAATGGAATGACCAGCCAGATCATGTTGCCATGCATGAAGCCTGAAACGCTGGCATTGATCTTTTCGAATTCCGTAAGAATGCCAAAAGGCAGCAGCAGACAAAAAGTACGGACAAAGAGCTTATTGATGACCGCATATTGCCTGGGATACGGATAGTCCTTGATACGCTCCGCCCGTCCTTGCTGCGCGAAGAAGCCCTTGATGGATCCTCCCAACTCCAAATAGAAGGCATTGCCGATCTCGCCGGCATCAAGGAACCGCTTGATCGTCGCCGACTGTGTTCCCAGCAACCGGGTTGTCTTGCTTTCGGCATGCTGAAGCGAGTCGAGTTCGGCCTGCGGCAGATACCGCGCAAGCGCCTGTTCCAATGGAGTCTCCCACTCTGGAACCCGGTAGTACTTTCGATACTCCACGTTCGATACCTTGCCCGCATTTTCCCAGATCCTTGGGGTTCTCAGCTGATAGCGAAGCGCCGTCAACCACGCGCAATGCCGGAGAATCAGTTCCCGCCCGGCTGCCTGCCCCGCCAGAAAGTCCCGGCCCATCACACCCAGACATCGGCTGCCATTCAGTATCTCAGTCCAGATTTGCTGCGCCTCCAAGGCTCTGCTGTAGGTCTGCACGTTCCTGAAACCCACGATGAATGACGTGGCCGTGCCCAGCAGCAGCACAACCGAGACCGGAATCGACAGCCATTTCAGCCCGAAGAACTGATAAAGGAGAACGGGCAGCGAACCGCATGCTAGCGAGGCATAGAGTTGCCGTCTCGACCAGAACGTGAACTCGGATACGGTGTACGATTTTCCCAGGTGCATGGTGCGCATCTCCCGGCAGTGTGGCAGCTCGCAGGGCCGCGGTCCGAACTGCCGACAGGCAATATCGCCAACCGCCCTCACCACTGACAAGATAGCTGCCGGGGACCTGATTCTGCAATGGTGGATTGCCGTTCGGCCGCTCGAGACAAAACAGGTCGGCTCCGCCGTTCGCTGAAACCCAGCGGCTGACCAGTCTCCAAACGCGCCCTCAGACGCGATATCCGTAGAGTGTTCCGTCGGCTTCGCGCGCGTTGTCCAGCGGGTCGCCCGCAAGTTCGCTGCAGGCATTGCCGTTCGGCTGAACTGTGCCGACAGCTGGCCCTCCCGCGTGGTCATTGACCGTAGCCAGGACAAGGTTGGCGGCAACGGCGAAAGCGGCGGCTGTAATCGCCCGCCTTAGCATGTGTGTGCGGATCATCTGAAATCCCTTAGTTGAGTAGGAAACATGCAAAACGCAGGTTTCATGGGCAGTTGGCCAGCAGCTGCACGAATACTTGCAAGCGCCGGTCGACGTCCTCGGGCATGCGCAGCCAGTTGAACGGGCTGGCCACAGTTGCGGGAAGAGCGAGGCAACGGCGATGACAGTGCCATCTGCAAGCGCTTACGCGGACCTACGCGCGGATGATCGGCAGGACCGGGATGACTTCCGTAAATCCGGCTGATGAGCTGGGGCTGCGCTCAGCCCAGTTCAAAGCCTCTTCCAGCGTCTCGACATTGATCACCACAAAGCCGCCAAATAGCGCGCGCCCTTCCGGGGATGGGCCATCCTGGACTTCGCGCTGGCCGTCCCGCACCCGCACGGTGCTGGCGTTGCGCGGATCGAGTTGCGTGCCGGCCCGCATGACGCCGGCGGCCGCCATGGCGCCCATATACTGTTTCCACGCTAGCGAGACTTGCTGCCCTTTGAGCGGATCGGCGTGGATTTCATAGCTGTTCGGTGGCTGTTGAAAAGCGAGAACGAATTCCATCGTTGTTTCCTTTTTGATAGCGAGGATCAGGCAGGCGTGAACGCGGCCGCGTGGCGGCTAGCGAATTCGGCGGCGGAAATCGGCGCACGGCCGACCAACTGCTCGAAGGTGCCGGTCATGCGGTCGTAGCGGTTATCGCGATGTAGCTGGGCCATGACGACCAGGTGTGCGGTCAGATGCGCCGGCTGCTGGATCTCCTGGAGCTTGGCCTCCCAGATCTGCGGTGGCACGTTGACGTATTGGATGGTGCGGCCCAGAGCGCCGCTGAACTCCTGTGCGAGCTCCGCCATCGTCAGCGACTGGGGGCCGGTCAGTTCGTAGAGCTTGCCGATATGCGGCTCCGGGTTGGCCAGCACAGCTGCGGCGACAGCCCCCACATCGGCGGCGGCGATCGGCGAGGTCTTGCCGTCGGCGAACGGCAGGCGGATGGCGTTGTCGTCGCGGATGCCCTTGGCCGCCGGCAGGAACAAGCCTTCGAAGAAAGCAGTTGGACGCAGGTAGACCACCGGCAGGCCGGACCAACGCAGCATCTGCTCTGCGAGCCAGTGCTGCTTCTGTTGCGGGCTGCCGGTGGTCTCTGTCTCGCTCATCTGCGACAGCGTCATCTGCGACAGATTGACGAAGGCCTTCACACCCAGGCTCTTGGCTGTGACCGCGACGTTGGCGGCTGCTTCCAGGTAGTCGGGCGAAACCGACATCGTGAAATAGACCACTGAGCAGCCTTGCATGGCCGCGCGCACGGCAACGATGTCGAGCATGTCGGCGACCACGACTTCGGCGCCCAGGTCGCCCAGCATGTCGGCGCGCTTGTCCAGATTGCGCACCATGGCGCGTACGCGATGGCCTTGCTCCAGCAGGATGGCGATGGCCGCGCGCGCGGTCGAGCCGACGCTGCCGGCGGCGCCGGTGACGAGGATGGTTTCTTGGGACATGAGTCTCTTCCTTGTATCAATGATCAAAATGAAACCGGTGTAGCTGATGTTGTCGGCACCGGCCGGCGCCGCCTCGTCCAGGCAACCTTGGCGCTCAGAGGCGGCGACACGGCGGACTGGCCGCACCCGGTCAACGCCGCCACGCCTGGCGCAGTCGCTGCCCTGGGAATAGGGTAAGATTCAGTATGTAGAAAAATACATAGTGGCACGGTTTTTTGACTATGTCAAAAAAAACATAGTCATTCCGCGTGCGCGCTGACGCAATCAAGGAGCAATGCGAGTGAGTGATCTGAAGGAAGCCAGGGCAAGCAAGGAAAAGCCGCTGAAGCATGTTCTTCTTGCCGGGATACATTGCCAGCCGCGTTCCGGCTATGAACTGACCAAATGGCTGCAGATGGCGGGCCAGCATTGCTGGTCGGTCGAGCACAGCTCGGTGTACCCGGCTTTGCGAGAACTGGAGACGGATGGACTCATCACATCGGAGCGCTTGCCGGGAACGCGCGGGCCGGAACGCTCGATCTACAGCATGACTGTTGCCGGACGCGAGAAGCTGAGGTCTTGGGTGGCGAAAGGTTCACCGCGCCCGGCCATCAAGGACGAAMAGATACTGCGGGTGTTGTGCTTCGATTTGCTGTCGCGCGAGGCAGCGTTGCAGCAGATCCGTGAGGTGCGTGCAGACCACCAGGTCCAGCTTGAATTTTTTCTCGCAAGGCAGGCCGAGCTGAGCGAGGATCAGCTTGGACCGCTGTTGGTGACGCGCCGCGGCGTGCTGGCTGAACAGGCCTATATCGCGTGGTGTGACGAGGTGGCGGAAATGATTGCTCGCAGGCCAGCCTGATGTCCGACTGAATTCAGGCTGGTGCGCCAGCTACTGGACTTTGCTGGCCGCTGCGATGATCGCGGCGGCAACCGCCTTCGGATGACTCAACATTGCGACGTGACTTGAATCGACGTGTATCGTTGTTGCGCCGATCTGCTTTGCCATTGCTTCCTCGGCTCGCGGATCGATCATGCGATCCTGGTTGGCGACCACGAACCACGACGGCTTCGTGTGCCACGCGGCGATGCTCACCTTGTCGTCCAGAGAGCCCGCGAACCACGGTCCTTGCGTCGCTGCGAGGGTGCGTGCTTGTGCCGGCGTCAGATCCTGGGCGAAATCATTCACCACGGCGTCGGTGGACAACGTCAGGAAGTTTGCGGAGTCTTTCCTCAATTTCCCTGCCCAGGCCGGCGCCGGCTTGCCTTTCATCATGTCGTTGACCGATACGCCGCTATCCGGAACGAGAGCGGCCACGTACACGAGTGCCTTGACTTTATCGTCGTTGCCGGCCTGGGTGATCACGAAACCGCCCCACGAATGGCCTACGAGCACAACCGGACCGGTTTGCAGTTCTATCGCACGCCTGGTCGCCGCCGTATCATCCGCAAGCGAGCTGAGCGGGTTCTGAACCGAAACCACGTGAAGACCGTGCGCTTCGAGCAGCGGGATCACCCGATTCCAGCTGGAACCGTCGGCGAAAGCGCCGTGCACAAGCACGACGTTCGTTCCTTTCAGATCCTGCGGCTGGGCGGCATGGGCCGCATTCAGCGGAAACACGCTGGCGAGCAACATCGCCGATGCGAGACATCTCTTCAACAAACGGTTCATGATGGGCTTTTCCTCAAATGTGTGGAGTGAGCCGTTAGCATCGCAGGCAGCCCACGCGACACGTTGGCACTTAGTAGCCGGCAACCTCGATCACCGCGTCCGCAAAGGCCTTGGGCGCTTCCTGCGGCAGATTGTGGCCGATTCCGCCTCCCATGGTCCGGTGCGTGTATTTGCCGGAAAATTTCTTCGCGTACGCTGCAGGCTCGGGATGAGACGCACCATTGGCGTCGCCTTCGAGAGTGATGGTCGGCACGGTGATGACCGGCGCGGCTGCGAGACGCTTTTCGAGCGCGTCGTACTGCGGCTCCCCGTCCGCAAGACCCAATCGCCAGCGGTAGTTGTAGATCACGATTGCCACGTGATCCGGGTTCTGGAAGGCTTTTGCGGATCGCTCGAACGTCGCATCGTCGAAATGCCATTTCGGCGATGCGAGTTGCCAGATGAGCTTCGTGAAGTCGTGCCGGTTGGCTTCATAGCCGCGCCTGCCACGCTCCGTCGCGAAGTAGAACTGGTACCACCACGTGAGCTCCGCCTGCGGCGGCAAGGGCGCCTTGTTGGCTTGCTGGCTGCCGATCAAATAGCCGCTCACCGATACCAGCGCCTTGCAGCGCTCCGGCCACAGCGCCGCGACGACGTTGGCCGTGCGTGCACCCCAGTCGAAACCGCCGATGATCGCCCTCTCGATCTTCAGCGCATCCATCAGCGCGATGACGTCGACGGCGAGCACCGCCTGCTGGCCATTGCGGACCGCGTCGCTGGAAAGAAACCGCGTCGTCCCGTAGCCGCGCAGGTACGGAACCACCACCCGATAGCCCGCCGACGCGAGCCGAGGCGCGACGTCGACGAAGCTGTGGATGTCGTATGGCCAGCCATGGAGCAAGATCACGACCGGGCCGGTACCCGGGCCGACTTCGGCATAACCGACATTCAGAGCGCCGGCATCGATCTGCCTGATCTCGGTGAACGATGCACTCGACGCTGAGGCGTTCGCGCCTGCAGCAGGCCCGCTGGCTTGACTGGACTGTGCGTGCGCCAGCCCGCTCAAGACCAGTTCCATCGCACCTGCGCTGACGGCCGCCGTCCCAACAAAGCGCCGACGACCGGTGTTGATCCGATTCGACATCAGTACCTCTCCTCTTCAGGTCGATTCAATGTGCTCGAATGCGCGCCGCACGCTTCGCTCTCTGCGCAGAACACGAATGCTTCGCTCCATTGCACCGGGGCACGCGCACATGCAATGCCGGTAACCGGGCGGATGGTCAGCCCTTGCAACGTGAAGCTTGGCGAACGAAGGGCCACACCAGGACCCCAGGATCCGGCATGAAATCAGACCGCGCGACGCGGCCAGAGAGCTAGCGGCCGTTGAGCAATGCAACACAGAGGGCTATCCCGAACGCGTAAGTTCCCAAGGCTCCGATAGCGCGAGCCGGATTGGGCTTCGTCATCGATGGCCAAGCAAGTAGTCCAACCACCAGGAGCAAGCGGCAGGCAGTTGCACCTGCCATGCACCAGAGCTGCCAGTGAGGCGGATTCCGAAAGCCGAGGTACAGAAAAAGCAACGCGAAGAACGGGACGTACTCGGCAGTGTTGCCGTGAGCGCGAACCAGTTTCGTCAGCAGCCGATCAGGCTCAGGAGCGTATCCGCTCAGCACGCCGACACGAGTGCGCAGGACCGAGATGGCGAGTCCAAGTGCGAACAAGAGCAGACCAAGCACGGCGGTGCAGGCCAGTGCAGTGCTATTCATTCGACACCCCCTTCCTGACATTCGAAACCAGCCATGCCCCAAGCGACCGCCAGGGTGAGCCGGGTCAGCGCAGCCACGTTCAGTTGAATCGTGTTTCCCTTCGAGCTGTCGGTAGCGCTCATCTGGAGTCCTCATGCCGAGCGGATTGACAGCTCCATGGTAGATGCCCACCCTGAGGCCTGAATGACGAATTTCCCTCCTTTTAGGACAAGATGAAGCGCATCGGAGTCGTGGTGTTCCCCGGCTTCCAGTCCGTCGATATGGCCGCCGCTTCTTTCTTCGAGATGGCCAACTTCAAGGTGCCGGCCCATGCCTGCGAAATCCATGTCGTCTCGGAAGCCGGCGGCGCCGTGAAGAGCGCTATGGGTACGGCAGTCCACACGATCGCGTTTGACCCGTACACGTACGAGCCGATTCAATGGTTCCATCTGTTCGCGCGTTCGCCCCCCGGACTTGCCCATGCACAAAGACCTGATCGTGCCTGAGCGTTCTGCCGCCCATGGCGTGGTTATATGGCGGACGTCGTGCGACATTACCTGCGCGAAGAACGAATTCGCCCCGATGACCTCGTCGCGCACCGTAGCAATCGCTGCCGCGAGTTCCTCCTTCGCCCACGAGGATGGCAAGCCGCAGAGGCGGATGCAGTGTCTGCAGGCATGAAGGTCTCCTTGCGGATCCATGGAAGAGACTTGCTCTGTGGTGCCGCGCCTGGCCCAATCCCCCTGATGTGATACGCCAGGCCGGCGTACAAACAGATCACAAACCAGAGCGCGCCGAAGGCAATCAGGAAGTCATCCATGATCTCTCCGTTTTCTCTGCCATGTCGGCCACCTCGCGGGTCAGCCGTCGTGCTTGCGAGAAAGAGTTGTCGGACGATTTCAATTGCGCTCCTTCATATCAGGTTGAGTTCGGACTGACCCCAGCAACACTCGACGGCCCCATTTCTGGACGGGCAGACGAATCTTCGGCGCTGATGCTCGCTTCACCACCAGGGCGATGCCGGCCAACTGGGCTACGGCGCCATCGTAAATCCGACAACCAGTACATTCAAATAATTGTCATGGATACACTCTGCGATGCTCGGATGCGCTACAAGCAATGTGTCGACCGCCTTGCTGCCAATATCTGCAAAGGTCGATTGCCGCTGGGACAAGTTTGCCCTTCGGCGGCGCCCCCTCCGCGCTTGCAAACGCTGCACCGCGATGCGCGTGGCTAGCCAGRGGCGGCTACAGTTTGAGTCAGCTTCCGCAGGTGGGATGGGGCGCTCGATTTGGCACTCGCGATGAGTGAGGCATGCCTGAGCGTATCCATGACAATTATTTGGATGTATTGAATATCGGTTCTACGATGGCGCAATACAGCGTTTCCACTCGCACGAGGACCGACATGCACATCGCCATCCTGACCTTTGAAGGTTTCAACGAACTCGACTCGCTGATCGCACTCGGCATCCTCAACCGGATCAAGCAGCCGGGCTGGCGGGTGTCGATCGCCAGTCCGGCGGACAAGGTGCGCTCGATGAACGGTGTGGTGATGGAGGCGCAAGCGTCGCTGAAGGACGCATGCGACGCGGACGCCGTGCTGGTGGGTAGCGGGATACGGACCCGGGACGTCGTCGCCGATGCCGCGCTGATGTCGCAGCTGAGGTTCGACCCGACGCGCCAGTTGCTGGGCGCGCAGTGCTCGGGCACGCTCATGCTTGCCAAGCTGGGCCTGCTGGACGACGTTCCGGCCTGCACGGACCTGACCACCAAGCCGTGGGTCGAGGAGGCAGGTGTGGCTGTGCTCAATCAGCCATTCGTGGCCAAGGGAAACGTCGCGACCGCCGGCGGATGTCTGTCCTCGCAGTATCTGGCGGCCTGGTTCATCGCACGCCTGGAAGGCGTCGACGCTGCACGTAGCGCGATTCACTATGTGGCGCCAGTGGGGGAAAAGGAGGCCTACGTGACGCGCGCGATGGCGAACATTTTGCCGTTCCTCTAATGCGTACTGCGTCTCGCACGGCTGCCCACTGCAGGCACTCGCCGTCGAGACCCGCTCCCGGCAAGTCATTTCCGGGGGGGCAGATATGGTTCTCGATCGGCCAGCGGTTTACTTCGCACGCGAATTACATATATACTTCGCATGCGAAGTTAAATTGAATGCCTGCACGGCATTACGCAACCCATCTGGAGACAGACCATGAGCTCGGAAATTCGTGTTGACCTTAGCGGCGGCGTCCTGACCATTACGCTTGCCCGGCCGGACAAGAAGAATGCATTGACGAACGAGATGTACGGCGCGCTCGCCGACACTATCGAGCAGGCACAGCAGGACCGCAATATCCGGGTATTGCTGCTGCAAGGCGACGGGGACATTTTTACGGCGGGCAATGATGTGGGCGAATTCGCAGCGATAGCGGCAGGAAATGGCCCCGGCGAACGCCACGTGCACCGCTTTCTGCGCGCCCTTGCCAACTCGACCGTACCGATTGTCGCCGCGGTCAACGGCAAGGCCGTCGGCGTCGGCACCACCATGCTGCTGCATTGCGATTACGTCGTGCTCGCGCAGGATGCGCTGCTGATCACGCCCTTCGTGAACCTTGCCCTTGTTCCCGAGGCGGCTTCAAGTTACCTGCTTCCCCTGCGTATCGGGCACGTCAGGGCCTTTGAGATGTTCGCGCTGGGCGAGCCGCTTGACGCGCAAACCGCCGTGGCATGGGGCATCGCGAACAAAGTTTGCGCCAATGACCAGCTGCGGGCGGACGCGCGCCTGATGGCCGAAAAGATTGCCGCCAGGCCCGCCGGCTCCCTTAGTGCAATGAAAAAGCTCATGCGCGACGCGGAGAAACTGGTTTCGCAGATGAACAGCGAAAGCGCCAGGTTCGAGGAGCGGCTGGCCAGTGCCGAAGCCAAGGAAGCATTCTCGGCCTTCGCCGAGAAGCGCAAACCGGACTTCACCAAGGTCGCCCTGCAGTAAGTCGAGTGATTCGCTGTCCGGCCGCTGCCCAGGTTACAACTCGCCTTCGTCGGCGGCCGGAAACTTCGTCTGCAGGCTGGTCAGCCACCGCGCCACCACGTCAATTTCGGCCGTGGTGAAACCTTCGGTCAGCCTGGCATTTGTTTCCTTCATGCCAGCCTTCGAACGCCGGCGAGCCAAGCGTCCTGCCTCCGTCAGCCATAGGCGCGATGCACGGCGATCGGTCTCGTCCGGCCGGCGCTCGATCAGGCCCGCCCTTTCGGTCCGGTCAGCCAGACCGCTCATCCCGGGTGCGCCCAGATCCAGCGCTGCGGCAGCCTCGCCCATCAGCGCCCCGTCGTTCCTGCCCAGAAAGAAAAGCAGTCCAGCCTGGGCCGCTGTCACGCCACCCGCGGCCGTGCGCGCTTGTGACCACCTATGCAGTCGACGCTGGCCGACGTTCAATAGATAGACGAGTCGATGCTCCATGTCTTTGACGGATAAAAGATGCCATTTAGTTCACATGCGAATGTTATCACGTACCCGGTGCCTGACTTTGGTCGGTCACGGCAATGAACTTCTGTCGACTCCGCCGACGCCTCACCTCGAAGGTTCGCCATCCCTGGTAGCAATCAGTTCTTTCGGCGTCAGCGGGATCAAGAGCAGGATCAGTGCGTACACCACGGTCGTCGCGATCACACAATATGTGAATCCGTGCGTTGAACTGCTGTTGTAGATCCATGAGCCCAATAGATCGCCGGCACGCGCCGAAAGCGCGAGAACGCCTTCCACCAGCATCATCAAGGTTCCTTGCAAGCCTGGCGGGCAGGACCGCATCGCGAGATCGAAGTATGCTGCCGTGGCTACACCGCCCATCAGCCCTATCGGTGCCGCCAATACAAGCGCAAGATTCGCAGAGTGAATGAATGCCAGCGGAATCATCTGCGGCACTGCGACGATCGTTCCCCACCACAGCAGCTTGTTCAGCGATACGCTCTTGCACAGAAAGCCATACAGCAGGAATGTCGGGATGAACGCGGCGGCAAAGATCCCGTTGTAGTACGAGTAAACGGAATCCGATGCATGCAGCTCATTGGTCAGATAGAACTGCAGCGGAGTGGCCGATCCTGGCGCAAAGTTCCACAGAAAGCAGATGAGAACCGCTGGATAAACGGCCTTATGCTTCGCCAGCCGCCTGACATTCCCAACAAGATCCGCGCCCCTGGCTTGCGGGTGCTCGTAGGTATGGCCGAAGACGGAAACGGGCTTCCAGAGTCCCATCACGGCAATCAATAAAGTGAACATCGCAGCCAGGACGAAGGCTTCTTTCGCGGCAAGATGATCGGAAAAGTACCCGGAAGCAAACGCTCCCGCAACGACCGGGACGGAACTGACCACATTCAACAGAGCGCTCAGGCGCCCGGACATGCGCTTCTCCTGGCCCACCAGAGCGACCAGCCCCTGATAGGCTGCGGCGATAAATCGGGACGACAGCATCGCCAGCAGCATCCCGATGACCAGTCCCGCGTATGAGAAACCCGAAAACGCCATCCAGATGAATGCCACCGCGGTCGCCGGAGCGAAAATCAGGAAGAAGCCGCGATCGCGCAATCCCATCGGGTCCCATTGGTCGCGCGCGAGGCCGAAAGCGAACGCAAAGTACACGGGTATGCCCGTAACCAGCCGGAATGTCGAGATCTGCGTCGCCGTCGCATGCAACTGGTTCTTGAGTATGTACGACGTCTGTATGTCAATCAGATAACCGGCCGGCGTTGCCAGATAGATGAACAGGGTCAGCCAACCGAAATACAGCAGGGTTCGGTCGCTGCCCTCGGAACCATTAGTTGGGGGTGGAAAAATTTCAGCCCGATAGGCGCGTCTGGCGTTCTTGGACATGGGGGGAACACGTACACGTCCTCAAAAAACCGATCCAGGGTGCACCCGTGAATGTGCGGGCTACTCCACCGGAAAACGGTTACTGAATTCAGCGTTCAGCGCGGGAAAGTATAGGTAAAAAACGGGATTGGATGTTCCGAGGCCTACCGCATCGAAGCGAGAGAGAATTTCGGACGCACACGCTTACTCACTTGTACCTCTGGACAGCCAGTTGGGGTCGCCGGACGTCGACCTTCTCCTGCCCTTGCTTGGCCGAAGTCGGTGTGGAATCAACCGGTCGATGCCGCAACGGATACCGACAAACTCCCTCCCCTTCGCGCAGTGGTCCAGCGAGGCATCATCGCTACCCATACCATGGCCACGATCCGCGCCGCCAGCCAGGGCTGGTGCGGCCGCCACGGAGCGTCCAGGCTCGCGTACAAGCGCAACTACGCGCGCCAGGCCCTGGTGCGCCGCAGCACGAAAAACCATCCTTTAGGTGGGCTGCTCATCCGCCCGCGCCTGTTGCAATGTCTCCACCGCCGATCACAGGCGGACAGGAGACAACGACATGATCGAACTACAGGGCCGCAACGCCCTCATCACCGGTGCGGCGCAGGGGCTCGGCCTTGCCATCGCCCGGTTGTTCGTCGAACGCGGTGCACGGGTAATGCTGGCCGACATCGACGAGGCCGGGGCCGCCAGCGCCGCGGACGAACTGGGCCCGCAGGCGCGCTTCGTGCCCTGCGACGTCACCAGGAGCGCTGACTGGGTCCGCGCGGTGGAGGCGGCCACGGCCGCCTTCGGCGGGCTCGATACGCTGGTCAACAACGCCGGCATCGAGATCGTCAAGCCGCTGTTCGACCAGAGCGAGGAAGGGGTCGGCCGCCTCATGAGCATCAACGTCATGGGCGTGTTCCTCGGCATGAAGCACTCGCTGGGCGCGCTCGCCGCCTCGGGCAAGGGTGCGGTGGTCAACATCTCGTCGCTGGCCGGCACCAACGGTGTGCCGCTGTTTGGCTCCTACGCCGCCTCGAAATCGGCCGTGATACTGGCGCAAAGCCTGTTCGTGTCGGAGGCCACGGTCAAATGGCACCTTCACAACATCTTTGCGAAGCTCGGCGTGCGCAACCGCACGAGCGCGCTGGCGCGCGCGCAGGAGAACTCACTGCCCTGATCCGCGAAGTGCCGTACCCGGCCTCTTTCGCCGCCTGATACTGCCTATCAATGCCAGAAATCTGGATGCAGCCGGGCGAAAAAAAGCCCGCAGAATCGCGGGCTTGGATCACTTACTGCTACTGCCTGTCATTGCCAGGTGGCGCCAGAAAATGCACCAAAATGAGGTTCACTCCCACTCGATCGTAGCCGGCGGTTTCCCCGACACGTCATACACCACGCGGTTCAAACCACGCACCTCATTGATGATGCGGTTCGAGCAACGACCCAACAGCGCGTACGGCAGGTGCGCCCAGTGCGCCGTCATGAAGTCGGTGGTCTGTACCGCGCGCAGCGCCACGACGTAGTCGTAGGTGCGTCCGTCGCCCATCACGCCGACCGACTTGACCGGCAGGAACACCGCAAAGGCCTGGCTGGTCAGGTCGTACCAGCTCTTGCCTACTTGCGAAGGCTCGCACATGCCCGCTGCAGCGTCCTGCTCGGTGGCAACCGTGCCACGCAGTTCTTCGATAAAGATCGCGTCGGCCCGGCGCAGCAGCTCGGCGTAGTCGCGCTTGACCTCACCCAGGATACGCACGCCCAGGCCCGGGCCCGGGAAGGGATGGCGGTAGACCATCTCCGGCGGCAGGCCAAGCGCCACGCCGAGTTCGCGGACTTCGTCCTTGAACAGGTCGCGCAGCGGCTCGAGCAGCTTCAGGCCCAGCGTTTCCGGCAGGCCGCCCACGTTGTGGTGGCTCTTGATGGTGGTGGCCTTCTTGGTCTTGGTGCCGCCGGACTCGACCACGTCGGGGTAGATCGTGCCCTGCGCCAGCCATTTGGCGTTGGTCAGTTTCTTGGCCTCGGCCTGGAACACTTCGACGAATTCGCGGCCGATGATCTTGCGTTTCTGCTCGGGATCGGTCACGCCGGCGAGGTGGCCGAGGAACTGCTCGGACGCGTCGATGGCAATGACCTTGGCGTGCAGGCGGCCGGCGAACATGTCCATGACCATCTTGCCTTCGTTCAGGCGAAGCAGGCCGTGGTCGACGAATACGCAGGTGAGCTGGTCGCCGATGGCGCGATGGATCAGGGCTGCGGCCACCGAGGAATCAACGCCGCCGGACAGGCCGAGAATCACTTCCTCGTCACCCACCTGCTCGCGGATCTTGGCGACGGCTTCAGCGATATGGTCGTGCATCACCCAGTCAGCCTTGGCGCCGGCGATCTTCAGCACGAAGCGCTCCAGAATGTCGCGGCCCTTGGCGGTATGCGTAACTTCCGGGTGGAACTGCACGGCGTAGTAGCCGCGCGCTTCGTCGGCCATGGCGGCGATCGGGCAACTGGGCGTGGAGGCCATCAGCTTGAAGCCCGGCGGCAGCTCGGCGACCTTGTCACCGTGGCTCATCCAGACCTTGAGCATGCCGTGGCCTTCGGGCGTGGAGAAATCCTCCAGGTCCTTGAGCAGCGCGGTATGGCCATGCGCGCGCATCTCGGCGTAACCGAACTCGCGATGGTCGCTCCACTCCACCTTGCCGCCCAGTTGCACGGCCATGGTCTGCATGCCGTAGCAGATGCCCAGCACCGGCACACCGAGGTCCCACACCGCCTGCGGCGCGCGCAGCTGGTGGTCTTCGTAGGTGCTGGCGTGGCTGCCGGACAGGATGATGCCCTTGGGCGCGAACTCGCGCACGAATTCTTCCGTGACGTCGTTCGGGTGAATCTCGCAGTAGACGTGCGCTTCGCGCACGCGGCGGGCGATCAGCTGCGTAACCTGCGAGCCGAAATCAAGGATTAGGATTTTGTCGTGCATGATGGGCGGATGGCGTTTCGTCCGGCAGGGGCTCGGGCATCACTTCGGTGCCCGGACCATAACCGGGCGGAGGCGTGACACCGGGCTCACGCCGGTATTCAGGTGATTGCGGCCGGCGTGCCACGGGGGCCGCGCCGGCATCCTTGTTTTGCGTCTCTTTTTGCAGCTCGCGCTGCGCGCGTTCTCGCACGCGCACGCGCTTGGCGGCCGGGATCTGCACCGCCGCGAAGAAGGCCATTACCGCGGCCAGCACCGGCAGCCAGATCTTTCCGGCGCCCTGCACCGGCAGGTCGAGCATAAGCATCCAGGTCACGATCAGCAGCGCGCTGGCCAGGTTGACCTGTCCAACCGTCCGCGCCACCGCGACCGTGAGCTGCCCGTTGACGGTCGCCTGCCACAGCAGCAAGGCCAGGCCGACCAGCGCCACGCCAAGCAGTTGCCCGTACATGGGGGGCTGCGGCTGCGGCAATTGCAGCGCGCTGTAAAAGGTCGTGAAAGGCGAAAGCAGCAAGACGGCGCCGAGCAGCAGATTCAGCAAGGCATCGAGGAACAGCACGGCACGCAGCAATACTTTCATCAGAGCTCCTCCGGCCAGGCAAGTAGCGTGGCTTGGGGGCGCAGCGTGGCCGGCAATCCCGGCCGCGCTGGCCCTTGCAGGCTACGCCGGTGGGCGCAGCCGGCGCGCGGCTGGCAGGACCGTCGGGTCCCGCGCAGCCGCCAGTTCATCGAGACCGGCTTAGTCGATGTAGTAGTTCGGCGCTTCCTTGGTGATCTGCACGTCGTGCACATGCGATTCGCGCATGCCGGCGGCCGTGATCTGCACGAACTCTGCGGTGTCGTGCCAGCTTTCGATGGAGCTGCTGCCGCAGTAACCCATCGAGGCGCGCACGCCGCCGCACATCTGGTGGATGATGGCCGTGACCGAACCCTTGTAGGCCACGCGGCCTTCAATCCCCTCGGGAACCAGCTTGTCGACGTTGGCGGTGTTGTCTTCCTGGAAGTAGCGATCGGCAGCGCCGTCCTTCATCGCGCCCACCGAACCCATGCCGCGGTAGCTCTTGAACGAGCGGCCCTGGTACAGGAACACTTCGCCCGGGGCCTCTTCGGTACCGGAGAACATGCCGCCCATCATGACCACATGCGCGCCGGCTGCCAGCGCCTTGGCGATGTCGCCCGAGTAGCGGATGCCGCCGTCGGCCACCAGCGGCACGCCGGTGCCCTTGAGGGCTTCGGCCACGTTGGAGACCGCGGTGATCTGCGGCACGCCCACGCCTGCCACGATACGGGTGGTACAGATCGAGCCCGGGCCGATGCCGACCTTGACACCGTCGGCGCCATGATCGACCAGCGCGCGCGCGGCAGCGCCGGTGGCGATATTGCCGCCGATCACCTGCACCTGCGGGAAGTTCTGCTTGACCCAGCGCACGCGGTCCAGCACGCCCTGGCTGTGGCCGTGCGCGGTGTCGACCACGATCACGTCGACGCCGGCCTTGACCAGCAACTCGATACGCTCGTCGTTGTCGGGGCCCACGCCAACCGCCGCGCCTACGCGCAGCTGGCCGCGGTCATCCTTGCTGGCCAGCGGATGCTCCACTGCCTTCTGGATGTCCTTGACCGTGATCAGGCCGCGCAGTTCGAAGGCCTGGTTGACCACCAGCACGCGCTCGAGGCGGTGGCGGTTCATCAGGCGCTTGGCGTCTTCCAGCGAGGCGTCTTCGCCAACCGTGACCAGCTTCTCGCGCGGGGTCATCTTGGCGCGCGCGGGCGCGTCCAGCTCTTCCTCGAAACGCAGGTCGCGGTTGGTGATGATGCCAACCACGGTCTTGCCTTCCAGCACCGGGAAACCCGAGATGCCGTACTGATGTGATAGTGCAATCACATCGCGGATCTTCATGTCGGGGGGAATGGTGATCGGATCGCGCAGCACGCCGGATTCATAGCGCTTCACGCGCGCCACTTCCCGGGCCTGGTCGGCCGGTTTCAGGTTCTTGTGGACGATGCCGATACCGCCGGCCTGCGCCATGGCAATCGCCAGGCGGGCTTCCGTCACGGTATCCATGGCGGCGGATACCAGCGGAATGTTCAGTTCGATCGAACGGGTCAGGCGGGTACGGAGCGAAACATCCCGGGGCAGCACCGACGAATAAGCCGGCACGAGGAGCACGTCATCGAATGTGAGTGCTTTCTGGACAAGACGCATAGCAATTCCTCTAGGCGCAAAACCGAATTATACAGGAATGGCTTGTTTCTTGACGCGCCTGAGGGTGCCCTTGTTCAAGTCTGCTATGCTCGTCGTCCTTTTTCCGGCATAGGCAAGCAACGATGGGTATCGGCGTACTGTGCGGCCTGCTGGCCGGCGCGTTCTGGGGCATGGTGTTTATCGCCCCCAAGCTGCTGCCCGTCTTCTCGCCCTGGGAACTTGCGATTGGTCGCTACCTCGCTTATGGGCTGGTGGCGTTTATCGCCGCGCTGCCGCTGATGCGGCGCATTGCACGCAAGCTCACCCGCGCCGATTGCGTTGCCCTGCTCCGCCAGGCCTTCACCGGCAACCTGCTGTACTACGTGCTGCTGGCCTTCGGCGTGCAGCTTGCGGGGGTGGGTCCGACCTCGCTGATCATCGGCATCCTGCCGATCTCGGTCACCATCATGGGCCGGCGCGACCACGGCGCAGTGCCGCTGTCGCGCCTGATCTGGCCGTTGCTGGTGGTCGCCGCGGGCATCGCCTGCATCAATATCGACCTGTTCGCCGGCGGCGGCGCCCATGGCGCCAGCGCCGGGGGAGAGGCGCTGCGCACCGTCTGGCAGCGCCTGGCCGGCGTGCTCTGCGCGGCCGGCGCCCTGGTGTGCTGGACGCTCTATGCCGTAGACAACGCGCGCTACCTGCAGCGCAATCCGCAATACAGCGGCAATGAATGGTCCGCCCTCTATGGCATTTCCACCGGCGTGGTGTCGGTCGTGCTGGCGCTGGCGGGCTGGCTGCTGGCCAGCGACAGCCTGGGCACCGCCGGCAGCGGCCGCGACTGGCAATGGTTCTGGATGGTCAACGCCGCGGTGGCGCTCGGTGCGTCGCTGATTGGCAACAACCTGTGGAACATCTCCAGCCGCCGCCTGCCGCTTACGCTGTCGGGCCAGATGATCGTCTTCGAGACGCTGTTCGCGCTGGCGTATGGCTTTGTCTTCGACCACCGCCTGCCGCGCCCCCTGGAGATCGCCGCCATTGTGTTGTTGATGATCGGCGTGGCCTGGTCGGTGCGCTTGCACGCCACCGACAAGTCTGCATAAACTAGCGGCCAACCCCGGCAGACAAGGGCGCATGCGTCACTCGTGAGACGGGGTCTCTCGCCCTACTCGCGGATCTCGCAGGCGTGCTTGCCTGCTGCCGTATTGTCACCGCAGAGCCACCACAACCCACAAGCCATGAAACGATCGACCGCGCTGTCCAAGCTCGCCACGCTCGCCGCCCTCGCCTGCCTCTGCCAGGGAGCCGCCGCCCAGGCACAATGGCAGTGGCGCGACGGCAGCGGCCGCATGGTCTATAGCGACGTGCCACCACCGCCCTCGGTTCCGGTAGCCAGCGTGATCAAGGCACCGGGACGCTTCGCCGGGACCCTGCGCCCGCTCGAGGCTGCGCCTTCGGCGGTCGCGCCGGCCAGCCCGGCGGGCGTTGCCGCCGGCATCCAGCCTGCGCCCAAGGGAAGTGAACCGAAGGGCAATGGCAAGGCGGAGTCCACGGCAAGTGCGGAGGAAGCCTTCGAAAAGCGCCGGACGGCCAGACTGAAAGCGGAAGCCGACCAGGCCCTCAAGGACCAGGCCGCACAGGAACGGCAGGTACGTTGCGCGCGGATGCAGAACTACGCCGTCGCGCTGCAGCAAAACCGGCGCGTCGCCGTCTCGGCGCCGGATGGCTCCGCGCAGCACCTGGATGACGAGCAGCGCCAGGCCGAGTTGCAGAGGACCGGCGCCAGCCTCGAACAGAACTGCGTCTGAGCGCCGGCGGCGGTCAGCCGCCGCGCAGCCACTTCAGCCCTTCGCGCGTGCCGCCCTGGCGGGTCTTCTGCACGCGCTTGCGGCGCGCCGACTTGGGGTCGGCCACCAACGGGCGATAGACTTCGATGCGATCACCGGCCCGCACCTGCGTGTCCGGCGTCTTGAGCTTGCTGAAGATGCCGACCCGCATGGTGGCCGGATCCACCTCCGGACAGGCCTGCAGCAAACCCGAAGCGCCGATCGCGGCGAGGATGCTGGTGCCTGGCGCGACCTCCAGCTCTTTCAGGAAGGCGCCGCCCGGCTGGGCGTAGCACACGGAGATGCTTACCGGACGTGCTCCGGCTTCTTCAGCCATTGCCATAGACCGCTTCGGCGCGTTTGACGAAGGCATCGACAAAGGTATTGGCGATCACGTTGAACACCGGCCCGATGATCTTCTCCAGCAGGAAGTTGGAAAACTCATAATGCAGGTGAAACTCGATCTTGCAGGCGTCCTCGCGCAGCGGCGTGAAGCGCCAGGAGCCATTGAAGGTCTTGAAGGGCCCGTCCTCGAACACCATATCGATCCGGGTAGGCGGCTCCTGCGTATTGCGGGTGTGGAAGTACTGCTTGATGCCTTTGAAGTGGATATGGATCTTGGCATCGAGCAGCGTTTCGGTCTGCTCGAACACCTCCACGCCACCGCACCATGGGAGGAACTTGGGATAGTCCTCGACGCACGTGACCAGGTTGTACATCTGCTCGGCGGAGTGGCCGACCAGCACGGATTTTTGGACGTCTGCCATTATTGGAAGTGATGGCCCGCGCAGGCCCCGCCTGCAATATGACGCAGTGCGGAATCCACCGGGGCGGGCCGGTTTGCTAGAATCGCGATTTTAGCCCACGTGCGCCCCGGCGGCATACCGGATGTGCATGACAGCGGCATGTACGCCGCAAGCGGCGCGGCGGCACCGGATTCTTCCCTAGTTCCGGGTGTTGTTTGGCTTTTTTTGTTTTACCTATCTCCATTTCCTCTATCCGGACCGCATGACCATCGCAGACAACAAGAAAGCCTTTTTCGACTACTTCATCGAAGAGCGATATGAGGCGGGGATCGTGCTCGAGGGCTGGGAAGTCAAGGCGATCCGCGCGGGACGCGTGCAGATCAAGGAAGGCTACGTGGTCATCCGCGATGCCGAGCTGTTCCTGATCGGCGCCCACATCAGCGCGCTGAACAGTGCCTCGACCCATATCTCGCCCGATGCGGTGCGTACCCGCAAGCTGCTGCTCAAGGCGGAAGAGATCAAGCGGCTGATCGGCAAGGTGGAGCAGCGCGGCTTCACGATCGTGCCGCTCAACCTGCATTACACGCGCGGACGCGTCAAATGCGAAATCGGCTTGGCCAAGGGCAAGAAGATGTTCGACAAGCGCGAGACCGAGAAGGATCGCGACTGGCAGCGCGAGAAGGCGCGCATCATGAAGGGCGCCGGGAAAGAGTAAGGCTGCAAGACAGTTCGAGCACTTGCGCCACCGGTATGCCCACCCTCTCCCGCCTGAGCAGGGAGAGGGCAGATGCCCGCAATAGTGGGACGTGAGACGCCCCACTCCGGCGCCCTCCTTCCCCCCCGAACTCAGGCCCCCTTCTGCTGCCCTTTAACGATCTGCAGCGCGGAAGCAATCATGCTGCTCATCTCGCCGAGATTGCCCGGCACGATGAGCGTGTTGCCCTGCTTGGCCAGATTGCCGAAGGCGCTCACGTATTCCTCCGCAACCTTCAGGTTGACCGCTTCCATGCCGCCCTCAGTCCGGATGGCGCGCCCGATTTTCTCAATCGCCTGCGCATTGGCTTCCGCCACTGCCAGGATGGCCGAGGCCTCGCCCTGCGCCCGGTTGATGGCCGCCTGCCGCTCGCCTTCTGACTTCTGGATCGCGGCCTCGCGCGCGCCGGTGGCCAGGTTGATCTGTTCCTGCCGCTTGCCTTCGGAGGCCGCGATCAGCGCGCGCTTCTCCCGCTCGGCGGTGATCTGCGCCTGCATCGCGTGCAGGATCTCCTTGGGCGGTGTGAGATCCTTGATCTCGTAGCGCAGCACCTTCACGCCCCAGCTCGCGGCGGCCTCGTCCAGCGAGTTGACTACGCTGTGGTTGATGTACTCGCGCTCCTCGAAGGTCTTGTCCAGTTCCAGCTTGCCGATCACCGAGCGCAGCGTGGTCTGCGACAACTGCGTGATTGCCACCACGAAATTGCTCGAGCCGTAGGAAGCCTTCATCGGGTCGGTGACCTGGTAGTACAGCACGCCGTCCACCTGTAGCTGCGTATTGTCCCTGGTGATGCAGATCTGGCTGGGCACATCGAGCGGGATTTCCTTGAGGACGTGCTTGTAGGCAACCCGATCGACGAAGGGCAGCACCACGGTCAGCCCCGGAGTCAGCGTGGCGCGGTACTTGCCGAGGCGCTCCAGCACCCAGGCATGTTGCTGCGGCACGATCTTGAAGCTCTTCGCCACCAGGACGATGACAGCGACAAGAACCAGCAGGGGCAGCAGGCTGCCAAAGAATTCAAACATGAGACCTCCGTGACGGGGTTGGGAAGACGAACTGCTAGAACCTGGAAACCAGCACGGGCGCGGCCCGCACCGCTATCTCGGGCTGACGAACAGCGTGTTGCCGCGTACCTCGACAATGCGGAAGCGCCCCGGAGCCGCCAGCCCATTGGCCTGGAACTCGACGTCCCATTCCGTACCGCGGTAGCGCACCCGTGCCCGCCCGTCAGCCCCCCAGGCCGGCACTTCCAGTTCCTGGCCGATGTCCGGGTTGACGTTCGGATCGCGCTCCGCCACGTCGCGCCGCGTACGGCCGTAGCGGGACCGCCGCAGCACCAGGAAGCCAGCCAGGGCCACCAGCGCGGCCAGAATGGTCTGGCTGGCTGCTTCCAGCCCCGCCAGCGCACCGAGCCCGCCTGCCGCCGCGCCCAGCGCCACCATCAGCAGATACAAGGTGCCGAAACCCAGTTCCACGATCACCAGCACCGCTGCCAATGCAAACCAGATGTAATACGGCGCCATAGCCTCCCTTCGCGTTGCCTGCCTTCATGCCCGTCCGGACCAGGACCGCCGCATCGCGCACGGCCGCGGCCAAAACAAAAAACCCCCGCGGCGCCAGAGCGCCTGCGGGGGTTAGGAACACCTGGCGCAGGGCCGGTGTACCGCTATTGTGACGTCAAATGCTTCAGGAGGCCAGTTGCTTCCAGGTATCGATCACGGAATCGGGATTCAGCGAAATCGACTTGATGCCTTCCTTGGCCAGCCACAGCGCAAAGTCCGGGTGATCGGAAGGACCCTGGCCGCAGATGCCGACGTACTTGTCCAGGCGCAGCGCGGTGGAAATGGCACGCGACAGCATGAACTTGACCGCCGGGTCGCGTTCGTCGAAGTCCTTGGCCAGCAGTTCCATGCCGGAGTCGCGGTCCAGGCCCAGCGTGAGCTGGGTCAGGTCGTTCGAGCCGATCGAGAAGCCGTCGAAATACTGCAGGAACTCTTCGGCCAGGATGGCGTTGGACGGCACTTCGCACATCATGATGACGCGCAGGCCGTTTTCGCCGCGCTTCAGGCCGTGCTTGGCCAACAGGCCGATGACCTTCTCGGCCTGGCCCAGGGTCCGCACGAACGGCACCATGATCTCGACGTTGGTCAGGCCCATGTCGTCGCGCACGCGCTTCATGGCCTTGCATTCCATCTCGAAGGCTTCGGCGAAGTCTTCGGAGATGTAGCGCGAGGCGCCGCGGAAGCCCAGCATGGGGTTTTCTTCATCCGGCTCGTAGCGCGAGCCGCCGATCAGCTTCTTGTACTCGTTGGACTTGAAGTCCGACAGGCGCACGATGACCGGCTTCGGGTAGAAGGCCGCGCCAATCGTGGCGATGCCTTCGGCCAGCTTGTCCACGTAGAAGGCGCGCGGGCTGGCATGGCCACGGGCCACGCTTTCCACTGCTTTCTTCAGGTCGGCGTCGACTTGCGGGTAGTCGAGGATGGCCTTGGGGTGGACGCCGATATTGTTGTTGATGATGAACTCGAGGCGAGCCAGGCCAACGCCCTGGTTCGGGATCTGGCAGAAGTCGAAGGCCAGTTGCGGGTTACCGACGTTCATCATGATCTTGACGTCGATTTCCGGCATCTCGCCGCGCTGCACTTCGGTCACTTCGGTCTCGAGCAGGCCGTCGTAGACGCGGCCTTCGTCGCCCTCGGCGCACGACACCGTCACCAGCGTGCCGTCCTTGAGCAGGTCGGTGGCATCGCCGCAACCGACCACGGCGGGCACGCCCAGTTCGCGTGCGATGATGGCCGCGTGGCAGGTACGGCCACCACGGTTGGTCACGATGGCGGCGGCGCGCTTCATCACCGGCTCCCAGTTGGGATCGGTCATGTCGGCAACCAGCACGTCACCGGGCTGCACGCGTTCCATTTCGGACGGGTCATTGATCACACGGACGCGGCCGGTGCCGATCTTCTGGCCAATGGCGCGGCCGCTGGTGAGCACGGGCGCGGTGCCCTTGAGCTTGAAGCGCTGCTCTGCCTTGCCGGCGGACTGGCTCTTCACCGTTTCCGGGCGGGCCTGCAGGATGTAGATCTTGCCGTCGCGGCCGTCCTTGCCCCACTCGATGTCCATCGGGCGGCCGTAATGCTTCTCGATGATCATCGCGTACTTGGCCAGCTCCGACACATCGGCGTCGGTGATGGAGTAGCGGTTGCGCAGTTCGATGGGTACGTCGACGGTCTTGACGCGGCCGGCTTCGCCCGGCGCGGTGAATTCCATCTTGATCAGCTTGGAGCCGATCGAGCGGCGAATGATGGGGTACTTGCCCGCTTGCAGCGTGGGCTTGAAGACGTAGAACTCGTCCGGGTTGACCGCGCCCTGCACCACCGTTTCGCCCAGGCCGTAGCTGGAGGTGATGAAGACGACATCGGGGAAGCCGGATTCGGTGTCGATGGTGAACATCACGCCTGCGGCGCCCACATCCGAGCGCACCATGCGCTGCACGCCGGCGGACAGCGCGACGATGTCGTGCGCGAAGCCCTTGTGCACGCGATAGGAAATGGCGCGGTCGTTGTACAGCGAGGCAAACACGTGGCGGATCTTGTCCAGCACATCGTCAATGCCGCTGACGTTGAGGTACGACTCCTGCTGGCCGGCGAACGATGCATCCGGCAGGTCTTCGGCGGTCGCCGACGAACGCACGGCGAACGAAGCCTCGGCGCCTTCGCGCTCTTCGGCACGCGCGTAGAACTCGCGGATTTCCTTTTCCAGGCGCGGCTGGAACGGCGCTTCGATAACCCAGTTGCGGATCTCGGCGCCGGCTTCGGCCAGGGCCTTGACGTCGTCGACGTTGAGGGCCTTGAGGCGATCGGAAATGCGCTGGGTCAGGTTGCTGTGGGCGAGGAAATCGCGGAAAGCCAGCGAGGTGGTGGCAAAGCCACCGGGCACCCGCACGCCGGCTTCGGCCAGCTGCGAGATCATCTCGCCGAGCGACGAATTCTTGCCGCCCACGGTTTCCACATCTTCCTTGCGCAACTGCTCGAACGGCAGCACGTATGCGCCGTCAATTGCCGGGTTGTTCATAAAAGCCTCAAAACAAAGTAAGAAACCTGTTGCTGACGCCCGGAATATTGTTGGAGTTCTGCTACCGGACGGATCGCTTGGCTAAACAACCCCAGCGTTGTCACGATCGGCGCGCGATCGTGATTGCTGCAGCGCACATTGTTGACAATTCGTGCCCGAATCGTTGCACCAACAGCGCTGGTGGAATTGCTTAGCGAAAAGATCGCCGCTATTCTACCGTGCCGCACCGCACTTTCGCGGAGCGCGGATTCAAAAATATTGTCCTAACATGTCCCAGCCCGACGCTCCCATTGCACCGCAGGAACCCCAGGAACCGCGTACGGAGGAGCGCCCCGCCATCCGTACGGTCTTTATCGTCTCCGATGGTACCGGCATCACTGCCGAGACCTTCAGCCACTCGATCCTGGCCCAGTTCGAGATGCGTTTCCGCAAGGTGCGCATGCCTTTTGTCGACACGCCCGAGAAAGCACATATCGCGGTCGGCAAGATCAATGAGGCCTTCTACGCGGAAGGGGTGCAGCCCATCGTCTTCACCACCCTGGTCAACCAGGAGTCGAACAAGGCGATCCGCCGCGCCAAGGCCATGATACTGGACATGTTCCAGACCTTCATCGAGCCGCTGGAGAAGGAACTCGGCCTCAAGTCCACCCATGCGATCGGGCGCTTCCACCAGAACGCCGACACCGAGGCTTACCAGAACCGCATCGAGGCGATCAACTTCTCGCTCGCGCATGACGACGGCCAGTCGCACAAGAACCTGGCCGAGGCCGACATCATCCTGGTCGGCGTTTCGCGCAGCGGCAAGACCCCGACCAGCCTGTACCTGGCCATGCAGTACGGCCTCAAGGCGGCCAACTACCCGCTGATTCCCGACGACTTCGAGCGCGGCAAGCTGCCGAGCGCCCTGTATGCGTTCAAACCCAAGATCTTCGGCCTGTCGATCAATCCGCAGCGCCTGGCCGAGATCCGCAACGAGCGGCGGCCGGGCAGCAAATACGCGGCGCCGGAAAACTGCCGGTACGAGGTCAATGAGGCCGAGGCCATGATGCGTCGCGAGGGCATCAAGTGGCTGTCGTCCACGCACAAGTCGATCGAAGAGATCGCCACCACGATCCTGCAGGAGATCAAGGTGGATCGGGATAGCAATTATTGAGAAGGCAGCCGGCGCGCCGAACGAAGCTGAACGGTGCGCCTAAGCCGCCCGATGCCTCTGCCGGTGTTGATTCCTGCCGCCCTCAGGGGGCGTGAGAAACAATCCGCCCGTGGGCCTTACAGCATCAACCGGGCCGCCGCTGCCGCACCGCCTCGAACAGGCAGATCGCCGTAGCCGCCGCCACATTCAGCGATTCCAGCCCGCCCGGCTGCGGAATGCCCACCGTGCGGCTGACCCTGGCCATCCACTCCGGGCTGACGCCCGCGCCTTCATTGCCCACCACCCAGCCCACCGGACCACGCAAATCGGTGTCGAACACGGCCGCCTGGGCATGCGAGGATGTCGCCAGCAGCGGCACCGCCAGGCGCGGCGCCAGCATGTCCAGCGTGCAGTGCTCGACGATATTCAGGTGGAAATTGGCACCCATGGCCGCACGCAAGGTCTTGGTGGACCAGGCGAAGGCGCTGCCCGTGACGAGGAACGCATGGCCGATGCCCGCGGCGGCCGCGCTGCGCAGGATCGAGCCCACGTTGCCGGCATCCTGCACGCCGTCCAGGATGATGCAATCGGTATCGATATGCGATGGCAGGTGGCCGGACGGCGTCTCGATAACCAGCATCAGGTCGATGCCGTTGACCACGCCGGCAATCAGGTCGAACAAGGCGTCCGCCAGCAGTACCACGCGTTCGGGCGCGATCTGCCTGAGCAGCGGCGCCACCTCGGCGTGATCGTAGTGCCGCTCCGACACCACGCACTGCACCGGCTGGCCCAGCGCATCCAGGTAGGCCTGCGCAAGATGCACGCCATCGAGCACCGATTGCCCGGCCTTGCGGCGGGCATGCGTGGAGCCCGTCAGGGCCTTGAGATGCTTGAACAGCGCGTTGTCGCGCGACGTGACGTGCTTCACGATACCTGCTCCGGGAAAGACGACGGCGGCAGGCCGGCGGCAGGCGCGATGCGCCCTTGCGCGATGGCCTCGCGCACCGGCGCGAACGAGCGCCGATGGTGCGGCGTGGCGCCGTGCTGCGTGAGCGCGGCCAGGTGCTGCGGCGTGCCGTAGCCCGAGTGGGCGTCGAAGCCATACTGCGGGTACGACGCGTGCAGCGTCAGCAATTCACGATCGCGCGCCACCTTGGCGAGGATCGACGCCGCCGATATCGCCTGCACCTTTGCATCGCCCTTGACGATGGCCTCGACCGCAAAGCGCACCTGCGGGCAGCGGTTGCCGTCGACCTGCACCAGGTCTGGCTCCAGACCGGCATCCGCCAGGCCGTGCACCGCGCGCTGCATGGCCAGCATGGTGGCGTGCAGGATGTTGATGGTGTCGATCTCTTCCACCGTGGCGAAGGCGATATGCCAGCCCAGAGCGCGTTCGCAGATCTGCTCGAACAGCGCCTCCCGGCGCAGGGCGGTCAGCACTTTCGAGTCGGCCAGGCCCTTGATCGGACGCTCCGGATCAAGCACCACGGCAGCGGCATAGACGGGGCCGGCCAGCGGACCCCTGCCCGCCTCGTCCACGCCACACAGGTGGCGGACCTGCGCGGCGGTGTCGGCGAGGTCGAAACCAAGTTGGGCCGGATTGCCCTTGGCAGCGGGACGGCGCGCCATTACCCGCCCCTGCGCTGCCGGATCAGGCCGGCGACCACCTCCGAGGCGATCTCGGCGGTATTGCGTTTAAGGGTCTGGTGCATCTGGGTAAAATGTTCGCGCAGGAACGCGGTATTGCCATCGTCGTTCAACTGCAGCAACGTCTCGCGCGCCAGCGCCTCGGGCGTGGCGTCGTCCTGCAACAGTTCGGGCACGACAAAGCGCCCCGACAGGATGTTGGGCAAGCCCACATACGGCAGGTACCCCTGCCGCTTCATGATCTGCGCGGTCAGCCAGGGCACCTTGTACGAGATTACCATCGGCTTCTTGTACAGCGCCGCCT
Source organism: Cupriavidus sp. 01L45 (assembly GCF_056399885.1). Lineage (NCBI taxonomy): Bacteria > Pseudomonadati > Pseudomonadota > Betaproteobacteria > Burkholderiales > Burkholderiaceae > Cupriavidus > Cupriavidus sp. 01L45. The sequence goes on along the minus strand of NZ_JBFTSG010000039.1, from coordinate 59,565 downwards.
CCAGCGTGGCGGTGCCGCTGGCCAGCAGGATCACGTCGGCGGCTTCCATGGCAAGGTGCGACTGCCCGTCGATGACGGTCAGCGGAATCTGCGGATACTGCTGATGCAGGCCCTTGACGATCTCGCGCAGCGGCGCGCTGGCGACCGGCAACACGAAGGCAAGATTGCCGTCCATGCCGTGCATGCGTGCCATGGCGTCGAAGAACGTCGCCCCAAGGTTGCGCACCTCGGATTGCCGGCTGCCGGGCAACACCGCCACCACGCGGGGCCCGGCCGGCAGGCCCAGCCGCGCGCGCGCGCCCTGCGTATCCGGCACCATCGGGATCACGTCAGCCAGCGGATGGCCCACGTAGGTAGCGGGAATGCCTGCCCGGGCGTAGATCTCCGGTTCGAACGGGAACAGGCACAGGATGTGATCGACCGCGCGTGCGATGGTACGGATGCGTCCGCCCCGCCATGCCCAGATCGAAGGACTGACAAAATGCACCACGGGAATGCCGGCACGGCGCAGCGGCACTTCCAGCCCGAAGTTGAAATCCGGCGCATCCACCCCGATGAAGCACAGCGGCGGCTGCGCGATCAGCTGTTCCCTGATGGCGCGGCGCGTGGCCAGGATCTCGCGCAGCGAGCCCAGCACCTCCACATAGCCGTTGACCGAGAGCGTATCCATCGGCCATTGCGACTCGAACCCCTGCGCCATCATGCGCGGCCCGCCAATGCCGGCGTAGCGAACGGTTTCGCCGAGCCGGGCCTTGAGCCCGCCCATCAGCAGTGAAGCCAGCAGATCACCCGAGTTCTCGCCGGCCACCATGGCAATGGTGCCGCGCGTACCCGCGCCTGCTACGTCCCGCGTGGCACCCGTGGCCGGTAGGACACCGTCGACCATGGCGTGGGCCGGCTTCAGCGCACAATGCCGCGCTGCGTGGCGGCAATGAAGTCGAGGAAACCCTGCAGCGGCACCTTGGCGCTGCCTTCGGCATGCGCGATCAGTTGCGCGATCTCGTTGCGGGCGGCTTCGAAGCTCAGGTCGGACTTGTACAGTACCTTGTAGGCCTGGCGCAGGGCCGCGATCTGCGCGGCGTCGAATCCACGGCGGCGCATGCCTTCCACGTTGATGCCGTGCGGCGTGGCCTTGTTGCCGCCCTTGTCGCCCGCGGCGATCACGAACGGCGGCAGGTCCTGCACCAGTGCCGAGGCGCCGCCCAGCATGGCGTGGTCGCCAATGCGCACGAACTGGTGAACCCCGCTCATGCCGCCAAGGATGGCCCAGTCGCCCACCTGCACATGGCCGGCAATCTGCGCATTGCTGGAAAACACCGTATGGTTGCCCACCCGGCAATCGTGCGCGATGTGGACATAGGCCATGATCCAGTTGTCGTCGCCGATACTGGTCACGCCCTGATCCTGCACCGTGCCGGTGTGGATGGTGGTGAACTCGCGAATGGTATTGCGATCGCCGATCACGAGCCGGGTCGGCTCGTTGCGGTACTTCATGTCCTGCGGCGTGCCGCCAACCGAGGCATATGGCCCAATGCGGTTATCCGCGCCGACGGTCGTATGCCCTTCGATGGTCGTGTGCGCGCCAACCTGGGTACCGCTGCCAAGGCGAACGTTGGGACCAACGATGGAAAACGGCCCGACGGTCACGTCGGCTGCAAGCTCGGCCTTCGGGTCGACCAGTGCGCTGGGATGGATTTGCGTCATGCGTCCTGTCCTATGGTCTGAGATTGAAAAGTTGAACGATCGAAACAATGAACCAACACGTCCAAATTCGCTTTCAGGGTGTAGCTAGCGGCCGTCAGGTGGTGCCGCCCCCAGCGCAGGAACCGGCACGTACATGGGTACGCGAGGGTTCCGAGCAGCGGACGGTGCCGCATGGCGGCCGCGCGGTAGCCCTGAATGCGAATGTTCAGGCGTCGGCTTGTTTGACGGTGCACATCAACTCAGCTTCGCAAGCCACCTTCTCGTCGACGGTGGCAAACGCCTTGAACTTCCAGATGCCGCGGATATAGCGCTCTACGGRTACGGTCATGTGCAGCTGGTCGCCCGGCGTCACAACCTGCTTGAAGCGCGCGCCRTCGATGCCGACGAAGTAGTAAAGCGAGCCTTCCTTGCGCTCCATGTCGGCGCCAAAGGTCAGCAGGCCGGCCGACTGCGCCAGCGCTTCAAGGATCATCACGCCCGGCATCACGGGGTGACCCGGGAAATGGCCCTGGAAGTACGGCTCGTTCATGGTGACGTTCTTCAGCGTTTTGATACGCTTCTGCGGCTCCAGTTCAAGCACGCGGTCTACCATCAGGAACGGGTAACGATGCGGCAGCAGCTTGAGGATCTTGCGGATGTCGATATCGACGGCGTTCATGATTTTTTCTCTTCGGTATGCTGGATAGAATTGCCGGCGTCCTGGCCTTGCAGGCGTTTTTCGAGCTGGATCACGCGCTCGCGCAATTTGCTCAGCCCTCGCAAGGTGGCCGCGGTGCGTTCCCAGTCGCCATGCGGCTGGACCGGGAACACGCTGGTGAAATGACCGCCGGGCTTGGTAATGGATTTAGTGATCGACGTGCCACCGGAAACCGTGGTGCGGTCGGCAATGTTCAGATGGCCGGCAAAGTTGGCCGAGCCCCCGATGACGCTAAAGCGGCCGACCTTGGTACTGCCGGCAATCGCCGCGCAGCCCGCGATCACAGTATGCGCGCCCACGCGCACGTTATGCGCGATCTGCACCTGGTTGTCGAGCTTGCAGCCGTCCTCGATGACCGTATCGGCCATGGCGCCGCGATCGATCGCGGTATTGGCGCCCACCTCGACATCGTTACCCAACACCGCGCGGCCGGTCTGGGGAATCTTGACGTACTCCACGCCGCCCGGGCCGATGTCCGGGGCAAAGCCAAAGYCATCGGCGCCCAGCACCGCCCCGCTGTGCAGTATGCATCGCATGCCCACCACGCATTGATGATAGATCGAGACATTGGCGTAGATCAGCGTGTCGTCGCCAATCCGCGCCCCGGTACCGACAAAGCCGTTGGCCAGGATACGCACCCGTTCGCCTAGCCGTGCCCCGCTCTCGATCACCACATTGGGCCCGATAAAGCACGAAGCCGGCACTACGGCATCCGGCGCCACGCTGGCGCGCGGGTCGATGCCGGTACGATGGTCGGTATTGGCACGGCGCTCGAAGCCCTGCGCGATACGTGCAAAGCACACGTAGGGATTGCGCGCGACCAGCCAGTTGCGGCCGTCGGCCTGGCCTTCAGCCCGGATGCGCTCGAGGTCGGCTGCGGACACGATCACGGCACCGGCGCCGGACGCCAGCGCCTGTGGCAGGTACAGGGGGTTGGAGAGGAACGAGAGCTGGTCGGAGCCGGCCTGGTCGAGCGGCGCGAGGCCGCGCACGGCGAGGTCGGGATCACCCACAACCTGCGCGCCGGTATCGGTGGCGAGCTGACCCAGTGTGGGTGTTTGCATGGCAGTACTTCCTTGGACTGTGAAAACAGGCAGGCTTACTTGCTGCCGGCGTTCAGCGCTTTCATCACATCGTCGGTGATGTCGATGCGAGGATTGACATAGACGGCTTCCTGCACGATCAGGTCGTACTTGCGCTGTTCTGCAAGCTGGCGGATCACGCGGTTGGCACGCTCGAGCACCTGGGCCAGTTCCTCATTGCGGCGCTGGTTCAGGTCCTCGCGGAATTCGCGTTGCTTGCGCTGGAATTCGCGGTCGAGATCGGCGACTTCGCGCTGACGGCGTTGGCGGTCGGCGTCAGCCAGCACGGCAGTGTCCTTGTCGAGCTTGTCGGCCATGCCCTTGATCTTCTGGGCCATGTCCTGCAGCTCGCGGTCGCGCTTGGAGAATTCCTGTTCCAGCTTGACCTGGGCCTGCTTGGCAGGCACCGAGTCACGCAGGATACGCTCGGAATTCACCGCGGCAATGCGTGCTTCCTGCGCCATGGCGGGCGCGGCAGCCAGCAGCGCGCCAGCCGTCAGCGCGGCGGCCGTCAGGCTCTTGATCAGTGGGAATGTTGTTTTCATGAATACGTTCCTCAATCTTCTATTCTCTATTCTCGCTCAGAACGCGGTACCGATCTGGAACTGGAAGCGCTGTACCTTGTCGGTCTCATCCTTCTTCAGCGGGAAGCCCACGCTGATCTTGAGCGGACCGATCGGCGACAGCCACGACATGCCCACACCCGTCGAATACTTCAGCTGGCTGAACAACAGCGGCGTGCCTTCCTGGTACACGTTACCAAAGTCGAAGAAGGTGAACAGGCGCAGCGTCCGGTCCACGCCCGAACCCGGCAGCGGGAAGATGAACTCGACGTTACCAATCATCTTGGAGGCGCCGCCAGTCGGGTTGCCGTTCTGGTCCTTCGGGCCCAGCGTGCTGGTCTGGTAGCCGCGAACCGAGCCGATACCGCCGGCGTAGAAGTTCTTGAACACCGGGAACGGCGTGTTGCCATAGCCATGACCGTAGGCCACTTCACCGTTGAAAGCCATCGTGAAGGCTTTCGACAGCGGATAGAAATACTGCTGCTGGATACTGGCGCGATAGTACTGCGTATCGCCACCGGGCACGCCCACTTCAAGGTTGGCCTGCGTGTAGGGTCCCTTGGTCGGGACCAGCGCGCTGTCGCGCCGGTCGCGGGCCCAGCCGATCGTGAACGGGAAGTTGTTGATCGGGTCGCCGCTGTTTTTGCCGATCTTCGTCAGCCACTGGGTGTACTGGATCGGCGTGTTCACCGAGGTGTAGACCTGGCTGCGCTCGTAGCCGATACCGAAGAACACCGTATCGACTTCCGAGAACGGCACGCCGAACTTGAAGCCACCGCCCATCGACACGATCTTGTAGTCCTGGTCGCCGGTGTAGTACAGCGGCCGCGACGTACGATAGTAAACATCGGTCGAGCGGCTGATGCCGTCGACCGTGAAGTACGGATCGTACTGCGTCAGCGAGATGGTGCGGAAGGACTTCGCGGTGTTGACGTCCAGGCCCAGGCTGGTACCCGAACCGAACACGTTGTCCTGGCGCAGGCCGGCCTGCAGCACCAGCTTGTCCGTGGAGGAGAAGCCCAGGCCCAGGCTGATCTGCCCGGTCGGCTTCTCGGTCACGTTGACGTTCACATCGACCTGGTCGGGCGCGCCGGGCACGTCCTCGGTCGTGATGTTGGTATCGGTGAAGTAGCCGGTACGGTTGATACGCGCCTGCGACTGGGTCAGCTTTTCGCTGTCGAACCACGAGCTTTCCATCTGGCGCATTTCGCGCCGCACCACTTCATCGCGGGTCTTGCTGTTGCCCACCACGTTGACGCGGCGCACATAGACGCGACGGCCCGGATCGACCATCAGGGTCAGCGCGACCTCGCGCTTTTCCTTGTCGATCTGCGGCTGCGGATTGATGGTGGTGAACGCATAGCCGTAGGTGCCCAGCAGATCGGTAATGGCCTTGGTGCTCTGGGTCAGCTTCTCGGATGAAAAGACCTCGCCCTTCTGCAGCTTGAGCAGCTTTTCCATCTCGGCCTGCTTGCCGAGCAGTTCGCCTGCCAGGCGGATGTCCGACACCTTGTACTGGTCGCCTTCCTTGATGTTCAGCGTCAGGAAGATGTCCTTCTTGTCCGGCGTGATCGACACCTGGGTCGATTCGATGGCGAACTCGAGGTAGCCGCGGTTCAGGTAATACGAACGCAGCGATTCCAGGTCGGCAGTGAGCTTCTGCTTGGAATACAGGTCGTTCTTGGTGTACCAGGACAGCCAGTTCGGGGTCGACAGCTGCATTTCATCGCGCAGCGTGCTTTCCTTGAAGGCCTTGTTGCCGACGATATTGATCTGGCGGATCTTGGCCACCGGGCCTTCGTCGACATTGAACACCACCGACACGCGATTGCGGTCGACCGGGGTGATCGTGGTCTGAACGTCGGCGGCATAGTAGCCGCGCGCCACGTACTGGCGCTTGAGTTCCTGCTCTGCCTTGTCGATCAGGGCCTTGTCGTAATACCGGGCTTCGGCCACGCCCACCGCGCGCAACGAGCGGCGCAGGGTGTCCTTGTCGAACTCCTTGATGCCGACGAATTCGAGCTGGGAAATGGCGGGACGCTCTTCCACCTGGACCACCAGCACGCCGTCCTCGGAACGGATCTGGACGTCCTTGAAGAACCCGGTGTTATACAGGGCACGAATGGCGTCCGCGCCCTTGTCGTCGCTGAAGGTCTCGCCGACCTTGACCGGCAGGTAGCCGAACACCGTACCCGGCTCGACCCGCTGCAGGCCCTCGACACGAATGTCCTTGACGACGAATGGCTCCGCGGCCCAACTCACTGGGGTCCAGGCCGCGATGATGGCACTCGCCAGCACGCCCAGCGAGATGCGCTTATGTCTGATCAATCTTGATCCCCTCTTTGATTCCATGCAGGATTGGGCTCCGATGCTTCACGGGGCTGCGCCTTGGCTCAGCATCCGGCGCGTGGTGCCAGTGACACCGACACGCCGCTGCCGGCAACCTACGTCTAGCCGCGCGCAAGAAACAGCCGGCTGACGTCGTTGAACAAGGCGAGCGAAGTCAGGAGCAAGACGCAGGCGATGCCGACCTTCTGCAGCACAGCCTGCCAATGGTCTGGTACGGGCCTGCCAGTCAAAAATTCAACGCAATAATACAGCAAATGACCCCCATCCAATACCGGAATAGGTAACAAATTCAATACACCGAGGCTAACACTGACCAACGCCAGGAAGCCGACAAAGGGCTGCCATCCGAGGTGGGCGGCACGCCCGGCGTAGTCCGCCACGGTCAGCGGCCCGCTCAGGTTTTGCAGCGACGCCTGCCCCACCAGCATCTTGCCAAGCAGCTTGAGCGAGAGCGCGCTGGTGCTCCACACCTGCCCGATGGAGCGCGTCAGCGCTTCGACCGGCTGGTAGCGCACGGTCTCCATCTCGACCGCCTGGCTCAGCGCGGCACCCAGCTTGCCGGTGCCAGCCGCGGGTGCGCTGGCACCCTCGGCGGCGGGCACCGTGTCGAGTTTCACCGGCACGTCCAGGCGTCGCCCGTCGCGCTCGATGCCGAGCGTGACCTCCGCGCCGGGCCGCGCCCTGACGCCACGGATCAGTTCGCCGGCCTGGGTAAGCGCTTGTCCTTGCCAGGCCACGACGCGGTCGCCCTGGCGCAGGCCGGCGCGTTGCGCGGCGGAATCCGGCAGGACCTCGGTAATGGTGACCGGACCGCCCTTGAGGGCCAGCCCCAGCGTGGCAAGCGGATCCTGCTCCGGGTTGCCGCCAGTATTCGGCAAGCGCGGCAGTTTCACATCGCGCTCAGCGCCGTCGGCCGCGYGCACGTGCAGCACCGCGCTGGCGTCGCCGAATCCCTGCGCGAATATGGCCATGCGCAGGTCATTCCAGGAACGCACCTGCTCGGTCTCGCCGTTGGCCTGCAACGCGAGGACGCGATCGCCCTCCCGCAAGCCCGCCTCTGCCGCGGGCGTGCCTGCGGACGGCGCCGCGACGATGGGAGCCGCCTCTCGCATGCCGCCGGCAAACAGTACGAAATACAGCACCACCGCCAGGGCAAAATTGGCCAGCGGCCCGGCCGCGACAATCGCGAAACGCTTGCCGACCGGCTGCCGGTTGAACGCGCGCGGCAAATCCGCCGGATCAATGGGCGCGTCATGCTCTGGATCGCTCTCGCGCTCGTCGAGCATCTTGACATAGCCCCCGAGCGGAATCGCGGCGATGGTCCATTCGGTGCGATCGCGCCCCTTGGACACCCAGCGCAGCAGCGGCCGGCCGAAGCCGATCGAGAAACGCAACACCTTGACTCCGCACAGGCGTGCGGCCAGGTAGTGCCCCATCTCATGGAAATAGATCAGGATGCACAGGGCAGCGACGAAAGCGATTACGGTTTGCATGGCTGGCAGCTTGTCGTCAGGGGCTTACCGCCCCGATGGCACAAAGGACACACCGGGCGTCAGGCCCGGCAACCGGCGGTCCGGCATTTGCCGGAACACCGCTATTGTCGCCGATCCCGGCATCGCCCCCCGCCGGTTTCAGCACGAGCCGGCGCTATCCAGCAAGGCGCCGGCGCGGCGGCGCGCCTCGCGGTCGGCGTCCAGCACGCCCTCCAGGGTGTCGGCGCTGCCTTGCGTGGCCTGCCCGAGCACATCGCCCACAATGCGCGCGATGTCGGTGAACCGTATCCGACCTTGCAGGAACGCATCGACCGCGACCTCGTTGGCCGCGTTCAGGATCACCGGTGCGACCCCGCCCGCGCGCAGGGCGTCGAACGCCAGGCCGAGGCAGGGAAAGCGCACGAGGTCCGGGGTTTCGAAGGTGAGCGCGCCGGCGCGGGTGAGATCCAGCGGAGAAACGCCGGCGCGCATGCGCTCGGGATACGCCAGCCCGTAGGCGATCGGCGTGCGCATATCGGGGTTGCCGAGCTGGGCCAGCACCGAACCGTCGGCGTAGGACACCATGGAATGCACGATGCTCTGCGGATGGATCAGGACTTCGATGCGCTCGGCGGGCGCGGCGAACAGCCAGTGCGCCTCGATCACCTCCAGCCCCTTGTTCATCATGGTGGCGGAGTCCACCGAGATCTTGCGGCCCATCACCCAGTTAGGGTGGGCGCAGGCCTCGTCGGGCGAGATATCGCGCAGCGTGGCCGGGTCGCGGGTCCTGAAAGGCCCGCCGGATGCGGTCAGCACGATCTTGGACACACCCGCGCGGAAACGTGGATCGTCGGCCGGCAGGCATTGGAAGATGGCATTGTGCTCGCTGTCGATCGGCAGCAGCGTGGCACCATGCTCGCGTACGGCATCCATGAAGAGCCGGCCCGACATCACCAGCGCTTCCTTGTTGGCCAGCAGCACGCGCTTGCCGGCCCGCGCCGCGGCGAGCGTGGGGCGCAGCCCGGCAGCGCCGACGATGGCGGCCATCACCGAATCGACCGCCGGATCCGCCGCGACCGCTTCCAGCGCCGCCTCGCCGTAGCCAACCTCGGTCTTGACGCCATCGGCCCGCAGCAGCGCTTCCAGCTCGCCAGCGGCCTGCGCGGTGCCCACCACGGCATGGGCCGGGCGGAACTCGCGGCACAGGGCGGCCAGCTTGTCGACCTGCCGGTGCGCCGTCAGCGCATGCACGGCATAGCGTTCGGGGTGGCGCTTGACCACATCAAGCGTGCTGTCCCCGATCGAGCCAGTGGCACCCAGTACGGTAATACGACGCATATCAGATCAACTCAAAGATAAATGGCCAGCAACGCGGCCAGCGGGAATACGGGCAGCAGCGCGTCGATGCGATCGAGCACGCCGCCATGGCCTGGCAACAGCCTGCTGCTGTCCTTCATGCCGACCTGCCGCTTGAGCAGCGACTCGAACAGGTCGCCGACCACGCTGGCGATCACCAGCAGTGTCGAGAGCAGCGTCACGGCGGCCAGGCCGCTATGACCGGCCATGCGCGAAAACCAGGTCGGCGCAAAAGCCTGGGTAGCGGCCAGCGACAGGGCAATCGCCAGGACCAGCGCCCAGCCGCCGAAGGCACCTTCCCAGGACTTGCCCGGGCTGATGGCGGGTGCGAGTTTGCGCTTTCCGATGGCCTTGCCGACGAAATAGGCGCCGATATCGGCCGCCCAGACCAGCACTGCCACCGACAGCAGCACCCCGATGCCCAGCTCGCGCAGGATCAGGGTGGCCTGGCCGAAGGCGGGCAGCATGAACAAACCGAGAATGGCGCCCAGCAGCGTAAAGGCCGGTGTGGCACGACGCACGCCCCGTGCCAGCAAGACCACCGCCACACCCCAGCAAGCCACGCCGATCTGCAGCAGGAGCGTCAGCGCCTGCCGGCCAGCGGCATCATGCCAGCCAATCAGCGCCACCAGGCAGGCCAGGGCATAGACATAGGGCCAGGGGCCGCGCAGCCCGATCAGCCTGCCGAACTCCCAGCCCGCCAGGACGACAATCACCGCCACCAGGCCGGCCAGCGCCGACGGCGGCGCCAGGAAGAGGATCGGCAGGATCAGCAGCAACAAGCATACGGCGGTGATGACACGGGTAAGGAGCATGCGCTGCGGAGTTCCGGTGAAAAAAGAAAACGATCAGGCGGTGCCGGAAAGGCCGGAGGGCGCCACCACTTGCGCGCTGGTACGGCCGAAACGGCGCTCGCGCTGCCGGTACGAGGCAAACGCCTTGTCGAGCTCGGCCGCACCGAAATCCGGCCAGAACACATCGGTGAAATAAAGTTCGGAGTATGCCAGTTGCCACAGTAGGAAATTGCTGATGCGCTGTTCGCCGCCGGTACGGATGAACAAGTCCGGCTCGGGCGCATAGGCCATGGCCAAGTGCGGGGCGAGTACGGCTTCATCGACTGCCTCCGGCTCGAGCATGGGCGAGCGCGCCAGCATCTTGCGCATCGCCTGCAGCAAGTCCCAGCGGCCGCCATAATTGGCGGCGATGGTCACTGTCAGCCCGGTGTTGCCGGCCGTGCGGGCCTCGGCATCGGCGATCAGCTGCTGGATGCGCGGGCTGAAGCGGCTCAGGTCGCCAACCACCCTCACCCGGATGTTGTTGGCGTGCATCTTGACCACCTCGCGGCGCAGCGCGGTCATGAACAGCCGCATCAGGAACGAGACTTCGTCGGCCGGGCGGCGCCAGTTCTCGGAACTGAACGCGAACAGGGTCAGGTACTGCACGCCACGCGCCGCGCAAGCCTCCACCACCGCCCGGACTGCATCCAGGCCACGGCTGTGGCCGGCAACGCGCGGCAGATGCCGCTGGGTCGCCCAACGGCCGTTGCCATCCATGATGATGGCAACGTGACGGGGCACATAGGTGGATTCGGGGACGCTAAGCGTGGAACTGATGTGATGCATGATTGGAAACGGTAGCGGACACAGCGGCGGCTTGCAAGCCGCCGCACTTTGCGTCACACCGTCATGATCTCCTTGTCCTTCTCGGCAACCATCCTGTCGATTTCGGCAACGAACTTGTCGGTCAGCTTCTGGACGTCGTCCTGGCCGCGGCGCTCGTCATCCTCGGAAATCGACTTGTCCTTGACCAGCTTCTTGAACTGCTCGTTGGCATCGCGGCGCAGGTTGCGCACGGCGACCTTGGCACCCTCGGCCTCGCCCTTGACGACCTTGGCGAGTTCCTTGCGGCGCTCTTCGGTCAGCATGGGCATCGGCACGCGAATGGTTTCGCCCATGGTGGCCGGGTTCAGGCCGAGATCGGCATCGCGGATAGCCTTCTCGATGGCGCCGACCATCTTCTTTTCCCACGGCTGCACGCTGATGGTGCGGGAATCGGCCAGGCCGACGTTGGCCACCTGGCTGATCGGCACCGGCGAACCGTAATAATCCACCTGGACATGGTCAAGCAGACCCGTATGGGCACGACCAGTGCGAATCTTGGCCAGGTCGGCCTTGAACGCTTCAATGGTCTTCACCATCTTCTGCTCGGCGCTCTTCTTGATGTCGGCGACGCTCATCTTTACCTCCAAAACGGGTAATCATGACCCCGGATACCGGGATCGAAAATGAATCATTCTACTCTTTGCCGGACCGCATGCCACTCCTGGCGGCCACGCACCGGCGGCTGGCCAGCGATCAGACGTGCACCAGCGTACCCTCATCCTCGCCAAGAATCACGCGCTTGAGCGCACCCGGCTTCACAATCGAGAACACCTTGATCGGCAGCTTCTGGTCGCGGCAAAGGGCAAATGCCGTGGCATCCATCACCTGCAGGTTGCGCGAGATGGCCTCGTCGAAGGAAATGGTCGTGTAGCGCGTGGCGCTGGGGTCTTTCTTGGGGTCGGCCGTATAAACGCCGTCCACCTTGGTTGCCTTGAGCACGATCTCCGCGCCGATTTCCGCGCCGCGCAGGGCTGCCGCGGTGTCGGTCGTGAAAAAGGGATTGCCGGTGCCGGCGGCGAAGATCACCACCTTGCCCTCTTCCAGCTGGCGGATGGCGCGCGGGCGGATGTAAGGCTCGACCACCTGGTCCATGCGCAGGGCCGATTGCACGCGGCCCACGATGTCGGCGTGGCGCATCGCGTCCTGCAGCGCCAGCGCATTCATCATGGTGGCCAGCATGCCCATGTAGTCGGCCGTGGCGCGGTCCATGCCCGCCGCCCCGCCGGCCACGCCGCGGAAGATATTGCCGCCGCCAATCACCACCGCGACCTGGACGCCGAGCCTGACGATCTCGGCAATATCATTGACCATGGCCTCGATAGTGGCGCGGTTGATGCCGAAGGCATCATCGCCCATCAGGGCCTCGCCGGACAATTTCAGTAGGACGCGCTTATAGGCTGGCATATTGATCCCCGGAGCTGGTTCGGCTCGCACGAGCGAGCCGGAAATTTGAATGCGTGCGGCACGGATCGGCGTGCCGCCGCTGTAAAAGCCGGTTTTCGGGGTGGCCTGCTCCTGCACGGCAAACGCACGGCAAGTCAGACGACCGCGGAAACGGGCTACGGCGCCCGCGCCGCACGGGTAAGCGTGGCGCGGTCATTTGTGCCGAGGGGCACCTCGCGGTGCCCCTCGGCATTATACGGCGGCCGCCGGGGCACCCTGCCGGGTACCCGCCTGGCCGCCAGGACTTCAGGCCTTCTGGGCGGCTGCCACCTGGGCGGCCACTTCGGCGGCGAAGTCGTCCTGCTTCTTCTCGATGCCTTCGCCGACCACGTACAGGGTGAAGCCCTTGACCGTGGTGTTGACGGACTTGAGCATCTGCTCGACGGTCTGCTTGTCGTTCTTCACGAAGGCCTGGTTGAACAGCGACACTTCCTTCAGGTACTTCTGCACCGAACCGTCGACCATCTTGGCGACGATTTCAGCCGGCTTGCCCGATTCGGCGGCCTTCTGCTCGGCGATGCTGCGCTCCTTGGCGATCAGCTMGGCGGGCACGTCGGCGGACGACAGAGACACCGGCTTCATCGCGGCAACGTGCATGGCCACGTCCTTGGCAGCGGTTTCGTCGCCTTCGAACTCGACCATCACGCCGATGCGGGTGCCGTGCAGGTAGGCGGCCAGCTTGCCGCCGTTTGCGTAGCGCACGAAGCGGCGGATCGCCAGGTTTTCGCCGATCTTGCCGATCAGGGCGGTACGGGTGGCTTCAACGGAAACACCGTCGATTTCCAGCGCCGACAGCGCGGCCACGTCGGCCGGGTTCTGCTTGGCGACCAGTTCGGCGACCTTGGCCGAGAACGCCAGGAAGTCGTCGTTCTTCGACACGAAGTCGGTTTCGCAGTTCAGTTCCACCAGCGCACCGGTGTTGCCGTCGATGTACGACACGACCACGCCTTCGGCGGTGACGCGCGAAGCGGCCTTGCTGGCCTTGTTGCCCAGCTTGACGCGCAGCAGCTCTTCAGCTTTTTCCAGGTTGCCGTCGGCCTCGGTCAGGGCCTTCTTGCATTCCATCATCGGCGCGTCGGTCTTTGCGCGCAGTTCTGCCACCATGCTTGCGGTAATTGCCGCCATTTGTCACTCCTTGAATGGTTCGCCCCGGCCTGCCCGCAATCGATCTGGCGGGCCCGGGACCGGGGGTATGTTCAACTTCACCCGCGCCAGATGATGCCTGCGGCGGATGACAACAATTCGAAAAAAGGGGGCGTAAGATTCGCCCCCTTGATTGCCGGAAAGCCCCGGCTGCGCGCAGCGCACCGGCCCAGGGGCCGGTCGGCTAGCGGTGATGGTCAGCTTGCTGTGCGCGCGGTACGGGGTCCTTTCGGCAGCAAGCGCTTAGGCTTCTTCGACTTCGACGAAATCGTCGCCGCCGCGAGCGGCTTCAACCACGTCCTGCACGGCGTTTGCACGGCCTTCCAGGATCGCGTCGGCCACGCCGCGCACGTACAGGGCAACTGCCTTGCTCGAGTCGTCGTTACCGGGGATCACATAGTCGATGCCTTCCGGCGAGTGGTTGGTATCGACCACGCCGATCACGGGCACGCCCAGCTTCTTGGCTTCGGTCACGGCAATCTTGTGGTAGCCGACGTCGACCACGAAGATAGCGTCAGGCACGCCGTTCATGTCCTTGATGCCGCCGATGGACTTTTGCAGCTTGTCCATTTCGCGCTCGAACATCAGCGCTTCCTTCTTGCTCATGGTTTCCAGCGCGCCGGCTTCCTTGGCGGCTTCCATGTCCTTCAGGCGCTTGATCGAGATCTTGACGGTCTTGAAGTTGGTCATCATGCCGCCGAGCCAGCGGGCGTCGACGTAAGGCATGCCTGCGCGGCCTGCTTCTTCAGCCAGGATTTCGCGCGATTGACGCTTGGTGCCCACGAACAGCACGGTGCCGCGGTTTGCTGCCAGTTGACGCACGTACTTCAGCGCGTCCTGGAACATCGGCAACGTCTTTTCGAGGTTGATAATATGGATCTTGTTGCGATGGCCGAAGATGTACGGAGCCATCTTGGGGTTCCAGAAGCGGGTTTGGTGGCCGAAGTGGCAACCGGCTTCCAGCATTTCGCGCATGGTAACGGACATGAAAATCTCCAAAAGGGTTAGGTCTGAAGGCCGCCCCGACATTCCTGAAAAGGAACACCCCGGATGGACGGACTCGCAATTTCAAACTTCAAACAATTCACAAGCGCCGGGCGCCTGCAAACAAAGCGAACACGCAACAACAAGTAACGTGCCCGGCCTAGCAACCACCAGCCACGCCACCGCATGCATCGCCGGGTGACGAAAAGCCGAAAGAAAGCCAGCCCAAGATTGTAGCAACAAAACAGGACTTCGCTCAAGAGGCTAACTATGATGGGGAAGGTGGGCAGCCGTCGGAAAGCCCCGGGGCGCCTCGCGCGCCTCCCCGCGCTTGCGCCGCCCGCCCGGACCGCGCCCGCATCCGGCGCAGCCCGTTTTCGGCTGCGGTCGATGCCCGATGGTGCGATAATCCCACTTTCAGATTCGAATTAAGGCGCAGCCAGTGGCTTCGCCGCCACTTTTGCGAGTAGCATGAGCATCCATATCAAGAACGCCGACGACATCGCCCAAATGCGGGTAGCCTGCCGGCTGGCCTCCGAGGTCCTCGACTACATCACGCCCTTCGTCAAGCCGGGCGTCACCACCGGCGAACTCGACCGGCTGTGCCACGCCTATATGCGCGATGTGCAGGGCACGGTGCCGGCGCCGCTGAATTATGCGCCCCCGGGCTACCCCCCCTTCCCTGGCGCCATCTGCACCTCGGTCAACGACGTGATCTGCCACGGCATCCCGGGCGAGCGCGTGCTGAAGTCCGGCGACGCGGTCAATCTCGATATCACCGTGATCACCAAGGAAGGCTACTACGGCGACACCAGCCGCATGTTCATCGCCGGCGAGGGCTCGATCCTGGCCAAGCGCCTGGCCCAGATCACGTTCGAGTGCATGTGGAAAGGCATCGCCCAGGTGCGCCCCGGTGCCCGCCTCGGCGACATCGGCCATGTGATCCAGGTCCATGCGGAAGCCGCCGGCTATACCGTGGTGCGCGAATACTGCGGCCACGGCATCGGCAAGAACTTCCACGAAGACCCGCAGATCCTGCATTACGGCCGCCCGGGCACCGGCATGGAGATCCAGGCCGGCATGATCTTCACGATCGAGCCGATGGTCAACGCCGGCAAGCGCGACATCCGCACCATGCCAGACCACTGGACCGTCAAGACCCGCGACCGCAGCCTGTCGGCGCAATGGGAGCACACCATCCTGGTGACCGAGACCGGCTATGACGTGCTGACGGTCTCCGAGGGTACGCAGGCGCCACCCGCCTTCATTACGGATTCTGTCGCAGCCTGACGCTACGGGCGCCAAAGTTGGCGCCCTTCTTATTTCAGCCGTCCCTTCGATGCACTCAGCCCCAGCCATGGACGCCACGCCGGAACTCATCCTCGCCACCCGTGTTCGCGATCAGCTCAAAGCCGACAAGCAAGCCGTGTTCGAGGATTTCAACGCGCACGGCCACGTCGGCCAGCTGCTGACGCGCCTGCGGCGCGCGGTGGACAACGCGCTGACCGAAGCCTGGCGCGGACTGGGCCTGCCGGCGCATAGCGCGCTGGTGGCCGTGGGGGGCTACGGGCGCGGCGAACTGTTCCCGTATTCCGACGTGGACGTGCTGCTGCTGCTGCCGTCGGAACCCGACCAGGACACCACCGAACGGCTGGAGAAGTTCATCGGCCTGTGCTGGGATCTCGGGCTCGAAATCGGCTCCGCCGTGCGTACCGTGGACGACTGCATCCGCGAATCGCGCCAGGACGTGACCATCCAGACGTCCCTGCTCGAAGCGCGCCTGCTGACGGGCAACCGCGCGCTCTTCACCGAGCTGCAGACGCGCTACCAGGCCGACCTGGACCCGCGCGCCTTCTTCCAGGCCAAGCTGCTGGAAATGCGCCAGCGCCATGCCAAATATCAGGACACGCCCTACTCGCTCGAACCCAACAGCAAGGAAAGCCCCGGCGGCCTGCGCGACCTGCAGGTCATCCTGTGGATGACCAAGGCGGCGGGCCTGGGGGATAGCTGGAAAGAACTGTTCGAGCGCGACCTGCTGAGCGAACGCGAAGCGCAGGAACTGGCGCGCAACGAGCGACTGCTCAAGACCATCCGCGCGCGCCTGCACCTGGTCGCCGGACGCCGCCAGGACGTATTGGTGTTCGACCTGCAGACCGCGCTGGCCGAGGCCTTCGGCTACCGCCAGAACAACAACAAGCGCGCCAGCGAGCAGCTGATGCGCCGTTACTACTGGGCGGCCAAGGCGGTCACGCAGCTCAATATCGTGCTGCTGCTCAATATCGAGGCCATGCTGTTCCCCAGCGAATCCAAGGTGACGCGCGTCATCAACGAGCGCTTCGTGGAACGCCAGGGCATGCTGGAGATCACCAGCGACGATCTCTACGAGCGCGAACCCCACGCCATCCTGGAAACCTTCCTGGTGTACGAGCGCACACCCGGCGTCAAG
This sequence comes from Cupriavidus sp. 01L45, assembly GCF_056399885.1. NCBI lineage: Bacteria > Pseudomonadati > Pseudomonadota > Betaproteobacteria > Burkholderiales > Burkholderiaceae > Cupriavidus > Cupriavidus sp. 01L45. The sequence continues at coordinate 42,665 of NZ_JBFTSG010000039.1, read as the reverse complement.
GGCCTGTCGCCCCGCACGCTGCGCGGCCTGTACAACGCCCGCACGGTGATGGATGCCGGCTGGCGCAACGATCCGGAAAACCGCCGCCTGTTCCTTGCCATCGTGCAGGAGCCGCAGGGCATCACCCACGCGCTGCGGCTGATGAACCAGACCAGCGTGCTGGGCCGCTACCTGATCAACTTCCGCCGCATCGTCGGGCAGATGCAGCACGACCTGTTCCACGTCTATACGGTGGACCAGCACATCCTGATGGTGGTGCGCAACATGCGCCGCTTCGCCATTGTCGAGCACACCCACGAGTTCCCCTTCTGCAGCCAGTTGATGGCAACCTTCGACCGTCCCTGGGTGCTGTGGGTGGCTGCGCTGTTCCACGATATCGCCAAAGGCCGCGGCGGCGACCACTCCAAGCTCGGCACCGCCGATGCGCGGCGCTTTTGCAAGCAGCACGGCATCGGCCGCGAGGATACCGACCTGATCGCCTGGCTGGTCGAGCATCACCTGACCATGAGCCATGTGGCGCAGAAGCAGGACCTGACCGATGCCGACGTGATCCATGCGTTCGCGCGGGTGGTCGGCACCGAGCGCAACCTGACCGCGCTCTACCTGCTGACCGTGGCCGATATCCGCGGCACCAGCCCCAAGGTGTGGAACGCGTGGAAAGGCAAACTGCTGGAAGACCTCTACCGCATCACGCTGCGCGTGCTGGGCGGCGCCCGCGTCGATCCGCATTCGCTGTGGGCGCAGCGCAGGGACGACACGATCGCCCAGCTACGGCTCAAGGCGTTTGACCCGGAACTGGGCAAGCCGCTGTGGGCCCAGCTCGACGTCGCCTTTTTCCTGCGCCACGATGCGCGCGACATCGCCTGGCTCACGCGCCACCTGTACAACAAGGTGGACAGCCCAACGCCGGTGGTCAAGGCGCGCCTGTCGCCCGCCGGCGAAGGCCTGCAGGTAGCGGTCTACGTCAAGGACCAGCCCGACGTATTCGCCCGCATCTGCGGCTATTTCGAACGCAAGAGCTTCTCCATCCAGGAAGCCAAGATCCACACCACCCGGCACGGCTACGCGCTCGATACCTTCCAGGTAACCGATCCGGGCATCAGCAGCGATGCGAGCGGCAATTACCGCGACATCATTGCGCTGGTAGAGCACGAACTGGCCGAGCGCCTGCAGCAGCAGGCTGCCCTGCCGGAACCCACCCAGGGACGGCTGTCGCGCCAGTCGCGCAGCTTCCCGATCAAGCCGCGTGTCGACCTGCGTGCCGACGAGCGCGGCCAGTATTACCTGCTGTCGCTCTCGGCCAACGACCGCACCGGTCTTTTGTACGCCATCTCGCGCGTATTGGCCAAACATCGCATCTCGGTGCATACCGCCCGCATCAACACGCTCGGTGAGCGGGTGGAAGACGTTTTCCTGGTCGACGGCAGCCGCCTCGCCTCGGATAACAAACTGCAGTTACAGCTCGAACAGGACCTGCTGGCGGCGCTGGCCATCTAGGCCGGACGCCCCACATAGAAGATATGACCGATAGCAATTCGCCCAAGCGCAAGACGCTGGGCATCAAGGCCGCCTCCGAAGGCAACGCCCGCAAACCCGGCGCCACCCGGCCGGTGCGCGTGTCAGACCTGAACCGCGGTCGCGTACGCGCCGTGGTCGACGGCATCAAGCAGGCACAGGAGCGCGCCGGCGGCGGCGAGCGCTCGCGCAAGAAGGCGGAAGACGGTGCCCAGCGCCCGCCACGTGGCCCGCGCACCGGTGAAGGCCAGGACCGTCCCCGCCGCTTTGCCGGCGAAGGCGACGACCGTCCGCGCCGTTTCGGTTCAGGCGAAGGGCAGGATCGTCCGCGGCGCTTTGCTGGCGAAGGCCAGGACCGCCCGCGCCGTTTCCCCCCCGGTGAAGGCCAGGATCGTCCCCGCCGCTTTGCTGGCGAAGGCCAGGATCGCCCGCGCCGTTTCGACTCAGGTGAGGGTCAGGACCGCCCGCGCCGTTTCACCCCCGGTGAAGGCCAGGATCGCCCCCGCCGTTTCGGCCCCGGCGAAGGTCAGGATCGTCCCCGCCGCTTTGCTGGCGAAGGYAATGATCGCCCGCGCAATTTCGGTCCCGGTGAAGGCCAGGACCGCCCGCGCCGTTTCACCCCCGGTGAAGGCCAGGATCGCCCCCGCCGTTTCGGCCCTGGCGAAGGTCAGGATCGTCCCCGCCGCTTTGCTGGCGAAAGTAATGATCGCCCGCGCCGTTTCGACTCCGGTGAAGGCCAGGATCGTCCGCGCCGTTTCGCCCCCGGCGAAGGCCAGGATCGCCCCCGCCGCTTCACCCCTGGAGAAGGTCAGGATCGTCCGCGCCGCTTCACCCCCGGCGAAGGTCAGGATCGTCTGCGCCGTTTCGCCCCCGGTGAARGCCAGGATCGYCCGCGCCGCTTTGCCGGCGAAGGCAATGATCGCCCGCGCAACTTCGCCCCCGGCGAAGGACAAAGCCGTCCGCGCCGCGCGCACGATGCCGGCCAGGGCACGGGCGCGGAGCGCGCCGCGCCCGCGCGGCATGCGCCCCAGCCCAGCTCCGATGGCCTGGTACGCCTGTCCAAGCGGATGTCGGAACTCGGCCTGTGCTCGCGCCGCGAAGCCGACGAATGGATTCCGCGCGGCTGGGTGCTGGTCGACGGCCAGCCCGTCACTGAACTCGGCTCGCGCATCAGCCCGGACGCCAACATCGAGATCCACCAGGCTGCCCGCTCCGAGCAGGGCGAACGCGTGACCGTGTTGCTGCACAAGCCCGTCGGCTACGTGTCGGGCCAGGCCGAGGACGGCTATGAGCCGGCCGCGGTGCTGTTCGCGCCGGAGAACCAGTGGGAACTCGACCCCACCCGCAAGCGCTTCGCCCCGTGGCAGCGCAAGAGCCTGGCCCCCGCCGGCCGGCTCGACATCGACTCCACCGGCCTGCTGGTGCTGACCCAGGACGGCCGCGTTGCGCGCCACCTGATCGGTGAAGACTCGACGGTGGAGAAGGAATACCTGGTGCGGGTGAGCTGGGATTCGCCCGAAGGCCTGGTCGAGCGCGATATCTCGAAAGTCTTCCCCGCGGAGCTGATCGAGAAGCTGCGCCACGGCCTGTCCCTGGACGGCGAGGCGCTCAAGCCGGCCAAGGTCAGCTGGCAGAACGAGGAGCAATTGCGCTTCGTGCTGCGCGAGGGCAAGAAGCGGCAGATCCGCCGCATGTGCGAACAGGTCGGCCTGCGGGTCGTGGGCCTGAAGCGCGTGCGCATGGGCCGCATCGTGCTGGGCGACCTGCCGGTCGGCCAGTGGCGCTTCCTCGGCGCGTTCGAGAAGTTCTGAGCGCCTTGCCCTGAACGCTGGCGGCCAGGTGGCCGCCAGCGTTCACACTGATCGGCGCGTGCCAGCGCCCTGCCCCACTCCCGTCACCTCATAGCTGCGGCGCCCGGCAAGCCGCGCCATCGGCATTGGCCGTCTCCGCCAGCCCGAATACCGCTTTCGCCCCGCATTGCGAGCCAAGCATGCGCCCCTGGTTATGGCCGACGCCGACCACCTCGAAGGCCTGGTGGCGGACCGGCGGGCGCTGGCTGCCCAACGGGGCGGCAAGATAGCGCTCGTAGCGCAGGTAGCCGCGCGCCCGCTCCAGCCTGGTCGGGCCTTCGGCTTCGGCGCCGCAGGCCTTGTCGAGCACGCGGTGGTTGGGGTCGTTGTCTTCCGTCCCCACCAGATAGGTCACCTGGCGCTGCAGATAGCGGCGGAACAGCGCGTCGCCCGTCGCGCCGCGCGCATACGGCACCATGTCGCGCATGCCGTACCGGTATTTGTCGTAGTCCGCGCAAATGGCCGTGTCATAGCGTGCGAAGCCCTTGCCGCTCGGGCGCTCCGGCGTGAAATAGAGATACGACGAAGGATTCGCCACCACGTAGCGCAGGTCGATACCGCCCGCGCGAATGCGCTCGTCGACATTGTTCAGTACCGCATAGCGGTGCACCAGTTGCGCGCCGCCCGAATGGCCGGCAATCGTTACGCGGGTCACGGCCGGGAAGCGGCGCTTGTCGGTCACCATGCCGACGAGATCGTCCAGCACCTGCAGCGAGCTGGTCGAGTACGGTGGGTTGAGGGCATCCTCGCCGCCCATCCAGCCCTGCACGCTCCACACCGGCATATGGTCGAAGACCTTGCCCTTGGCCACGTCCGGCGTGCCGGGGAAATTGGGCGCCAGCAGCAGCACCTCGTCGGGATTGCGGCCGGTTTGCCTGAGCAAGTCCGCGCCGGCGGCGAAGTAGTCGTCGCCGTTACGCTGCAGCCCGTGCTGAACAAAGATCACCTCGCGGATGCCGCTCAGATCACCGTCCAGCGGATGGTTGGCATAGACCGGGAAATCGTAGGTCTGCGCGCCCGTGCCAAGCTTTACGCGCTGCCAGTGGGAGGCCGCCGCCTGTGGCGCCGCGGCGGTTGCCGGCCTGGCCTGCGCGGCACCGTTGTCCACGCCGGTCGCCGCGCAGCCGAACWGCGCGGCGACCGCGAGCGCAAGCAGCGCGATCGGCGCGTAACGCCCACGGCGCAATGTCCTCATGTCCCGTCTCCTGATACCGAAGCGGCACAACGCCTGGCCGCCGCTCCATTCTCGTTGGTGAAGTCGCACCGCGCCAGGAAGCGCGGCGACGGGAAGGCCCCCGCCGCGCCGGGCGAAGCGATCAGTCGTCGCTATTGGGAGGCAACTCGGGGAACAGTACCTCGGTAAAGCCGAATCGCGTGAAATCCCGCACTCGCATGGGATAAAGGATACCCTGCAGGTGATCGCATTCATGCTGCACCACCCGCGCATGGAAGTCCTCCGCCACCCGCTCGATGCGCGCCCCCATCATGTCGAATCCGGTGTACTTCAGCCGGGTATAGCGAGGCACCACGCCACGCAAGCCCGGTACCGACAGGCAGCCTTCCCAGGCCTCGTCCTGCTCCTCGCCAATCGGCGTCAGCTCGGGATTGATCAGCACGGTCTTGGGCACGGTCGGCGCATCCGGATAGCGCGGATTGCGATCGAAACCGAAGATCACCACCTGGAGGTCCACGCCGATCTGCGGCGCGGCGAGGCCAGCGCCGTTGGCGTGATCCATGGTGTCGAACATATCGTCGATCAGCAGCCGCAACTCCGGCGTATTGAAGCGCGTGACCGGGCGCGCTACCTGCAGCAGGCGTGGGTCGCCCATCTTTAGAATGTCACGGATCATCCTTGATCTCCGGTTTGAATCTCGGCCAGCAAGGCCAGCATGGCGGCCTCGTCAAGCACGGGCACGCCGAGCGCCTCGGCCTTTTCCAGTTTGCTGCCAGCTTCCGCGCCGGCCACCACGTAGTCGGTCTTCTTCGACACCGAACCGGCCACCTTGGCGCCGGCGGCTTCCAGCATTTCCTTGGCGGCCTCGCGCGACAGCGTGGGCAGCGTGCCGGTGAGCACGAAGGTCTTGCCGGCCAGCGGCGCGGGCGCGGCGCGCGCCGCCGGTTCGCTTTCCTGCCAGTGCACGCCGGCCGCGCGCAATTGCTCGATGACTTCCACATTGTGCGGCTCGGCAAGGAAGTTGGCGATCGACTGCGCCACCACCGGGCCTACGTCGTTGACCTCCAGCAAGGCGGCCTCATCGGCGGCCAGCAGGCCATCCAGCTTGCCGAAGTGCTTGGCCAGGTCCTTGGCCGTCGCCTCGCCCACATGGCGGATGCCCAGCGCGAAGATGAAGCGGTTAAGCGTGGTCTCACGCGACACTTCGATGGCCGCCACCAGGTTGGTGGCCGACTTGTCGGCCATCCGGTCCAGCGCTGCCAGCTTGGCGACGCCGAGCTTGTACAGGTCGGCGGGCGTATGCACGATGCCCAGGTCGACCAGTTGCTCGACTACCTTATCGCCCAGGCCCTCGATATCCATGGCGCGGCGTTGCGCGAAATGCAGCAGCGCCTGCTTGCGCTGCGCCGCGCAGATCAGCCCGCCGGTGCAGCGCGCGATCACCTCGCCTTCCAGCTTTTCGATATGCGATCCGCACACGGGGCACGTTGTCGGCATGACAAAGGCGCGGGCATCGGCGGGCCGGCGCTCCGGCACCACCGCCACCACTTCCGGAATCACATCGCCGGCGCGCCGCACGATCACGGTATCGCCGATATGGACGTCCTTGCGGCGGATCTCGTCCTCGTTGTGCAGCGTGGCATTGGTCACGGTCACGCCGCCCACGAACACCGGCGCCAGCCGTGCCACCGGCGTGATGGCGCCGGTGCGGCCAACCTGCACTTCAATGTCCTCGACCACCGTGGTCATTTCCTGGGCGGGAAACTTGTGCGCCAGGGCAAAGCGCGGCGCGCGCGACACGAAACCGAGCTGCTCCTGCTCCGCCAGCGCATTAACCTTGTACACCACGCCATCGATGTCGTACGGCAAGCTGCCACGGCGCTCGCCCACGCCACGGTAGAAGTCCAGCAGCCCCTCGGCGCCGCGCACTACCGCGCGTTCCGCGCAGACCGGCATCCCAAGCCCGGCAAACCAGTCGAGCATGGCGCTGTGCGTATCGGGACGCGGCGCGCCCTGCAGTTCGCCCAGCCCGTAGGCGAAGAACGACAGGGGCCGCCTGGCGGTGATGCGCGGGTCCAGCTGGCGCAGGCTGCCGGCAGCGGCATTGCGCGGATTGACGAAGGTCTTTTCGCCCGCCTCGGCCTGCCGCGCGTTGAGCTTGTCGAACTCGCGGCGGTACATGAAGACCTCGCCGCGCACTTCCAGCACCGCCGGCGCCGCCCCGCGCAAACGCAGCGGAATGGCCTTGATGGTGCGGACATTGACGGTTACGTCTTCGCCGGTTTCGCCGTCGCCGCGCGTGGCGGCCTGCACCAGCCGGCCGTCTTCATAGCGCAAGGACATGGCCAGGCCATCGAACTTCAGCTCGCTGGCATATTCCACGGCATCGGCGGTGCCGAACAGGTCGGCCGTGCCCTCCGCCGGCGCGGTCCGCGCCAGCCCCTGCGCGCAACGGCGATCGAATGCCACCACATCTTCGTCTTCGAAGGCGTTGTTGAGCGACAGCATCGGAATGGCGTGGCGCACCGTGTCGAATGCCGACAGCGGCTGTCCGCCCACGCGCTGGGTGGGCGACTCCGGCGTCAGCAAGTCGGGATGGGCCGCCTCGATGTCCTGCAGCTCGCGGAACAGCGCGTCGTATTCCGCATCGGGAACCGACGGCGCGTCGAGCACGTAATACTGATAGTTATGCCGCTCCAGCTCGGCGCGCAGCCAGTCAGCGCGCGCGGCGGGAGAATCGCCGGCAGGTGCGGGGGCTTGCGCCGCCGCACCTTCTCGTTGGGAACTCATGCTGAATGACCGGATCCGATGTCGTACTGCTGTTTCAGAGACTGAACAAACGTAGGGTCACGGGCGAGCCTGCGGGCATGCCGCGCGCCTCGAGCTTGTCGTAGAGCGTTTGCAGCTGGCCGAAGATGGCGACGAAGGACGACTCGCTCAGCGGCCGCATATTGTCGTCGACCAGTTGCGCACCCATGCGCTGCGCCAGGCTGTAGCCATACTCGCACACCGTCTTGAACGGCTTGGTCGCCTGCGCCGCCGACGGCACGTCGAGCAGCAGCGTGATCTGACGGCCAGCCTTGGCCGTCAGATCGTCGCGCAGGAAGTTGGTGTCGCCGAACTGCAGCGTGAACAAGGCACGCTGAACGCCATCGGCGCCGGCCTGGTAGCGGGTAAAGCGGGTGCCGTCGCGCGACAGCACCAGGCCGTCCTGGGTCGCCACAGTCTGCACGTAGGCGGCCGACCACGGCGCGCCGTCGGAGATCACATTGACGCCAAGCTGCACGTCGCAGCTTGCGGCAAACCCATCCAGCTCGCGACCGTTGGCGACCGTCTCGCTCATGTCGGGCAGCTCGGCAGACGCATCGAGCGACTCCGCCAGCGCTTCCACCGCGTTGACGAACTCGGAAAACTCGAGCGCATTGAGCGCCCCACCCCGATTGGCGAGTTGTACCGCTACCTGCAGGTCTTCGTACTGGTGACCGGCGGTGACCGCTTCCCACGCATTGGCCTCGGCGCGCAGGCCCTCGATATGCACCTGTTTGGTCCCCGCGCGGCGCAGGCGGCCGGTGAGCGGCAGGATGCGGTCACCGGAGCTCTTGCGCTCCAGGTGCAGCGGCACGATGCAGTCGATCAGCGGATCAATCACCGCGGGCGTGGGCTGGCCGTCGGGGACGGCGGGCTCGACATAGGCTTCCTTGCGCGGCGCGGCTTCCTGCTGCGCGGTCGCGTGGCCTTCGCCTTCCTCGTGCGCTGCGTGTTCGGCATGCCCCCCGTGTTCGGCGTGCGCCTGCGCCACCGGCTGGCCAGCCGCGGCTTGCACACCTTCGGCGTCCGCTGGCTTGCGCGAGGCGGCATGGCCGGATGCCGGCGCGGCGGCGATGGCGACTTCGTCGGCCACCGCTTCATCGGCATCCGCCGAACTGGCGGCCATGCCGGCCGCCACGGCGGCAGCGTCCAGCGGCGAGCCCGACAGCGTGGGCTCGCGCCGCTCGACGACATGCGCGGCCGGCGGCTCGTGCAGCTTGGCACTGACTTCCGGCGTCACCACCGGGCTGACCACCGGCTCGCGCATCGGCGGCAGGTCGTCCTCGGGCTGCAGCGCGCGCGGGCGGCGCGCCTTGCGGATCTGCCATTGGTTATAAGCCACCACCAGCAGCAGCAGGACAATGCCTGCCACGATAAGGGCAGTCTGGAGCGTCATGCTGCCTCCGCCATCGACATCGCTGCGTCCATATCCACGGCGACGATACGCGAGACGCCTTGCTCCTGCATCGTCACGCCAATCAACTGGTGTGCCATTTCCATTGCGATTTTATTGTGGGAAATGAAAACAAACTGGGTCTTGTCCGACATGCGCGCCACCATATTGGCGTAGCGCTCGGTATTGGCATCGTCCAGCGGCGCGTCCACCTCGTCGAGCAGGCAGAACGGTGCGGGGTTGAGCTGGAACATGGCGAACACCAGCGCAATCGCGGTCAGGGCCTTCTCGCCGCCGGACAGCAGGTGAATCGTCGAGTTCTTCTTGCCTGGCGGCTGCGCCATCACCTGCACGCCCGCGTCGAGGATTTCGTCGCCGGTCATGATGAGCTTGGCCTGGCCGCCGCCGAACAGCGACGGGAACAGCTCGCCGAAGTGGTGGTTGACCTGGTCGAAGGTCCCCTGCAGCATCGCGCGGGTTTCCTGGTCGATCTTGTGGATCGCGTCTTCCAGCGTGGTGATGGCGTCGATCAGGTCGGCCGATTGCGCATCGAGGAAGGTCTTGCGCTCGCGCGCGGCCGCCAGCTCGTCCAGCGCCGCCATGTTCACCGGCCCAAGCGCGTTGATGGCGTTGTTCAGGCGGGTGACTTCGCCTTGCAGGTAGGAAGGCTTGAGGTCCGGGGTCAGCTTCTCGGCCAGCGCGTCCTCGTCCACCTCGGCGGTGGTCAGTTGTTCGCTGAACTGCTCCTGGTTCAGGCGCGCGGCCTGTTCCTTCAACTGGTATTCGGTGATGCGGTCGCGCAGCGGCTGCAGGCTGCGTTCGGCGGCCAGGCGCTGGTCGTCGTACTGGCGCAGCTGCGCTGACAGCGCATCGAGTTCCGTGCGGGCGAGCTGGAGCTTTTCTTCCTTCTCGGCACGGCGCTCCAGCGCATCCTGCAGGCCGGTGTGGGCGGTCTGCTCGTTGATGGTTTCCAGTTCGGCGCGCGCGTCTTCCAGCGACTGGGCAAGGCGCTCCGACTGGTCGCCGGCTGTCTGGATATTGCGGCGCAGCTCTTCGATGCGGTTGGCGAGATTGCGCTCGGCGAACAGGGCTTCCTGCGCCGCGCGCTCGAAATCGCGCAACTGGTGCCGTGCCGAAGACAGCTTGCTGTCCAGCGCCTCGAAGGCCATCTGGTGGTCTTCGTGCGTGGCCTGCATTTCGGCCAGCGCGGCGTCGTGATGCTCGAAGCTGGCTTCGGATTCGGCGCGGATGGCGCGCTGCTCTTCGATCTGCGCGCCGATTTCCGCCAGCTCCTCGCGGATCTGGCCGCTGCGCGCGGCATAGCGCTCCATGGCCTGCGACAGCTTGAGCACGTCCATCTGCAGCGCGTGCACGCGGCGGGTGGCCTGCTCGCTGCCCCCGCGTGCCTCCGTCAGAGCGGCGCTGGCCTGGGTGTAGGCCGCTTCGGCGCGTACCGCCTGGCTCTTGGCCTCATCCGACAGCAGCATCTGGGCGCGCGCCTGCTTCTGCAGGTTCTCGATTTCCTGCTCGCGAGCCAGCATGCCGGCCTGCTCGGAATCGGCAGCGTAGAGGTGGACCGAGCTGCGGCCCACCAGGTGGCCCTCGGCCACGACAAAAGATGCGCCTTCCGGCAGCGTGGCGCGCTGGGCGAGCGCCGAAGCCATGTCGGTGGCGGTATAGACATCGGCCAGCCAGTCTTGCATCACGGCCCGGATGCCGGGCTCGGTGATCTGCACCAGCGCCATCAGCGGGCGCAGGCCGGCAGGGGTTTCCTGCGGGCGTGCGGYCGGCGGCGGCGAGTAGAAGGCCAGCTTGGCGGGCGGCGCGTCGGACAGGAAGGACGTGATCCAGTCCAGGTTGGAGACTTCGAGCGCGGCGAGTTTTTCGCGCAGCACGGATTCCAGCGCGCTTTCCCAGCCCGGCTCGATATGAACCTTCTTCCACAGGCGCGGCAGTTCGGCCAGGCCGTGCTTGGCCAGCCAGGGCTGCACCTTGCCTTCGGTCTGAACGTTTTCCTGGAGCTGCTTCAGCGCGGCCAGGCGGGCTTCCAGCGATGCGATCGCCGCGGCCTCGCTCTGCACACGTTCCTGCGCGCTGCGGCGCCCGGCGTCCAGGCGCGGCACGCTTTCGGCGGAATCGGCCAGGATGGCCTGCGCTTCTTCCAGCACGGCTTCCTGCTCGGCCAGTTCGGCGCGCTGCTCTTCCAGGCGGATTTCATCCGGGCGGTCGAGCCCCTTCTCCTCGCCGGACAGGCGTTCGCGGCGCTGTTCCAGCTGCTGCAGCATCTGGTCGGCGCTGCGCTGCTGCGCGGCTTCGAGCTTGAGCGCCTGCTCGGCCTGCATGATGCTGGCGCGCTGCTCGTTGGACAGCGTCTGGGCATCGCGCCACTGGGCTTCCAGCGTGGGCAGCTCGTCGGTCTTGTGCGCCACCGCCTCCTGTGCCTCGACGGTGCGGCCTTCCGCCACCGCCAGTTCTTCCTCGGCCTGCGCGAGCGCGTCGGTGGCCTGCTCGGCCTTGCCCTGCCACTGCTCGCGCTGCGCGGTCAACGCGGCGATCTGCGCCTGCACGCGATTGCGCGATTCCACCACATAGCGGATCTCGGCCTCGAGCTTGCTGACCTCGGCATTGGCTTCGTACAGCGCGCCCTGCGCGGTGTGCATGTTGTCCGACGCCGCATAATGCGCGGCGCGCATGGTTTCGAGTTCGGCCTCGACGTGACGCAACTGCGCGGTCTGGGCTTCGAGATCGATCTGCGCCTGTTCGATGGCGCGCGTGTGCCGTTCCTGCTCGGCCTGCGCCTCGCGCTTGCGCAGCAGCCACAGCAGGTGCTGCTTTTCCTCGCCGTCGGACTGCAGCGTCTTGAAGCGCTGGGCCACTTCGGCCTGGCCTTCGAGCTTGTCCAGGTTGGTGCCGAGTTCGCGCAGGATGTCTTCGACGCGGGTCAGGTTCTCGCGTGTGTCGGACAGGCGGTTTTCGGTCTCGCGGCGGCGTTCCTTGTATTTGGACACGCCGGCGGCTTCTTCCAGGAAAATCCGCATGTCGTCGGGCTTGGCCTCGATGATGCGCGAGATCATGCCCTGCCCGATGATGGCGTAGGCGCGCGGCCCCAGGCCGGTACCCAGGAAGATGTCCTGGATGTCGCGGCGGCGCACGGCCTGGTTATTGATGTAGTACGAGGACGTGCCGTCGCGGGTCAGCACCCGCTTGACGGCGATCTCGGCATATTGGCTCCATTGCCCGCCGGCACGCCCCTCGGGGTTGTCGAACACCAGTTCGACGCTGGCGCGCCCGGCCTGCTTGCGGGCCGTGGAGCCATTGAAGATCACGTCCTGCATGGACTCGCCGCGCAGCTCGGAGGCACGCGACTCACCCAGCACCCAGCGCACCGCATCGATGATGTTCGACTTGCCGCAGCCGTTGGGACCGACGATGCCGACCAGCTGGCCGGGCACTTGAAAATTGGTGGGATCGACAAAGGACTTGAAGCCCGCCAGTTTGATCGAGGACAGTCGCACGGTTGGTCGTGGGGTATTTAGCGTAATGCAGCGTTCAGGAAGCCGGGCTCAACGAGAAGCCAGGCGACGCGTGCCGCTTGCGCCCCATGCCTGGCTCTTGTGCCCGATAGTTGGCGCTAATCATACCATCGTGCCTTCCGCGTCCGCGCGCTTTCCGGGCTAAGCGGAAGCCATTTCCCAATGGTGTTTGAGCCATTTCCGATGCACCTTGTACAGTCCCAGCCCCACACTCCGGGGTGACGTTTCGCATGCCAGGGAGCGCTTGTATTGCCGGAAACGACACTGCCTTGTGCACCCTGCGGGAAACTTCCGAGGGTTAATGCTAGTCTCTTCACTGTCAGCGTGATCTTTGATGCCCATTGCGCCCCTCATTCCGAGGCCAGTACGCCATCTCTCGCCGGTACAACGCGAAGCCTGCCTCGCTACTCTTCTGGGAGTGTCCAGCATGACCGCCTACACACCGGCGACATCACACGAAAGCTCGCCCGGCCAGGCTGCCGGTCCCACGGCAAAAGCGCTGCCCTGGTCTCTCAGCCAGATCGATTTCGGGGCGATCGACATCGCCCGGGTGCGGCCCGATCGGGAGTTGTTCTACCTGCTGGTGTCCGCCTCGTTCGTTGAGAGCGGCTCGGACACTTACGCCGGCAATCTGGCCGGCTATTACGCCGCCCATCCGGAGGCTTCCGGCTGGCTGTCCGAACACTGGGAGGCCGAGGAGCTGCAGCACGGCCTGGCCCTGCGGCGTTACGTGGAACATGTCTGGCCGGAGTTCGACTGGGAACGCGGTTACGCGCGGTTCTTCGAGGAATACCGCCACACCTGCTCGGTGGACAATTTTGAGACGTCAGAAGCACTTGAAATGGCCGCCCGATGCGTAGTCGAAACCGGCACCGCGGCGCTCTACCGCGCGCTGGAGCAAGCCAGCGACGAACCGGTGCTGCGCAGCCTGACGCGCCGCATCGCCAACGACGAAGTGCGCCACTACAAGCACTTCTACCGCTACTTCAACAGCTTCAACGCCGCGGAACGGCTCGGCCGCCTGCGCGTGCTGGGCGCGCTGGTGCGCCGCCTGCTGGAGATCAAGAACGAAGACGCGGAGATCGCACTGCGCAATGTGCTGCGCATCGAGCGCGGCACCGAGCATATTCCACAGAAGGACGTGCGCAAGCTCAATTCCAGGGTCAGCGCGGTAATCCGGCGCAACCTGCCGATCGAAATGACAGTCAAGATGCTGCTGCGCCCGCTGCACCTGCCCGCGGGCGTCGAACGCGCGATACGCAGGCCGCTGGTGGCGGTTGTCTCGCGGGCGATGCTTTACTAAGCCCTTACCAGGCCAGGCCGCTGGCTATTGCGGCTGCAGCGCCGGATCCCCGGCTCCACCCGCGCCGGCGGCGGCGCTGGCCCTGGCGCGGTGCACCAGCCCGGACAAGGCGCCGGCCGCCACGATGCACAGGCCACCGGCGGCCTCCTTCCAGCTCAGCGTCTCGGTCGCCAGCCACCACGACGACACCGCCGCGATCACGATCTCGAACAGCATCAGCAGGGATACCCGATTGGCCGGAAGGCGCTGCAACCCGTACTGGACCACCGAATTGCTCAGGACCAGGGTGGCGGCCAGGCCCAGCATCAGCGCCAGGCCGCCCCAGCCGATTGCCGGCGCCAAGGCGACGCCGCCCGGCTCCAGCCAGAGCGCGCAGGGCAAGCCGACCGCGGTGCAACCCAGGTAGACCATGACGGTGCGCAGGCGCGCATCCATTTCCGGGTAGAGCTGGCCGGCCCGGCGCGACAGCACATTGTTCACGGCGAATCCCATGCCGCCGATCAGGCCCGACCATTCGGCGGCATGCGTCGGCAGCGGCAGGCCGACTTCCGGCGTCCACAGCATCAGGCCCGCGCCAAACAGCGCCAGCGCCACCAGCAGCAAGCCGGCCGCGGACAGCTTCTCGCCAAGGAAGGCGCGGGCGAACAAGGCCGTCCACACCGGCGTCAGGTAGAACAGCAGCAAGACCCGCATCACGTGGCCGTTGACGCTGCCCCACACGAACCCGGCGTTGGTCACGCCGGCCGCCAGCCCGATGGCGACAAACAGCCACGACCAGCGCAGGCCGCCCAAGTGGCGCGCGAACGCGGCCAGTGCGATCAGCGCGGCCAGCGCGCTGACCAGCGCCGCCGCCGTCATGCCGCCCAGCCCCCAGCCTGCCAGCAGCCGGTACGGAAACCAGGCGATACCCCAGACCGAGGCACCCAGCAGGATGGATAAAGTGGATTTGAAGGCATGCGGCTCGGAACCGGCCGGGGCGCAGGAAGATGCAGGCGAAGCAGGCAGATTGCTCATAAAAGCGAGATAGGGCCGCCGGGTGGGCGGCCTGTTTGTATTCGGTATCGGAAAATCGTCCAGGGACACACGGGCGCCCCGTCCACCGGTAACCGGCATCGGGCCGGACGGGTGACTACAGGCGAGCGGGGCTTGCATCATGCCGCGCTGATGGATCCGGCGCGCCGCCAGGCCCTTGCGGGCGCGCGGGAAAGCCCGGCAATCCTTTATAATGACCGGCTTTGAGCTTGGCCCTACCGGCCTGAACCTGACCGTGAATCCCCGCCTCGACCTGCTCCAGCCCTATCCGTTCGAAAAACTGCGCGTGATGCTGGCTGACGTCAAACCGAACGGCGCGTTGCCCGCTATCAGCTTCGGCATTGGCGAACCCAAGCATCCCACGCCCGAATTCATCAAGACGGCGCTGTCGGAGTCACTTGCGGGACTGGCGAATTATCCCACAACGGCAGGTTCGGACGCACTACGACAGTGCATAGCCGCGTGGCTGCAGCGCCGCTACGGCCTGCCGGCGGTCAATGCCGCCACCCAGGTCCTGCCGGTGACCGGCTCGCGCGAGGCGCTGTTCGCCTTCGCCCAGACCGTGGTCGACGCCAGCCGGCCTGGCGCGCTGGTGCTCTGCCCCAACCCGTTCTACCAGATCTACGAAGGCGCGGCGCTGCTGGCCGGCGCCACCCCGGTGTTCGCCAACAGCGACCCGGCGCGCAATTTCGCCCCGGCCTTCGATCGCATCTCCGACGACACCTGGGCCAGGGTGCAACTGGTCTATGTGTGCTCCCCTGGCAACCCGACCGGCGCCGTGCTGTCGCTGGAAGACTGGCGCGAGCTGTTCGCGCTGTCCGACCGTCACGGCTTCGTGATCGCCTCGGACGAGTGCTACTCGGAAATCTATTTCAAGGAAGGCGAGCCGCCATTGGGCGCGCTGGAAGCGGCGCACAAGCTGGGCCGCGCCGAAGGCACCCATCCCTTCGAGCGGCTGGTGATGTTCTCCAGCCTGTCCAAGCGCTCCAATGTGCCCGGCCTGCGCTCGGGCTTCGTGGCGGGCGACGCCGCCCTGCTGAAGAAATTCCTGCTATACCGTACCTATCACGGCGGCGCCATGAACCCGGCGGTGCAGGCAGCCAGCGTGGCAGCCTGGAACGACGAGGCCCATGTGCGCGACAACCGCGCCGCCTATGTGCGCAAGTTCGCCGAAGTCACGCCGATGCTGGCCGAAGTGCTGGACGTGGCCCTGCCCGATGCCGGCTTCTACCTGTGGGCGGATGTTTCGCGCACGGGACTGACGGATACCGAATTCGCCGCCCGCCTGCTGGCCGAACAGAACGTCACCGTGCTGCCGGGCAGCTTCCTGGCGCGCGAGGCCGACGGCATCAACCCGGGCGCCAACCGCGTGCGCATGGCGCTGGTGGCCACGCCCGGGGAATGCCTGGAAGGCGCGCGCCGCATCGTCGCCTTCTGCAAGTCGCTGGGCTGAGCCCCGCGTGCAAGCCACACACTGAGTTTTGTTGTAGACAACGATCAACCACTGAAAACACGCATATGACGCAAGCACTGCAAGCCCTGATCGACCAGGCATGGGAAGACCGCGCAAGCCTCTCGCCCAAGTCCGCCCCCAACGACATCCGCGAAGCTGTCGCCAACGTGATCGGCCAGCTCGACACCGGCGCCCTGCGCGTGGCCGAGAAGCAAGGCAAGGAATGGATCGTCAACCAGTGGATCAAGAAGGCCGTGCTGCTGTCGTTCCGCCTGGAAGACAACGCGCCGATGTCCGCCGGCGGATTCGCCCAGTTCTACGACAAGGTGCCGACCAAGTTCGCCAACTGGACCGCTGACGATTTCGCCAAGGGCGGCTTCCGCGTGGTGCCCCCGGCCGTGGCCCGCCGTGGCTCGTTCATCGCCAGGAACGCCGTGCTGATGCCGTCGTACGTCAACATCGGCGCCTACGTCGATGAAGGCACCATGGTCGACACCTGGGCCACCGTCGGTTCCTGCGCCCAGATCGGCAAGAACGTCCACCTGTCCGGCGGCGTCGGCATCGGCGGCGTGCTCGAGCCGCTGCAGGCCAACCCGGTCATCATCGAAGACAACTGCTTCATCGGCGCGCGTTCGGAAGTGGTGGAAGGTGTGATCATCGAGGAAAACTCGGTGATCTCGATGGGCGTGTACCTCGGCCAGTCGACCAAGATCTATGACCGCGAAACCGGCGAGATCCACTACGGCCGCGTGCCGGCTGGCTCGGTGGTGGTGGCGGGCAACCTGCCGTCCAAGGACGGCAAGTACAGCCTGTACTGCGCCGTGATCGTCAAGAAGGTGGACGCGCAGACCCGCGCCAAGACCAGCCTGAACGACCTGCTGCGCGGCGACTGATTTCGCCGGCAGTAAAAGAGGGAGCAGACGCAAGCCGGAACCGCGCGCGTGCGCGGCCGGTCTGACCCGGAATGCCGGATCAGACTAGCACTCCCCTTCCCCCGCTTCCCAACGGTGCCCGTTCCACGGGCACCGCCGCCGGCATGAGCTGGCCCGCCCTTCGCAAGCGACTCATGGCCCTGGACCCGACCACCGTCACCACCGTTCTTTCGCTGTTGCCCACGATCCTCGAACAGGCCAACAAGACCATCGAGAAGCTCAAGAAAGGCAAGCGCAAGGATGGCGGCACCGACATGCCCGGCCCGGACTCGCGCGATGCGGCCGCCCGCATCGCCGACCTGGAAAACGCCGCCATGCAGCAGGCCGAGGCCGTCAAGCTGCTGGCCGAGCAACACGCCATCACCATCGAGGCCCTGCGCCGCGAGGCCGCGCGGCTGGACCGCCGGCTGCGCCTGATGACCGCGGTGGCCATGGCCGGTTTCGCGCTGGGCCTCGCCGGCCTGGTGGTCGCCCTCAACCTCTTGCTGCGCTAGCCCCGGCTGGCCCCGAATTCGCCATGACTGTCCTGCTATACGGCATTCCCAACTGCGATACCGTCAAGAAAGCCCGCACCTGGCTCGAAGCCAACGGCGTGGACTACACCTTCCACGACTTCAAGAAGCAAGGCGTGGACGAAGCCATGCTGCGGGGCTGGCTCGCGCATGTGCCGCTGGCGAGCCTGCTCAACCGCAAGGGCACGACCTGGCGCGCGCTGTCGGACGCCGACAAGGCCCGCGCCGAGCAGGAAGCCGGCGCGATTGCGCTGATGCAGCAAAGCCCTTCGCTGATCAAGCGTCCTGTGCTGGCCCACAAGGGCAGCGTCAGCGTGGGGTTTTCGCCGGATAATTACGCAAGCCTCTTTTAAGCCCGATGGCAGCGCCAGGACATGCGCGCTGCCAGGATGCAAGATTCGAACAATGCACCCCGCCGGATTCCGGCGCCACGTGCCTCCTCGCTGCCACCATGAACCCCACACTCGCCCTCACCGAAGACCTGATCCGCCGCCGCTCCGTCACGCCCGCCGATGAAGGCTGCCAGGCCGTGCTGGAGACACGCCTGAAGGCGCTCGGCTTTGCCTGCGAAGCCATCGTCAGCGGCCCGGACGATTTCCGCGTGACCAACCTGTGGGCCGTCAAGCGCGGCACGCGCGGGCAGGACGGCAAGCTGCTGGCCTTCGCCGGCCACACCGACGTGGTGCCCACCGGCCCGCTGGAGCAATGGGGCTCGGACCCCTTCCTGCCCTCCCACCGCGACGGCAAGCTGTACGGCCGCGGCGCCGCCGACATGAAGACCTCGATCGCGGGCTTCGTAGTGGCCGTGGAAGAATTCGTCAAGGCGCATCCGGATCACGCCGGCTCCATCGCGTTCCTGATCACCAGCGACGAGGAAGGCCCCGCGCACGACGGCACCGTCAAGGTGGTCGAAGCGCTGAAGGCGCGCGGCGAGCGGCTTGATTACTGCGTGATCGGCGAGCCCACCTCGGTCGACACGCTCGGCGACATGGTCAAGAACGGCCGCCGCGGCTCGCTCTCGGGCAAGCTCACCGTGAAGGGCGTGCAAGGCCATATCGCCTACCCGCACCTGGCGAAGAACCCCATCCATCTGGCCGCGCCCGCGCTGGCCGAACTGGTCGGCGAGCGCTGGGACGAGGGCAATGAGTACTTCCCGCCGACCACCTGGCAGATGTCGAATATCCACGCTGGCACCGGCGCCACCAACGTGATTCCCGGCCACGTCACCATCGACTTCAACTTCCGCTTTTCCACCGCCAGCACGCCCGAGGGCCTGAAGGCGCGCGTGCATGCGATCCTGGACCGCCACCAGCTCGAATACGACCTGGCCTGGACCCTGGGTGGCGAGCCCTTCCTGACCGCGCGCGGCGATCTCTCCGATGCGCTGGCCGGTGCCATCGCGGCGGAAACGGGCGTCAAGACCGAACTGTCCACCACCGGCGGCACCTCGGATGGCCGCTTTATCGCCAAGATCTGCCCGCAGGTGATCGAGTTCGGGCCACCCAATGCAAGCATCCACAAGATCGACGAGCACGTGGAAGTGCGCTTTATCGAACCCCTGAAGAACATCTACCGCGGCGTGCTGGAACGTCTGATCGCCTGACCGCCTGATCACGTTATTGCCCGAACACCCGGATACAAGAAAGAACCCATGGCCACACCCTCCCCCCTGCGCACTGTGCGCGACCTGCTGCGCCTGGCGGTCTCGCGCTTCACCCAAGCCAAGCTGTCTTTTGGCCACGGCAGCGCCAACGCCTACGACGAAGCCGCCTACCTGGTCCTGCACACGCTGCACCTGCCGCTGGACACGCTCGACCCCTTCCTCGACGCGCGCCTGCTGCCCGAGGAAGTCGAGGCCGTGCTGAACGTCATCGAGCGCCGCGTCACCGAACGCGTGCCCGCGGCCTACATTACCAACGAGGCCTTCATGCATGGCCTGCGCTTCTACGTGGATGCGCGCGTGATCGTGCCGCGCAGCTTCATTGGTGAACTGCTGCAGGAAGGACTGGAACCCTGGGTGGGCGACAGCGCCGAAATTGGCCCTGTGCTGGAACTGTGCACCGGTTCCGGCTGCCTGCCCATCATCGCCGCGCATGTCTGGCCGAAGGCCCGCATCGATGCGGTCGACATCTCGCCGGACGCGCTGGCTGTGGCTCGCCGCAATGTGGCGGACTACAAGATGGAAGACCGCATCAGCCTGTATGAGGGCGACCTGTACGCACCGCTGCCCGCGGGCGCCAAATACGATGTGATTCTCACCAACCCGCCCTACGTCAACGAAACCTCCATGCAAGCGCTGCCGGCCGAATACCAGGCCGAGCCGCGCATCGCGCTGGCTGGTGGCGACGACGGCATGGACGTGGTCCGCCGCATCATCGCCGGCGCCAAGGCGCACCTGAACCCCGGCGGGGCGCTGGTGGTGGAGATTGGCAACGAGCATGCCAACGTGGAAGCGGCATTCCCCGACCTGGAGATCGTCTGGCTGCCGGTCAGCGCCGGCGAGGAGCAGGTGTTCCTGCTGACCTATGAAGCGCTGCCTGGTTGAAGGCTTGCTCAAGACACGGCCGCGGATTCCTGCGGTCTTTTTCTTCCCGGCACCAGCGGCGCTGCCGTTTTCGACGGCTCCGCGCGGTTTTGACTGATCAAGCCGGCGGAGGCGACAACCAGCCTGACATGGTGGGGCGGTGTCAGTTTTTGTCAGTTTTGCTGTGATGCATTTGGATAGGATCGCTGTCGTTATCGACACCTGATTCCTATCCGCCATGCGTCATAAAGCCCATCGCACCCGTTGCGAGACCAACCCCGAAGTCCCGCGACACCAGCAAGCCCTTTCTCCCGCATACAGCAAACTGGCGCTCCCGTCCTGCCTGATGTTGACGCTTGCCCTGCTGGCCGGCTGCGGCGGGGATGGTTCCTCCACAACCGCCAGCCCGTCTTCCACTGGTCCGACTAGTCCCGCTCCCACGCCGCAACCGACCTACTCCATCGGCGGCAGCGTCTCCGGCCTGGCCGACGGGACCCCGATCACGCTGCTCGACAATGGCAGCGATGCGCTGATGGTGAAAGCCAGCGGCCCCTTTACCTTTGCCACGCCGATCGCCTTTAACGCCAGCTATGCGGTGACGCTGGGCACCCAGCCGCTGTGGCATTTCTGCGCCGTCGGCAATGGCAGCGGCACGGCCACGGCCAATGTGACCAACGTGGCCATCGCCTGCCCGCAGGCGCTGGCGCAAGTCACCACCGTGGCGGGCACCACCACCCCAGGCTCGGCCAACGGCGTCGGCTCCGCCGCGTCGTTCGACTTCCCGTTCGGCGCGGCGGTGGACGCCAGCGGCTACCTCTATGTGGCCGATAGAAGCAACAACATGATCCGCAAGATCTCGCCCGCGGGCGTGGTCACCACCCTGGCCGGCTCCGGCGCCACAGGCAGCGCCGACGGCACCGGCTCCGCCGCGTCGTTCAACACCCCGGTCGGCATGGCAGTGGACGGCAATGGCAACGTGTACGTGGCCGAGACGGTAGGCAACGTGGTCCGCAAGATCTCGCCCGCGGGCGTGGTCACCACCCTGGCCGGTTCCGGCGCGTCAGGCTACGCCGACGGCACCGGCTCCGCCGCGTCGTTCCACACCCCGGCCGGCCTGGCGGTGGATGCCGCTGGCAACCTCTATTTGGCCGATTCAGGCAACCACATGATCCGCAGGATCTCGCCCGCTGGCGTGGTCACCACCCTGGCCGGCTCCGCCGCATCAGGCCACGCCGACGGCACCGGCTCCGCCGCGTCGTTCAAAAATCCGGCTGCCGTGGCGGTGGACGCGGGCGGCAACCTTTACGTGGCCGATATGGGCAACCATATGATCCGCAAAGTCTCGCCCGCTGGCGCCGTCACCACCCTGGCCGGCTCCACCGCCTCGGGCTTCGCCGACGGCACCGGCTCCGCCGCGTCGTTCAACGGTCCTTACGGCATCGCGGTTGACGCCATCGGCCACGTCTACGTGGCCGATACGTTCAACAGCGCAATCCGCAGGATCTCGCMCGCCGGCGTGGTCACCACCCTGGCCGGATCCCCCACCTCGGGCCAGGCCGATGGCACCGGCTCCGCCGCGTCGTTCAGGAACCCGACCGCCGTCGCGGTCGACGCTGGCGGCAGCGTCTATGTGAGCGATGCGAACAACAACATGGTCCGCAAGATCACGCCAGTCCGCGCGCCACAGTGACCGCATCGCACGCGTGACCACACGATCCGCTGGATCACTCCCGCTGACGTGGTCACCACCCTGGCTCGGCTCCGGCACCGGAGGCCGAGCCGATGGCGCCGGGCCGGCCGCATCGTTCAGGAGCCCGCCTGGCATAGCGGTGGACACCGGCGGCAACCTTTACGTGGCCGATACGGGCAACTATATGAGCGCAAGATCGCGCAGGTTCAACTGCCCCGGTAACCGGCGTTACGTCTGGCCTTTTTCGGATTCCTACAGGCTCGCCGAAAGAGTCCTTGGCAGGGATCAGCGACCGGCAGCCGCCGCGCCGTATGGCAAGGCGGTTCCGCGGCCACCCCCTCACCACCCCGCCAATCCCTTCAGCACGGCCTCCCTGACCTGCTCCACGACGCTCTCGCGCCAGTCATCGGTATCCCCGTAGAAGGCATGCCACATCGCCTGCCGGATCAGGTTCCGCTGGCCTTCGTCCGCCTCCGGATGCAGGTGCAGCCAATGATCGCCACGTAATGCCTCCAGGACCTCGGTGACAGGCAAGGTGCCGAACTCAAGTGCGATGCCGTTGTACGCCAGCGTCGGCAACGTCTCCGGCGCGGCCATCCAGGCCATGCCGTTGAGATTGGCCGATGCCGACGAGCCGTCGTAGATCGAAGTGACATTGCTGCCCCAGATGGCGCGCGCCTCGCCGATTTCCTCTTCGCGGTCCGGACCCATATAGATAGGCTCGCCGTAGCCCCAAGGCCCCAGACCGGTATGCAGGTCGATCCAGCGCAAGGCTTCGCGCCCGGCACCGAAGCGCGCCAGGATGCGGCGCAGCGTGTAGTTGCTCCACGTTGCCTTGTTGCCGCCGAAGAACAGCCCTTCGGGCGCCTGATACTGGCCGGCGCTCACCGCCGCCTGGTACCAGGACAAGCCCTTCTCGGCCACGGTCTTCATCAGCGCCGCCTGGGCGGCCTCGGAAGGCGGCCACTGCTCGGGCAACAGCATGGGCGCCACTTCGGCGTATGGCGCGTTCTCCGGCAACGGCCTGGTGAAATCCATGAAATTGCGGTTGAGGTCGACATTGTCCTCATTGACGCGCCGCATATGCGAGAAGCCGTAGGGATTGACCGCATGCACCATCAGCAGCGCCACGCCGGCATCGGCGCACGCCTGCAGCAACGCGGCGTCGCCCAGCATGGCGACCTGCGCCCCTGAACCGCAGAAACCCTCCACGCCATGCATGCCCGAAGTCACCATCAGGAAGCGCCTGGCCTCGGCGTCGCCGACCCAGGCCACATCCATGGCGAGTTCCTCGCCGGCACTGCCGCGCTTGGTGGGATGGGGAAAATCGGTCAGCGTGGCGCCGGCGGCATGGGCAGCATCGCGGAATTTCTGCCTGGCTTCGGCATAGCTGCGGGAAAAGCTGGTGTGCAGGGACATGACAGCAGATTTCGCGCTTGGCGAGGAGTGAGGGTGCCGCTATTAAACGCCAACTTGCCTGCCAATGCCATCCGAAGCCACCCGAAGCCGGCCAGCTAGCCCTTGGCGCCCCTGGCGCCCCTGACACTCTTGACACCCTTGGCATCCTTAATGCCTTTAGCGTCGTCGGGATCCGCCTGCGGGGCCTCGCGAAGCAACAGGGAGCGAAACGCAYGTGGATGCATCTGGATGCCCGCGGCAGCGATCTGTGCGGCGGACAGCACCAAGTGCCGCGCCAGCCAGTCATGGATGCTGCGCAGGAACCTGCGCTGTTCCAGCCGGTTGGATTCCCTGATCACGCGCTCCAGCTTGACGTGGGCGGTGTAGACATCGAGCAGGTTGATGCTCTTGAGCTTGGGTGGAGTGGCCGCGCTGCGCTCGATGGCGAGGATGCGCCTGACCTGGGCATCCGGCAGTTCGCCGCTTTGCAGATAGGCCTGGTAGACCTCTTCCAGCGCCGGAAACCGCACGGTCGGCTGTACGCGGGGGACACCGGCCACCTTCTCCATGCGCAGGACCAGGTAGCGGATGGCGGCCGCGCGACGCAGCGCGGCATCGCCAGCCTTGCCGCCACGTCCGCCGCCGGCAACGGCCCGCGCGCGCACCACGGCGGGGGTAGGCGCCTCGAATTCCTCGTTGTCCGCGGCAGTGGGCTCGGGCACGGGCTGGCCTGCATCCCGCTCCGTGTAGTCGGGAACCAGGTCGAGCAAGCCCGGTTCGGCCAGCACGGCACGCGCGCAGGCTTCGCCGAAGGGGTGCTCGTGGCCCTGCGCGTCACGCAGGATATAGGCCTGCCCGTTGCCGAAGCCGTGATGCCGGCCACGGCCGACATGCTGCCGGCAGCGCGTGCCGGGTTCGACGAAATCCTTGCATACGGGCGTCCAGCTCCCGTCGTTGACTGCGATCATGAATCTGCGTGTGCCTGCGGTTGCCCGCGCTTGCCGGTCCGGGCCGGCGCGCTGCGTGGTGGATGCTACGCGATGCTGCGGGATGCTGCGAACGGCCCGCCACCCGCGGCGCGCCACCCGCTATTGTCCACCATCGCGCCAGCGCCGGCCATGCAGGCTGGCCAATGCCCTACTTCAGCATGAACGACATCGCCGACAGGCAGTTCAGCATGCGCACGGCCGCCTGCACCGAGGCAGCCTCGAACACCAGCGTGACACCGTCCATGCGCTCCAGCGTTGGCCACTGGCAAAACAGGTCGGCGAACGCCGGGCTCTGGGTCTGCAGGCGGCAACGGATCGGGCCTTCGATCTTCAGGGGGCGCCCGTCCGCATTGCGCACCGCCAGTTCGGCGGCCGCCGCGATGGCCTCGCGCGAGGCGGCAGGCGACAGCGTGGTGCCGCTGCCGTTGCCGCCGGCTTCCTTGGTCTGCACATAGCGCACCCACGGCATCAGCGGGCGGGTTTCATCCACGAAGACATCGTCGCCGCTGGCCATCAGCACCGGCACGCCGAATTCGCCCGCCAGCGCGCCGTACAGGCCGGCCTCGCCCAGTTCCTGCCCGTTGAGCCAGATACGGGCGAACGCGCCGCTGTTGATGGTGTGCGCCAGGATGCCGCGGCTCTGCGCGCGGCCGTGGTAGCCGATCATGAAGACGCCGTCGCAGTCCTGCACGCCGGCCATCATGCCCAGGTAGCGCGGCTTGCCCAACACCAGCCGCGCGCGCGGGTCGAGCTGGTCGGGGAGCAGGTTGCGAAAGCCACCGTGCGAATCGTTGACCAGCACATCGCTCGCACCGCCCGCGAAGGCGCCCTGGACGGCGGCATTGGCCTCTGCCGTCATCCAGGCGCGGGCGCGTTCGTACTCGCCGTTGCCGGCACGCGTCTGCTCGGGATGGAAAACCCCGGCTACGCCTTCGATGTCGGTGGAAATCAGGATCTTCATAGCTTGTGGAGATTCAGTTCGTCGGTGCCGCGCGCTGCAGCCATTGCGGCAGCCCGGGCATCAGTTCGCGCAACGCGACACGCTGGTGTCCATCACGGCCATGCACGGTTTCCGCCTGCCACAGCGCATGCAGGATGGCCTGCTCGACGCTGTCGGCGGCGGCATGGAACAGCGCGTCGAGCCCGGTTTCATGCAGCATGGCCAGCGCCGGCATGGGCGTGCCGGCTTGCTGGGGCACGGTGTAGGCGGTGGAAAAAGCGAGCGCGATGTCGCCCGAGCCGTGGCCGAATACCGAGCCGGTACGCGCCAGGCCCGCGCCCGCGCGTAGCGAAAGGCGGCGCAACTGGCGGGCGTCGAGCGGCGCGTCGGTGGCCAGGATCATGATGATCGAGCCCTTCTCCGGCCCGGACTCCGCCGGCGCTTGCGTATGCGCCTGGAGCCGTTCGGCCAGCACGCCGCCAAGGCGCGCGCCGGCCACGGTGAAATTGGGCAAGGTGCCGAAGTTCGCCTGCACCAGCACGCCCACATGGTATTCGCCCACCTGGCGGGACGCGGAGCCGATGCCGCCTTTCAGCCCGAACGACGACATGCCACGCCCTGCCCCGACAGCGCCCTGCGCGAAATCCACGCTGGCCGCGGCGCAAGCCTGCGCATAGTGCGCCTCCTGCACAGCCATGGCCTGTATGTCGTTCAGGTAGCCGTCGTTGCACTCGAACACCAGCGGGTTGACCGTGGGCCAGGCGCGGCCGATCTCCGGGTTGGCCGCGATCGCCTGCCGGATCTGCGCCTGCGACAGCGCGCCCACGGCAAAGGTGTTGCTCAGCGCGATGGGCGTCTCCAGCACGCCGAGCTCTTCCACCTGCACCAGGCCCACGCTCTTGCCGAAGCCATTGAGCACGGTCGCGGCGGCCGGCACCTTGTCGGTAAACAAGTTGCCGCTATGCGGCAGCACCACCGTCACGCCGGTCTGGCAGGCGCCGTCGGCCAGCGTGCATTGGCCCACCGTCACCCCCGGCACGTCGGTGATGCTGTTGCGCGCGCCGGCTGGCAACGCGCCGATATGCGGCATGCATGCGGACATCTGCGTGCGTTCCTTAGCGCCGGTCGATCTTCGGATCCAGCGCGTCGCGCAGCCCGTCGCCCAGCAGGTTGAACGCCAGCACGGTCAGGAAAATGGCAAGGCTGGGGAAGATCGCCACGTGCGGCGCGGTCACCATGTCGGCGCGGGCTTCGTTGAGCATCGCGCCCCACTCCGGCGTGGGCGGCTGCGCGCCGAGCCCGAGGAAAGACAGGCTGGCCGCGGTGATGATCGAGGTGCCGATACGCATCGAGAAATACACCACGATGGACGAGATGGTGCCCGGCAGGATGTGCCGCATCAGGATGGTGAAGTCGGACGCGCCGATGCTGCGCGCGGCTTCCACATAGGTCAGGCGCTTGAGCATCAGCGTATTGCCGCGCACCAGGCGGGCAAAGGCCGGGATGCTGAACACCGCCACCGCGAAGATCACGTTGGTCATGCCGTTGCCGAGGATGGCGACGATGCCGATCGCCAGCAGGATGCCGGGGAAAGCGAACAGGACGTCGGAGATGCGCATCACGATGCGGTCCCACCAACCCTCGTAGTAACCGGCCAGCAAACCCAGCACGGTACCGACGATGGCGCCGATGATGACCGAGAAGAAGCCGGCCGCCAGCGAGATGCGGGCGCCGGCCAGGATGCGGCTGAAAATATCGCGTCCGAGCGAATCGACGCCGAACCAATGCGCGGCGGAGGGGCCGGCATTGAGCGCGTCATAGTCGAAGAAATTCTCCGGGTCGTAAGGCACCAGGTGCGGCGCGAGGACCGCCACCGCCACCAGCAGCAGCACGAACACGCCGGCGCCGAGCGCCAGGTGCTGCTTGCGGAATTTGCGCCAGAACTCGGTCCAGGGCGTACGCACGGCTTCTTGCGTGGCGGCTGCGGCCGGGATGGCGGTGTCGCCGTTGGCGGGCGTGGAAAGCTGGGTCATGCCGGCCTCACTTACTTGTAACGAATGGCGGGGTTGATGACGGTGTACAACACGTCGACCACCAGGTTGATCAGGATGAACTCGAGCGAGAACAGCAGCACCTCGGCCTGGATGACCGGGTAGTCGCGCATCTCGACCGCGTCCACCAGCAGGCGTCCGAGGCCAGGCCAGTTGAACACCTTCTCCACCACGATCGAGCCGCCCAGCAGGAAGCCGAACTGCAGGCCCATCATGGTGACCACCGGAATCATGGCGTTGCGCAGGCAGTGCTTGGCCACCACCAGGAACTCGCCCACGCCCTTGGCCCGCGCGGTGCGCACGAAATCCTCGTTCAGCACTTCGACGAAGGAGGCGCGGGTGAAGCGGGCCATCACGGCGGCCACCGCGGCGCCCAGCGTGATGGACGGCAAGATGTAGTGCTTCCAGGTATCGGCGCCGATCGACGGCAGCCAGCCCAGTTGCACCGAGAACACTTCCATCAGCAGCATGCCGAGCGCGAAGGCGGGAAAGGAAATGCCCGACACCGCCAGCGTCATGCCGAAACGGTCGGGCCAGCGATTGCGCCAGACCGCCGAACTGATCCCGATCACCATGCCGAAGATTACTGCCCACACCATCGAGGCCAGCGTCAGGTACAGCGTCGGCTTGAAGCGGTCGCCGATTTCCTCGCTGACCGGGCGCTTGGTGCGCAGCGAATTGCCGAACTCCCAGCGCAGCGCGTTCGAGAAGAAGTTCACGAACTGCTCGGGCAGCGGCTTGTCCAGGCCGAGATCGCGGCGTACCAGTTCCACCGTGGTCTGGTCAGCCTCGGGGCCGGCCGCGAGCCGGGCGGGATCGCCCGGCAACAGGTGGACGAACAGGAACACCAGCACTGCCACGATCAGCAATGTGGGGATCACGCCCAGGAATCGTTTAAGAAAGTAGTTCAGCATGAAGCACCGGATGATTAGAGACCGCGGGCCGCCCGCCCTGCCCCCGCATCTGTGGGCAGGCGGCCGTGCACGGCTTACTGCGCTGTACCGCCAAGCGATGGCTGAGAGCGTGGCGCCTGCTTGTGGGACGCGCCACGCGTCGTGCCGATACGCTTACTCTTACTGCTTGATATCGATCTCGTCGAAGCTGAACGAACCGTCGGGCATCACGTAGGCGCCGGTCAGGCGCTTGGCGCGCGCGAACAGCACCTTCTCGGTCACCAGGAAGGCCCAGGGCGCATCCTTCCAGATGTGTTCCTGCGCATCCTTGTACAGGCGGGCCTTCTCGCCGCGGTCGGTGGTGCGCAGCGCGCCGGCGATGTCGGCGTCGACCTGGTCGTTCTTGTAGTAGGCGGTGTTCAGCAGCTTGGGCGGCATCGACTCGGAAGCCAGCAGCGGGCGCAGCGCCCAGTCCGACTCGCCGGTCGACGACGACCAACCCACGTAGTACATGCGCACGCCGGCGTCTTCCGGCTTCTGCACGCTCTCCACCTTCTCCACGCGCTGGCCGGCTTCGAGCGCCTGCACCTGCGCCTTGATGCCGACCTGCTGCAACTGCTGCTGCACGAACTGGATCACCTTCTGCGCGGTGGTGTGGTTGTAGGCGGACCACAGCGTGGTCTCGAAGCCGTTCGGGTAGCCGGCTTCCTTCAGCAGCGCGCGCGCCTTGGCCGGGTCATACGGCCACGGGCCCAGCTTCTCGGCATAGTCCACGCCCGCGGGCACCACGCCATCGGACGGCGTGGCGTAGCCGGCAAACGCGACCTTGGCCAGCGCTTCCTTGTTGATGGCGTAATTGATGGCCTGGCGCACCTTCGGGTCGTTGAACGGCTTGACCATGGTGTTCATGGTCAGGTAGCGCTGGATGATCGACGGCGAGGCGATCAGGTCTACCTTGGCGCTGCCCTTGAGCAC
The DNA here is from genome assembly GCF_056399885.1 of Cupriavidus sp. 01L45. Classification (NCBI taxonomy): domain Bacteria; kingdom Pseudomonadati; phylum Pseudomonadota; class Betaproteobacteria; order Burkholderiales; family Burkholderiaceae; genus Cupriavidus; species Cupriavidus sp. 01L45. The sequence continues at coordinate 13,700 of NZ_JBFTSG010000039.1, read as the reverse complement.
GGCCGCCTGCTCGAACGGAATGCTGAAGGCGAAGTCCGCTTCGCCGGTCTGCATGATGGCGGCGCGGGTGTTGTTGTCCACCACCGGCTTCCAGGTGATGGTGTCGATCTTGGGATAGCCGGTCTTCCAGAAGCCGGCGAACTTCTTGCCCTTCAGGTGATCGGGCTGCTTCCACTCGACGAACTCGAACGGGCCGGTGCCGACCGGGTGGAAGGCGATGTCCTTGCCGTACTTCTGCAGCGCGGCGGGCGAGATCATCACGGCGGACGGGTGGGCCAGCACGTTGATGAACGGCGAGAACGGCTCCTTCAGCGTGACCTTGACGGTGTTGGCGTCGACCACGTCGGTCTTGGCCACGCGGTTGAACAGCGTGTAGCGCTTGAGCTTGTTGGCCGGGTTGGTGACGCGGTCGAAGTTGGCCTTGACTGCGGCGGCATCGAAGGTGGTGCCGTCGTGGAACTTGACGTTCTTCTTCAGCTTGATGGTGTACGTCAGGCCGTCCTTGCTGGCTTCATAGCTCTCGGCCAGCACGTTGATCAGCTTCATGTCCTTGTCGAAGCCGAACAGGCCCTGGTAGAAGGACTTGGCGGCGGCTTGCGACAGCGTGTCGTTGGCGTCGTACGGGTCGAGCGTGGTGAAGGTGGAATACACCRCCATCACGGCATCCTTGGCGGCAAAGGCGGGACCTGCGCCTAGCGCGGCCAGGGCCAGGCCACCGGCGATCAGCTTCGAAGGGACCAAACGGGACATCATCGATTCTCCTTGGGAAATTCTTCGGTTCATGCTTAGGTTCAATAAGCGCCGCCAATGGCGTGCCGGGCTACAAAATGATGGGAAGCGGCATTGCCGCCAACCGCCACCAGGGGCTGAACCAGCGGCTCGTCGCCGAGCGCGCGGATCGGGCTGGGCATCTCGTCCGAGAGCGGCTCGCGCTTGAGGTGGCGGCGCGCCGGATCGGCGATCGGCACGGCCGACATCAGCTTCCTGGTGTACGGGTGCTGCGGGTTCTCGAAGATCGCGCGGCGCGGGCCGATCTCGACGATCTGGCCCAGGTACATCACCGCCACGCGGTGGCTCACACGCTCCACCACCGCCATGTCGTGCGAGATAAACAGGAAGGCGATGCCCAGTTCGCGCTGCAGGTCGAGCATCAGGTTGACGATCTGCGCCTGGATGGAGACATCGAGCGCGGAGACCGATTCGTCGGCCACCACCACCTTCGGGTTGAGCGCCAGGGCGCGGGCAATGCAGATGCGCTGGCGCTGGCCGCCCGAGAACTCATGCGGATAGCGCGAGGCATGCGCCGCAGGCAGGCCGACCTTCTCCAGCAGCCACGCCACCCGTTGCTCGGCCTCCTTGCCGCTGGCGACCTTGTGCACCAGCAGCGGCTCCATGATGGAGTAGCCCACCGGCACGCGCGGATCGAGCGAGGCGAACGGGTCCTGGAAGATGAACTGGATATTGCGGCGCAGGGTCTGCAGGGCGCCGCCGCGCATCTGGCTGATGTCCTGCCCGTTGAACTCGATGGTGCCGCTCTGGCTGTCGACCAGGCGCAGCAGCGAGCGCCCGGTGGTGGACTTGCCGCAACCGGACTCACCCACCAGCGCCAGCGTCTCGCCGGGGTAGAGGTCGAAGCTCACCCGCTCCACCGCATGCACGCGGCGCGCCACGCGGCCCAGCAGGCCGCCCGGCACGTCGAAGCGGGTCACCAGGTCGCGCACGCGCAGGATGGGCGAGGCGTGCGCCGGCACCGTGTCCTGCGGCACCGGCGCCACCGGCTCGCCCTCTTCCAGTTGCACCAGCGGGAACTTGGCCGGCCAGTCGGTGCCACGCATGGCGCCCAGCTTGGGCACGGCGGACAGCAGGGCGCGGGTGTACGGATGCGCCGGCTTGCCGAACACCTGTTCGGACGTGCCCTCCTCCACCTTCTCACCGCGGAACATCACCAGCACGCGGTCGGCCACTTCCGCCACCACGCCCATGTCGTGGGTGATGAAGACCACGGCCATGTCCATCTCGGCCTGCAGGTTGCGGATCAATTGCAGGATCTCGGCCTGGATGGTTACGTCGAGCGCCGTGGTGGGCTCGTCGGCAATCAGCAGCGCCGGCTTGCACGACAGCGCCATGGCGATCATCACGCGCTGGCGCATGCCGCCGGAGAGCTGGTGCGGGAAGCGGTCCAGCACGCGGCGCGCTTCGGGAATGCGCACGATCTCCAGCATGCGCAGCGCTTCGGCGCGCGCCTCGGCGCGGCTCTTGCCCTGGTGCAGGCGGATCGATTCGGCAATCTGCTCGCCGACCGGGAACACCGGGTTGAGCGAGGTCATCGGCTCCTGGAAGATCATCGCCACGTCGCTGCCGCGCACGCCGCGCATGGTGGCGCCGTCGGCCGTGGCGAGATCGAGCACCGCGCCATTGCGGCGGCGCAGCGCCATGCTGCCGCTGGCGATCTTGCCGCCGCCGTGTTCCACCAGGCGCATCAGCGCGAGGGAGGTCACCGACTTGCCCGAGCCCGATTCGCCCACCACGGCCAGCGTTTCGCCGCGATCGACGTGGAAGGACAGGTTGCGCACCGCGTCCACCGTGCGCTCCGAGGTGGAGAAACGCACGCTGAGATCGTTGACGGAAACCACCCGTTGCGGTGGCAGGACGATGGTCGACTTGGAAGAGGATGCAGCCACTGGGCCCCCTTAGTGCCTAGGTTGATGCTTTGCTTGATGCTTTGCCTGGTGCGGTGCGGATGCCGTGCCCTGGCACGCTCACCCGTAGATCCACACGTTGGCCGCTTCGCCCACCCGGGCGAAACCGCGGTACATGCCTTCGGTATTGAAGGGCAGCGTGACGTTGCCTTCGCGGTCCACCGCGATCAGGCCGCCGCGGCCATGGATGGCGGGCAGCTTGTCCATCACCACCCGGCGCGCGGCTTCCTCCAGCGGCAGGCCGGCGTAGCGCATCTGCGCCGCCACGTCGTAGGCGGCCACCGTGCGGATGAACATTTCGCCGGTACCGGTGGTGGAAACCGCGGCCACGTCGTCAGCAAAGCAGCCGGCGCCGACGATGGGCGTATCGCCCACCCGGCCCACCTGCTTGTTGGTAACGCCCCCGGTTGAGGTCGCCGCGGCAAGGCGCCCTTGCGCGTCGAACGCAACGGCGCCTACCGTGCCGAACTTGTTGTCCGGGTCGATCGGCTCGGCGGCCAGCGTGGCGGCATCGTGGTCCAGCAGGGTCATGCCGCTGGCTGCGCGGGCGCGTTCCCACTGATCGGTGCGCGCCTGCGTGAAGTAGTAGCCGGGCGTGACAAGCTCCAGGCCCTGCGCTTGCGCAAATGACTCTGCGCCCTCGCCGGCGAACAGCACATGCTCGCTCTTTTCCATGACCGCGCGCGCGGCCAGCACCGGATTGCGCAGCCGCTTGACACAGGCCACGGCGCCGGCGCCCAGCGTGGCGCCGTCCATGATGGCGGCGTCCAGCTCATAGGTACCGGCGTGGGTCAGCACGGCGCCCTTGCCCGCATTGAACAGCGGGCAATCCTCAAGCAGGCGCACGGCCTCGGTCACGGCGTCGAGCGCGCTGCCGCCATCGGCCAGCACACGCTGGCCGGCTTCAAGCACGGCGCTGAGCGCGGCGGTGTATTCGGCCTCCTTGGCGGGGTTCATGGCGGCACGGGTGATGGTGCCGGCGCCGCCGTGGATGGCGATGACTGGGGTGTTCATTGGATTCACGATGCGTTCGGGGTAGTGTTCTTGCGGCGTGCCGGGGCACGCCTGGCGCGGCCTTCGGCAGCCTCGTCCTGGCGCGGCTCGCGCGCGTCGCGCCCTTGTCCGGGCGGGGCGCCGTGCAGCCACGGCAGCAGGAACTCGGTCATCTCGGCGGCCGCCTTCACGGCGTGCGCGGCGCGGTAGGCCACGGCGCCGCACAGCGCTTCGATGTAGGCAAGCACCGCGGCGTCCGAGTTGGCGGAAAGCTGGCGGCCGGTATGCGCATACAGCGCGATATCGGCGAGCGACGCCAGCGGCGAGGTGGGCGCGTCGGTCAGCGCCAGGATGCGCGCGCCACGCGAGCGGGCGCGCCGGGCAATGGTCACGGTGTCGTACACGTAGCGCGGGAAACCGATCACGATCAGCAGGTCGCTGCGCTGCAGCTTGAACAACTGGCGCGCGGCGGTGGACGCGCCACCGGCACCGGATACCGAAATCACCGTGCGGCAGGACATGTCCAGCCCATGTTGCAACAACCCGGCGAGAAAGCCGCTGGCGCCGAAGCCCACCACGAAGATGCGCTCGGCAGCCAGGATGGCCTCCACCGCGCGTTCGCAGGTCTCGGCGTCAAGCGCGCGGCGCGAGGCTTCCAGGTTGCGCACGTCCTCTTCCAGCGAGGCGGCGAACACTTCGGCCACCGTGGCCGGACGCGCCAGTTCGGTGCGTAGTTTCTCAACGGGTGCAAGAGTGGCTTCGAAACCGCGCACCAGTTCGGCGCGAAATTGCGGAAAGCCCTCGAATCCCAGCGCACGCGCGAAGCGATTGGCGGTGGCCACGGACACCTCCACGGCATCGGCGAATTCGTCGATACGCATGGTGGCGGCACGGAACGGGTTGCCCAGCACGTACTCCGCCATGCGCTGGTGCGCCGGCGTCAGCGTGGGCAGGGCGCGGGCAATACGCTCCGTGATTGAAGCGTTGCCATTGCCACCGTTACCGCCATTGCCACCGTCAGGGGCAGTCATGCCGGGAGAGCCTTGGGTACCGTTGGACATGGCGCGCGCCTTTGGTTGGTTGGAGATGCGCGCGCCGGAAACCAGGCCTTCATCCGGTGCGCATCGATGTAAATAAATTTACACGCAAAGCGCGTGCCATGAAAATAGAGTTTTACCAGCCCAAGGGTTTTCACCTATGACCGCTATCGGCCGGCCTGGCACCGTGCGGCGCGCAATCCACATTGATGAAGGGCTGGCGCAGCGCGTTGCGCGTTCCGGAGGTATCGGCATACGAAGCGGCTACAATGCCGGGTTGCCCCGTGCCATGCCGGGGCCGGATTGACCGAACGCCCAGACCCGCCCTTCTCCAGCCTCTCCCTCCCGTGATCCGAATCGACCAGCTAGTCCTCCAGCGCGGCACCAAGGTGCTGTTCGACCACACCAGCGTGACGCTGAACCCCGGCGAGCGCGTCGGCCTTGTCGGCGCCAACGGCAGCGGCAAGTCGACCTTGTTCGCCATGCTGCGCGGCGAGTTGCAGGCGGACGGCGGCGACGTGGCGATCCCGCCGCAGTGGCGCACCGCCCATGTGGCGCAGGAAACCCCGGCCGTGATGCGCAGCGCGGTGGAATACGTCATCGACGGCGACACCCAGCTGCGCGATATCGAAGCGCGCATCGCCGCGGCCCAGGCCAGCGGCGACGGCACCGCGGAGGGCGACGCCCACGCGGCGTTTGCCGACGCCGATGGCTACACCGCGCCGGCGCGCGCCGAAGCGCTGCTGCTGGGCCTGGGCTTCACGCTGCCGCAGGTGTCGCAGCCGGTGGCCTCCTTCTCGGGCGGCTGGCGCATGCGGCTGAACCTGGCGCAGGCGCTGATGTGCCCGTCCGACCTGCTGCTGCTAGACGAACCCACCAATCACCTGGATCTGGATGCCATCGTCTGGCTGGAAGACTGGCTGGCGCGCTATCCCGGCACGCTGGTGATGATTTCCCACGATCGCGAGTTCCTCGATGCGATCTGCAACGTCACGGTGCATATCGAGAACCAGCAGCTGCGCCGCTACGGCGGCAACTACAGCCAGTTCGAGACGCTGCGCCTGCAGCAGATGGCCTTGCAACAGTCCGCCTACTCGCGCCAGCAAAAGGAAATCGCCCACCTCGAGTCCTTCATCACCCGCTTCAAGGCCAAGGCCAGCAAGGCGCGCCAGGCACAGAGCCGGGTCAAGGCGCTGGAGAAGATGGAGCGGCTGGCGCCGGTGCATATCGCCGCGGGCTTTGCCTTCGAGTTCCGCGAGCCGGATTCGGCGCCCAACCCGATGATGGTGCTGGAAGGCGTGGACTGCGGCTACCCCGCCCCCGCGCCGGACGCGCCGCCCGTGACCATCCTGCATAACCTCACGCTATCGATCCAGACCGGCCAGCGCATCGGCCTGCTGGGCGCCAACGGCCAGGGCAAGTCGACGCTGGTGAAGACGCTGGCCGGCTCGCAGGAAGCGCTGGCCGGCACGCTGCGCCTGGGCAAGGGGCTGCAGATCGGCTATTTCGCCCAGCACCAGCTGGAAACGCTGCGCGACCAGGACTCGCCGCTGCAGCACCTGGCGCGGCTCGCGCCGGACACGCGCGAGCAGGAGCTGCGCGACTTCCTCGGCAGCTTCAATTTCCGCGGCGACATGGCCACCGCATCGATCGAGCCGTTCTCCGGAGGCGAGAAGGCACGCCTGGCGCTGTCGCTGATCGTCTGGCAGAAGCCCAACCTGCTGCTGCTCGACGAACCGACCAACCACCTGGACCTCGACACCCGCGAAGCACTCACCATGGCGCTGGCGCAGTTCGAGGGCACGCTGATCGTGGTCTCGCACGACCGGCACCTGCTGCGCGCCACCACCGACCAGTTCATCCTGGTAGCGGACGGCACCATCAAACCCTTCGACGGCGACCTGGACGACTATCGCGACTGGCTGCTGCAGCAAGCCGCCGCCAAGCGCAACGCGGCCAGCGCCTCGCACGCGCCGGCGGACGGCGATGCCTCGGCCACATCGAACGCCAACCGCCGCGACCAGCGCCGCGCCGAAGCGGACGAGCGCCAGCGCCTGACGCAGTTGCGCAAGCCGCTGACCAAGGAACTGGAAAAGGTGGAGAAGCGCATGGCCGTGCTGCAACAGGCCAAGACCGAGATCGACGCCTTCATGGCCGACGAGACCAGTTATGCGGAAGCCAACAAGGCCAGGCTGATGGAGATGCTCAAGCGCCAGGGCGAAGTCGGCGGCGAGCTGGACACGCTGGAGGAGCGCTGGCTCGAACTGCAGGAGCAGATCGAACAGATCGTGTAAGCCTGCGAGGGATGCCGGGGGCGCCAGCCCCCGGGAAGCGCGCGCCGGCAGCAGCCGGCCGCGCCAGGCAGATCAGCGGAAGTTTTTCTCGCGCCGGATCATGCCCACCGCCAGCGTGGCGGTCAGGATAAACAGCCAGATCAGCGACCACGCCGGGATCGACAGGCCGAAGATCGGGGGCAGCGGCGTGGTGCACATGCCATCCGAGAAGAACACCTGCGGCAGGACCTTGGCCGTGGGCAACCGGTTGACCCAGTTCTCCAGCGGATCGATGCCGCAGCTGGCCTTGGGATTCAGCAACAGCGACACGTGATAGCCCGCCACCGCGATGCCAGCCACACCGGACAGCATGCCCAACCCTTGCCACAGGCTGCGCGTGTTCTGCGCGATGGCGGCCAGCAGCGAGAACAGGCCGATTGCCACGAAGGCAAAACGCTGCATCACGCACAGCGGGCACGGCTGGTACCCCTCGACATGCTGCAGGTAGAGGGCATAGCCGACCAGCCCGAAGGAAATCGCGGCGATCAGCAGAAAGAAACTACGGGAATTGGCTTGCATGGCTCACTAGCAAAAAAATGGCCGGGCGGCACCCGTCGAAGCGCTAGACAGGCACCGCGAGGCCCTCCATCGGTGCGCCGGACGGCGTTGCCGTCCGCGCAATACGAGGCACATTATTACCGATTTTGCGAAAGACGCCCCCACAATCCCGCGCGACGGGCCCGACGCCGCTTGCGGCGGATTGACGCAGGCCACGCGGCGCGCAGGGCCACGCTCAGGCGCCCGCAAAACAGGCTGGCGCATGGCTCGCGCAAGGCGGGTGGAAACCGCCACAGTAAGCGGCCAGCCTCCCGCGAGCGCGCCGCCGTCAGGGTGCGCGGACGTTGCCGGACAGCGATTGCCAGCGCTGCGCTGACATGCGGTACAGCCAGTGCAACAGCAGCGGGCTGTCTTGCGCGAGCGCAGGGTGCTCGAAGGTGCCGTCCGCCACCATGCCCAGCCGCTCCATCACGGCGCGGGAACGCACATTGGGCAGCGCGGTGAACGAGACGATCTCCGCCAGCGCCAGCCGCCCGAAGCCAAATTGCAGCGCTGCCCGCGCCGCCTCCGCGGCATAGCCCTGCCCCCAGTGCGCCCGCGCCAGGCGCCAGCCGATTTCCACGCAGGGGGAGAACGGCAGCGTCGCGGCAGGCTCATGCAGGCCGACGAAGCCGATAAAGGCACCATCCTCCTTGCGCTCGACCGCCCAGAAGCCCCAGCCGCGCGCCGCGATCAGCGACTGGCAACGCAACGCCGTGGCGTCGCTGGCGGCGCGGTCCAGCGGCGCCGGAAAGCACGCCATCACCACCGGATCGGCATTGAGCGCGGCAAAGGGCGCGAAATCCGCCTCGCGCCACTGGCGCAAGCGCAGGCGGGCAGTGTCCAGGACGACCGGCTCATTACCGGCCGCGCCTGACAGGGAAGTCTGTCGATCGGGCATGTTGACGATATCTCCCGGCTTAGCGCGCGGCCGCGCCCTGCCCGGCCTGGCTGCGCTCGTAGGCTTTCAGCGCCTGCGCGTCCTGATGGCTGACGAGCTCGCAAATCAACAGTGTCTTGCCCGGCAGCGCGGCGCTTTCGCGCGCCACGATGGAAACGGTGCCGAGACTGGGCAGGGGCTGCTGAGCGGCCGGCAGAGCGCGGGCAAAACCCTTGGTGGCGGTGCCCAGCAAGGTCGAAGTCTCTTGCTTGAGCTGGTAGCGCGCGGCCAGCGCTTCGGCCTGCTGGCCCTGCACCAGCACACCCACCGACGTACCGGCGAATATCACTTCATCGCTAGCGAAGCCGTCCTGCGCGATGGGCAGCGGCAGCTTGTAGATGGCCGCGCCCAGCCTGGACAGATCCGGCTTGGCGAGCTTCTCGGCGGCCTCGTAGAGCGCGGTGGCGGCCTTGGTCGTGTAGGCCGGCTTGCACAGCGCCGCGTCGAAGAACGGCCTGGCGCCATCGGCTGCGGCTGCAGCCGCGTGCAGCAATGCTGCGCCGCAGCCGATCGCGGCGATCATGCCGTGGCGGCGATGGACGTTGAAAATGCGCATGGATGAACTCCGATTGAAAAAGTGCTTCGGAATATACCCAAAATTGCCACTGGAGGGGGTCGGGAAAGGGCTGGCGCCCTCACTCCAGGTGCCGGACCCGGTCGATTGCCTGTTCCAGCCGCTCCACCGCCATCACCTCCAGCCCGTCGATCTTCTGCTTGGGCGCATTGGCCTTGGGAATCACCGCCATCGAGAAGCCAAGCTTGGCCGCTTCGCGCAAGCGTTCCTGCCCGCGCGGGCTGGGACGGATCTCGCCGGCCAGGCCGACTTCGCCGAAGACCACCAGCCCGCGCGGCAGCGGCTTGTTGCGCATGGAGGAATGGATAGCCAGCAGCACCGCCAGGTCGGCCGCCGGCTCGGAGATCTTGACCCCGCCCACGGCGTTGAGAAACACGTCCTGGTCGAAGCAGGCAATGCCGGCATGGCGGTGCAACACCGCCAGCAGCATGGCCAGCCGGTTCTGCTCCAGCCCCACGGCCAGGCGCCGGGGATTCGGCACGTGCGCGGTATCCACCAGCGCCTGTACCTCCACCAGCAGCGGCCGCGTGCCCTCCTGCGTCACCAGCACGCAGGAGCCGGGCACCACCTGCTCGTGCTGCGACAGGAACAGCGCGGAGGGATTGCTGACGCCGCGCAGGCCACGCTCGGTCATGGCGAACACGCCCAGCTCGTTGACCGCGCCGAAGCGGTTCTTGAAGGCGCGGATCAGGCGGTGCGAGGAATGCGTGTCGCCCTCGAAATACAAAACGGTATCGACGATATGCTCCAGCACGCGCGGGCCGGCCAGGCTGCCGTCCTTGGTCACGTGCCCGACCAGGATGATGGTGGTACCCGTGCTCTTGGCGATGCGGGTGAGCTGGGCCGCGCACTCGCGCACCTGGGCCACCGAGCCGGGCGCCGAGGTCAGCGCCTCCGAGAACAAGGTCTGGATCGAATCGATCACCGCCACCTCGGGCTTCTCCGCCTCCAGCGTGGCCTGGATCTTTTCCAGCTGGATCTCAGCCAGCAGCGCCAGGTGCGGACTGTCAACGCCGAGGCGCTGCGCGCGCAACGCAATCTGCGCGCCGGACTCCTCGCCGCTGACGTACAGCACGCGCCGCTCAGCGGCCAGGTTGGCCAGCGCCTGCAACAGCAGGGTGGACTTGCCGATGCCGGGATCGCCGCCGATCAGCACCACGCCGCCGGAAACCAGGCCGCCGCCCAGCACGCGGTCGAACTCATCGATGCCGCTGGAGAAACGCGGCACGTCGGCGGCGTCGATTTCCGACAGGCGCTGCACCATCGCGGAAGCCGCCAGCGGCTGGAAGCGCTTGGCCGAGCCGGTTTCCGCCACGGTCTCCACCAGGGTGTTCCATTGCTGGCACTGCGGGCACTGGCCTTGCCAGCGTGGCGAGGTGCCGCCGCATTCGGTGCAGGTGTAGACGTTCTTGGGCTTGGCCAACTGGAGTCCTCGGGAATGGGGGGATGTGGCGGGTACACGCACGTGGGTGAGCCGCGCCTTCAATGCGGAGCACATGCGCGGCCCGGAGCCGCCCCGGCCTGCCCGCGAACGGACCGGCCGGGCTGGATGTGGCAGCGCTCCGCGCGGCCGCTCAGGCCAGTGCAGGCTGCTCGGGCGCGGTCAGCGTCGCCACAGTCACCGGCACGCGGAGCGACAGCGCGCACATCAGCTCGTAGCCCACGGTACCGCTGGCGGCGGCGACGTCGTCGATCGGCAAGCCCTGGCCCCACAGGGTCACGGGACTGCCCACCTTGGCCTTGGGGCAAGGGGTCAGGTCGACGCAGATCATATCCATGGAGACCCGGCCCACCAGACGGGTGCGCACGCCGTCGACCAGCACCGGCGCCGGGTTGTCGCCCCAGCCCGCCGCATGCCGAGGATAGCCGTCGGCATAGCCGCAGGCCACCACGCCGATGCGCATCGGCCGCTCGGCCTTGAACAGCGAACCGTAGCCAACGGTATCGCCCGGCTGGAGGTCCTGTATCGAGATCAGCTCGCTGTGCAGCGACATGGCCGGCTGCAGGCCGAAGCTGGACACATCGGCCGCCTGGCCCGAGGGCGATGCGCCGTACAGCACCACCCCTGGCCGGACCCAGGCGCGGTGGGCCTGCGGATGCCACAGCGTGGCGGCGGAGTTGGACAAGCTGGCCTCGCCCGGCAGGTTCGCGGTGGTGGCGTCGAACACTTCCATCTGGTGCGCGATGCCGCGCGCGCTGTCGGCGTCCGAGAAATGGGTCATATGCACGATACTGCCCACGCATGAGAGGGTTCGCGCACGCTCCCAGGCGGTCCGGTATTGCTCCGGGCGGAAGCCCAGGCGGTTCATGCCGGTATTGAGCTTGAGCTGGATCGCCAGCGGACCCTTGGGCCGCGCCACTTCCAGCATGCGGAGTTGTTCGTCGCAGTGCACCACGGTGGTGAGGCGGTACTGCTCCAGCAGGGCCACATCCTGCGGCTGGAAGAAGCCCTCCAGCAGCAGGATCGGGCCCTGCCAGCCCAGCTCGCGCAACAGCACGGCTTCGTTCAGGTCGAGCAGGCCGAAACCGTCGGCGGCGCGCAGGCCGGCGAAAGCACGGCGGATGCCGTGGCCATAGGCGTTGGCCTTGATCACGGCCCAGACCCGCGACTGGGGTGCGCAACGGCGCACAACGTCCAGGTTGTTGGCCAGGGCCGGTTGGTGAATGACGGCGTGAATGGGTCTTGGCATGAGATCGCTTCTAGAGGCTTGCGGCGCGGTGGCGCGGCAGGGATCCTGGCTGTCTGGCCTGAATGCCCCCGCCCGATGGTTGCACCATATCCGGGAAGACCCGGTACGCGCGGCACGTTGCACAGACGTTATTTGAACACATTAGAGCAAACATTTAGGGAATCGCGGCGCGCTTGCGTTGTCCAACCGGCGGCCCGTGGATGCTCGGAATCGCCTTATTTTCGTGTTATAAAGCCGGACGTTCCGGCCATGTTTTAAAAGTGATGCAATATGTCAAACACGGTCAGGCAAACTGCGCGGCACTCCCGGGGTTGGCACGAGCATCACTTTGACAACGACGCGGGCCCAGGTTCCCTACAGGCAACAACGGCGCCGAGCGGCGCGCTGGTGCCAGTCACGTACGGTAATAGCGATGGAGATAGAGTCSAAAGTATGAAGAAGGGTTTYTATACCATCATGGCGGCGCAGTTCTTCTCATCGCTGGCCGACAATGCGCTGCTCATCGCCGCCATCGCCCTTCTCACCGAACTGCATTCCCCGCAGTGGATGACCCCGCTGCTCAAGTTGTTCTTCGTGCTCTCCTACGTCGTGCTGGCCGCCTTCGTGGGCGCCTTCGCGGACTCCATGCCCAAGGGCAAGGTSATGYTSATCACSAACRCCATCAAGATCGKYGGYTGCGCCATCATGATGTTCGGGCTGCACCCGCTGCTGGCCTATGGCATCGTCGGATTCGGCGCGGCGGCCTACTCGCCCGCCAAGTACGGCATCCTCACCGAACTGCTCCCCCCCGAAAAGCTGGTGGCCGCCAATGGCTGGATCGAAGGCCTGACCGTGGGCTCGATCATCCTCGGCACCGTGGTGGGTGGCGCGCTGATCTCGGTGCACATCTCGCAACTTCTGCTGGGCATCGACGTACCCGGCGTCAATACCGGCATCAATACGCCGGCCGAGGCTGCGATGGTGGTGATCATGCTGTTCTACGTGATCGCAGCCATCTTCAACCTGTTCATTCCCGAGACCGGCGCGCGTTACCCGCAGCAGGAAAAGAACCCGATCAAGCTGATTGCCGAATTCGCCRACTGCTTTACCGCGCTGTGGCGCGACAAGCTGGGCCAGATCTCGCTGGCCGTGACCACGCTGTTCTGGGGCGCCGGCGCCACGCTGCAGTTCATCGTGTTGAAATGGGCAGAGAAGTCGCTCAGCCTGAACCTCTCGCAAGGCGCGCTGCTGCAGGCCGTGGTGGCAGTGGGCGTCGCGGTCGGCGCGATCATGGCGGCCATGCGCATTCCCCTGCGCAAGTCGCTGTCGGTGCTGCCCTTCGGCGTGGCGATGGGCGTGGTGGTGATGCTGATGGCCTTCTACACCAAGAACAGCATGCCCGACATTACGTTCCAGTTCTTCGGCATGCACATGCCGTTGTACATGGCCATCGCCTACGTGTTCCTGATGCTGGTGGGCGGCATGTCCGGCTACTTCGTGGTGCCGATGAACGCGCTGCTGCAGCACCGCGGGCACGTGCTGCTATCGGCCGGGCACTCGATTGCCGTGCAGAACTTCAACGAGAACGTTTCCGTGCTGCTGATGCTGTGCCTGTACGCATTGCTGATCAAGCTCAATGTGCCCATCGGCATCGTCATCGTCGCGTTCGGCATTTTTGTCTGCGTGACCATGCTGCTGGTGATGCGCCAGCACCGCTACAACGTGCGGACCTTCAATTCGCTGGCCATGATCGGCGAAGACAAGCACCACTAGTGTCCCGCGTCAGAAGTTCCTTGCATTATTGACGCCACGTTGTAGTCTGCGTTGAAGGCACGCAAACGGCGAGGCGGTGATGAGAGGAAGACCAAAGGCGGAACTCGTGTTGAATGAGGTCGAACGTGAGCAACTCAAAGCGCTG